>CAXBHO010000170.1:0-2292 GCA_963975485.1 uncultured Balneola sp. | reverse complement strand
AAGATACATAATTAAATTATATATTCCTATATTTTACCGCTGTGTTAATATCTTTGATTTACCATCTTCTTTAGTGGCATGACTGGCAATTGCTTTACCATCTTTAAAAGCCGTGAAGCTTGGTTCCATCTTGCCGGTGTTGGCATCAAATATGCTTGTAATACTCATCATTTTTGATGGAGTATCTTCTTTATACTTATAAACAATCTCAAAACGACGATTCCCTAATTCTTTTACTTTGTAGCCTTGTTCTTTCAACCACTTTTTTATCTCATAATCAGTCATAGCCTCTAAAGGTATTTCTATTTCAGAAGTACTGGCTTGGCTCGAAGTTTTAAGGAGCTCTTCGGGATGTTCTGTACCACTTTCAAACGACTTTGCAATATCTAATTCCTGCTGTATTTCGCTAAGAATATTTTTTTCATTAGTAGTTAACGTGGCAGAATAAGAAGCCCCGCCCAAGGTATAATGTATCGTGGAATATCCGTCATACCTAATATTGCCGGCTATGTTTTTATACGATTCGTAAACCGGATTAATTTTAAAAGGATCGCTGACTGTGCTTTCAGTTCCAGCAGTAATAGAAAGATTTCCTGTTACGCTATATTGATTCGACGAATACACATCGAAAAGTAATTGTTCAGAGGTATTAATATTATCTGCATTCAGGTCTATATCAGAGGCAGAGTAGCTTGCATCTATAGTAAATTCTGCTGAACTCGGTTCCGTATTGGCTTCGAAAGCTGAAGCTCTTGGAGAAGTATATCTTCATTGAACTTGTAATTGTTTACCGAAGTAGCTGTACTGTTACTCTCGCAAGCTATGAGACCAAAAATAAAGAGAAAGACCAACATAATTGATGGTATGAGCATTGACTTTTTCATGGCTAACAAAATTTTTAATTGTTGAGAATTTATTTTCGTGTTGCACTTATTACTTGAACTCAGAAAAAGAAAAAATTTCACAAAAAATTTAATTAGCTCTTTTTCGTAGCCGAAAAGATTATCCAAAATTACTACCTTTTTTTTCCATAATGTGTTTTTTTAATTGCTCCTTCCCGAATTTCGGCTCTAAATTGCGTAGGATTCTTACTTACGTGTTTACGTAAATATTTGTTCAAAGATATCTCGTCCAACAAACCAATATCCTTGGCAAAGCAATAATTTTTTTGATCAGGATCTTGTTTGATGCAATCAATAAACTTTTCAACCCTGACTCTTACCATTGCGTATTTACAGGTAAAACCTAAGTTTCTTCTAATAAGACGAGCAAAGTATTTCGGATCGTCATAGCCCATTAACTTCGCCCATTACTTAACAGTGCGTACTTTATGAATTACTGGTTTAAGAACTCTTACAGCATTTTCTATATTTTCCATACAAAACTAATTTCAATTTACGTTTTAATTATTGCAAGCAAGCCAACGTTTTGTATGTCCTTCCTCATGAATTACATATAATTACGGTTAATTATTAATAACTCGCAAGTAGCAAATTTATCTGTATTTGATTACTTACTAATTAATTATAATGTATATGTAATCAGGCTTGATAGAATAAGTTTTAATCTAACTGAATACGCGTAAGGATTTTTTTATTTAATTTATCACTATTAAACGGGCAATATTTACCCATAACATATTGATTGTCAATATATATTTTTTTAAAATCAAAAACCTACCCCCCTTATTTTAAAACAGTGCGGTCTGTATGCAGGGGGATTTATTTCGCTTTTTCTGTTTGGCATAGGTCCTTCTGCTGTTCTGGACCATCCAGAAAATATCAAGATGGCTTATCAAATGGATCCTGATAAGGGCTGCCATGGTTGAAAATGCCTTTTTGCTCTCCGCTTTCACTCTTAGAACCTGCAATAGCAATTGTGCTATCAATGTACACCATATCTGGGTTTTGATGCCGTTCTCGGTCTCGGAATAAAAGTAGTGCAGCTGAAAATTTTGTTTGAGTTTTTTGAAGAGCAGTTCGATATTCCAACGCAATTTGTACAAAAAAGCTACTTCCTCCCGGCTTATTTCAAAGTTGTTGGTGATAAACTCATACATCCGCCCTTTGTCATCCCTGTAAGTTACTTTTCTCAGGCACAAGCTCTTTTCCTGTTTAGCTTCCTTGTAGGCAAGGTGAATGTGCTCTTCTGACAAAACCCCGGGCTTTCCGTTGTGCAGATCCCCGATGAAAAGAACTTCCTGTATCTGGTACACAGCGTTTTTCTTCAAACGGCATACTGTGGTGGTCTAGGTTCATAGGACAGCGTTTTTGTTTTTCTTAGTTTGATTCA
>CAXBHO010000169.1:0-2645 GCA_963975485.1 uncultured Balneola sp. | reverse complement strand
CAATTACGAACAAACGACCATGATCGGAGTGATAGACATAGCCTTCCAAATAAACCATATTTGCAGTTCCACTTGATTCAAAAATCACACTCCAAGCTATTTCTCCATTACTTTTTTCTATGGCTTGCAATGAGCCCTGAGTATTTACGTAAATCCTGTTTTCGTTAGTAATCATTTGGAACGTAGAAAAACCCGGACGTTCCCAGATCATATCTCCAGTTTCCGCATCAAGAGCAAACACCCTGCTTGGATTTCCCAAGTAAGTTCCAGCGTATACTACTCCGTCTTCTACAATAGGTGATGTTCTAATAAAACCACCTTTATCTGTTTCAAAAATCCATAGACTATCTCCATTTAATGCTTCAAATGCTCTTATTTTACCTTTAGTAAGCGCTCCATGTATCGTTTTCCCTTGACTCAAAAATAATTTCCCATTCACATATCCAACTCCAGCAGTACTCAGCTCTATATCTTTCGTATAAATAATATCCCCAATTTTATTTAAGACATATAAGTCCAACGTATCCCCAACAAAAGCATATCCTTCATCAGTAATTGAATTCTTGCCGATCTTGAAAACAGAAATACCATCCGATTTACCTTTAAAAAAGACTTTCTCTCCAGTCCGCTTGTCCCATGCTATTACATCATGAATATGATTTGAAACTATTTTCTCACCATCATAGAGCAATTGATTTGATTGAATTGAGTTTTTCTCATCAATAGCCCCTCTCCAAATTACTTCTCCATCATCAATTCTTAAAGCAGTTAATGATATTTCACCTGAATAGACAACTAACTCATTATCAATTATTAATGGAGCAGTACTTGGAACGCCTACAAGATCAGTGTTTTGAGACCAAATAGGTATCAGATCTTTTTCTTCAATATTTGTTTTTTGTTCAAAACACGAATTGAATACCGTTATCAATAAAAAAAACTTTATAATTTTCATATTCTTAAAATTTAGTCAGGGCAAAAAGCCCCGACATTGTTAATATTTTGAAATTAATTTGAAGCGGTTCCAAATTTGTCTATCAGCCAAATTTTTACTCTTCCCATAGCTGGATTAAGATCCCCTTTAGAAAACCCTTTATCTGACCCATTATCTTTGAGGTCATAAGCTCGTTCGAGATTTCTCAACTCAAAGTGATTATACCCTCCATCATGAGGGATGTCACTATTGTATTGATTATAATCATCGTTGAAAGCATCCCCCTCACTCCAGAGCACGCTGTGGATGTTTACCACCCCAACCATGCTTCGCATAAATATCAAATAACAATTTCCAATATCCATTATATCTCCTTATTTGTCATTTGTAGTTTGATATTTGACATTTATTAGCTCCGCTAATTTCTAAGGTGCCACGGCTGGTAAGCAATGAGTTGCCTGCTCGTTTGGGCAAATATTTTATCGGAAGATGCGGCTACGTGCCAAATTGTTGAACCATCAGGTGAAGGTTCTCGATGTACAACTTCACCCGTTTCATCATCTATAACCATCAATTCTGAGTAATTGGTAAAATATACATACCCGCCCAAATACACCGGTTTGGTTGATGCGGTTCCCAGCCACCGCTCTCTCCATTTGATAACTCCGGTTTGCTTATCTAAAGCTGCTAAAGAGCCACCGGTATTTATATAAAAATGCTTTGGTCCCAATGCAGAATTGCGGGTAAAAATAAAATCGGATTCGTGTTCCCAGATTACTTCTCCTGTTTCTGCATTTAATGCTACAGCTATATCAGTTGGAGAGTTGCCAAAAGAGCCCGCATATATAATTCCGTTTTCTACAATAGGAGCTACATTAATAAAACCTCCTTTATCCGTATTAAAAACCCACAAACTATCAACTGTTTCGGAATTAAATGCTGTAATTCTTCCTAAAGTCAAAGCCCCGGTTACTGTATTTTTTTGCCCTATATATAATTTGCTATTTGAATATGCTAAGCCTTGCACTCCATACTTGTTGTCCAATAATTTTATTTGCTCAACACCACCAGACATATTCAAAATGAAGAATCGACTTCGCTCAGAAGTAAATCCATATTTATCACTATAAGAAATATGCTTTCCCGTAAGCCGTGGTTTCAGTCCATTTATGTCGTAATCAAACTCCCATTCTAAAGCTCCATCAGAGATATTCCACGCCCTGATTTTATCCGTGTGAGCAACAGCTACCTGATTGCCATTAATTAAAAAAATTCGCCCCTGAAGTTCACTATCATCTTCAAATTGAGCTTTCCAAATTTCTTCTCCGGTTTCCTCATTTAGAGCATATACATATAATCCTCCTGACATGATTATTTTATCTTCGTGAATTATTGGAGGTGCATCCCCAGCCGTACCGTGTTCAAAACTCCATAATTGGAGGAGTTCAACATCTTTTTTGGGTTCATCTGTTGGAGAACTAAAACATGACGCAAGTAATCCAAAAATACTTATGATTAATAATTTATACATAACAGTAAAATTATGTAGCCTCATTTAATATGAGGCTACAATTAAAGATTTATAGGTTTTCCTTTATCCAGATTTCAACTTCTTCCATCGCTGGATTTTTATCTCCTTTTAGAAACCCAATATTTCCATTTTTATCTTTGAGTTCATAAGCACGCTTGTGGTTACGAAGTTCGAAGTGGT
>CAXBHO010000168.1:0-2849 GCA_963975485.1 uncultured Balneola sp. | reverse complement strand
AGAACCGACCTGCTTATTATTAATCGTCGCAAAAGCGACAATCATTTAAATATACGTTTACAATGAACAATAGAATAAAAAAAATAATGACAAGTACGACACTTATGTTAATAAGTGGCATGTTAGCCTTGGCTGCATGTAGTGGAGGAGATGCTTCTCTCATAGTGGACAAAGACCTTAATGATTCCGGAGATTTGATAGCTCCTAATGTTAAGTATCAAGAATCATATAAAGAAAAAGAGCTTACCTATAGTAGGGTATGGCCTCAGGGAATTGTAGAAGGGCTTTCTAAAAGTAATCCTAATACAGAAATACTAGCAGATTACGAGCATATTAAAAAAACTCTTGGCTTTGATGATGAAGGAAATATGTTCTATTCCTATGAAGTTGTAGATGGAGATTTAGGCCTAAATATGCCTGAAGATCTATTCAATGAACTAAAAGATAAAATGCCGGCTCGAAGTGATGAAGATAAAGGCATCAAATCATTTGTAATGAAAGATGGTATGATGACTTATACAGATTTTAATGGGCAAATTCTAAATGAAACTCCATATGATATTCTAGAGTTTCAAATAGATCCTGAAAAATATGATAGTCTTCAAGCTTCTCAAGAGACTACTGCCGAAGCAAAAATAAGCAGAACTATTAGAAATCTAGAAGCCTCAGGAATCGACTTCAAAATACATAATGCTGAATTCGCCTTTTACTCATTAGAATCTGATGATAATCATGATTTTAGCATTGATAAAATAATAGATTTAAAAACCGGAAATGAAATAAAATCCGCCACAAAACTTCCAAATGGAAAGTATGAATCTATTACTTCTATGTCTTACGAAGAGGTAGAAGGGTTTCAAGTACTAAAAAATTCTGAAACTCTATTCTTAGGAGAAATTAATGGTGATTGGGAAGTCGTAAAAAGAAGAGTTACCAATCGATCTGATATAAAAGTAATTATAAACAATAATGAGGAAAACAAATGAAACGATTAACAATTTTATTTTTTATGATCTTTATAGGCTCTATCTCAAAACAGGCTCACGCTGAGAAATATGTCATATTTATTTCGGGGTATGGGGCAGAGGTTTGGAGTTCTAGCAATACACCTTCCGAATGGAACGGAACTGTCGTTCCACAAGGAAATGTGTTAATTTTGGATGATGTTTTGAAAAATTTACCACAGGTACTATTAAGTAGTGCCTCTTCATTAACCAGTACGGTTAACTTTGAAGCACTTCTTTCTTCATTCCTGGAAAATCTTATCAAAGGTGAAATGATTGAGCTTTTTGATGGAGATCGGAATGTTGAAATAGTCTTAGTAGGCCATAGTGTTGGTGGATATGTAGCGCGTCTATTAGAACGTGTAATTAATTCATGGGATTTTCCTTCTCAAATAGCAACCATTGATGTTGTGGGGGTAATCACAGTTGCCACCCCTCATCAAGGCGTACGAGTTGCTGGAGTAAGTGTTGGCGCTGAAAGTGGATTTAAGAATGTACTACCTACAATGGAAGAATACCGAGATAAACTTACAATACCATATAATACTGCTCGTAGTGGTATAGTAGGGAACTGGGTTTCTTCAGGTTCTTTTATTCTAACTGGCGTAGATGCCATGACACAAATTGAGGATGCCTTTAACCTTCTTGATGATCAAATAGATTTCCTTGAAGATCAGCAATTTATTGGTTTTGACGTAGTTGTTGGTGGTGTTCAATTAGGACATCTATACTTACGAGATATCATTAGCCCGGGAAAAGTCTTTCCCAATCTGCTGAACAGCATTCAACCAAGTGCACAAGTACGTTCCATCTATGGAGTCGAAAAATACCCCGTTCCAGTTCGAATTGCAGACGAGGTTGTAGGTGATGGAAATGAGAAAGCCACAGCTAACAATTATTCTTTATTCAGAAGATATTATAAAGCAGAAGAAGATTATTGGGAAACCAGGTATGACATTCACAGAAGCATTGCAAGCTCTTGGTTGTGTCTTTTCGGATGCAGAAAAAGAGAAAACAGAGCAAAAGATATAGCAAAAGGAAAAGAAAACCTTTGGAAGGATGGAAGATACGCCATAGAAAATGTAGATAATACTTGGGGTACAATCATAGATTCTTACTTTACAGAAGCTAGGTATATAACTTATCAACGCTATGTTGGATGCGATAATCAACCTGAAGATGAAATTGGTCCAGGCTCTATATTTGATGAACCAAGACCTATTGATTGCATAGATAATGGTTGGGAAACAGTAACCGAACTTGTCTATGTACATGCTGCTCAGAAAAATGACGCAGTTACAGCACCTCAATACGGTGTTTGGAAAAACTCTGATATGCAAAATTATTCGGCAACTCAGAGTAAAGGGAATTTCTTCTACGGTGATACAGGAAACAAAGGGGGTTACAACCATATGGAGATGAGAAGGTTAAAATATGCTTATAATGATCCTGCCAATGGTATTGTTAAAAACGAAAGAGCTGAGCCTATGGATCAGGCTGAAAGATGGCTTCTTCGGGATGTTTTAGTTGACTAATATTAATCAAATATGAGGAGGGAAACCTCCTCATTACTATCATGAATAAAACAATGATTTACATAGCAATTGCTTTTACAATTTTATTTGGTTCGTGCATTGAAAAAACAGCCGGAGAAGAGCCTCCTGCCGAACAAGAGCTAGCCCTTTTGTGGAGTTATTCTTATTCGAATGAATCTGTATCATTATCGTTGGTTTCAGGTGCTCCTACAATAATAGATAACGATAAGGTTTTAATCTTTCCTGATGGAAACCTAACTATGTTGGAGATAGAAACGGGCAAAGCGAATTGGAAATATCCACTACCGGA
>CAXBHO010000167.1:0-3205 GCA_963975485.1 uncultured Balneola sp. | reverse complement strand
ATTCAATATTTCGAAGTCCCCTTCCCTCGGAGAAGGGAAGGGACAGGGATGGGTTCGGCAGTTTGGAATTGCTCCAAAAAATAGAACACGGATGACGTACTAATTTTGACTTGTTGTAAAACCGTCAACGAATTATCTGACTTTTACAGGGATGACAGCTTTGGTTTAGATTCCAAGAGTTACTTTACATATACAAATCCTTTAAAGACGGGAATCAGAATTATGATATAGAATCTTATTTAGCCCTTAAAAAAATTCCGAAAATTTCTTGAGATTTAGGTTACTTACTAGCACATTAATCATTAAATTTACGTCAAAATGTCAGACGAAAAACAAAGTTAATGGATCGCGAAGTATTTCAAGAACAATTTGGGTTATTAGGCACTTCTCAGGAAATGCGCCATGTAATTGATAAGATCATGCAGGTTGCAAAAACTGATATCAGCGTGTTGCTGCAAGGCGAAAGTGGTGTAGGTAAAGATGTTACTGCTCGAGCCATTCATTCCCTCAGTGAGCGCAAGCGTAATAATCTCATCATTGTAAACTGTGGGGCTATTCCTGAAGGTATCATAGAAAGCGAACTTTTTGGACACGAAAAAGGTGCCTTTACTGGTGCAAATGAAACCAGAGAAGGCTATTTCGAAAAAGCCGATGGTGGTACCATTTTCTTAGATGAAATCGGAGACACTCCAAAAAACGTACAGGTTAAATTACTCCGTGTACTGGAAAATGGGGAGTTTTTTAGAGTAGGTTCCAGTAAAGTTCAGAAAACAGATGTAAGAGTTATTGCAGCTACTAATCTTAATCTATGGAAACTTGTTCAGGACGGTTCATTCCGTGAAGATCTTTATTACCGGTTAGATACTGTTCAAATTCACCTTCCTGCTCTTCGCGAAAGGCAAGAAGATGTGGTTCCCATATTTAGAAAATTTGTTCAGGAATTCTCCGCTAAGTATGATTCCGTATTTAAGGGCTTTTCTGACGAAGCAAGAGAGCTACTCATTTCTTACCGATGGCCGGGTAATATCCGAGAACTTAAAAATGTAGCCGAACAATTGGTAGTTCTGGAGAAATCTCAGTTTATAGATGTGGAGCGACTGCAAAAGTATTTAAAAGGTCGCCAACGGCACGGTTCTCCGGATAATTTACCCATGGTTTCTAATGGTGAAGAAAAGCAGCAGTCAACTTCAGAGAATGATTTTGAACGCCGTGATCGTGAATTAGTGTATCGTGCATTGGTTGAATTACGAACCGATATTTCTGACGTAAAAAAGATGCTCGCTAATTTTATGTATTCCTCCATGTCGAGCAAAGATATCAAAGCACTTCCTCCTGCGTTGCAAAACAATATGGATGAATCTGATGTTTCAGCGATGAAAATTAATCTAAATGAGCACGCTACTTTAGGAATGCAGGAGATGCCTGGTAAAGAAGCTTCAGATGATAAACAGGAAGTTAAGGAGAGCGAAGATTCTGTGTTAGTTAATTTCTTTGGTGGCGATGAAATTCCTTCCATCGAAGCAACCGAACAGTTTTTGATTAAACAGGCGCTTGAAAAATATGATGGGAATCGCCGACGAGCCTCAGAGACTCTCGGAATTAGTGAGCGTACTCTTTACAGAAAATTAGATCAATACGGACTTGCGTAAACTTCTTTTTATATCGCTTCTTGCTATACTTTCATTTTCGAGCTGTTTGAAATATAGTTTTACAGGTGCTTCCATCCCACCCGGAGTGAATTCAATTTATATTCCTTTTTTTCCGGATAGATCCAGAAGCGGTTTAGGAGATTTAAGTGATCGACTGAATCGAATTTTAATCGACAGATTCATCAATCAAAGTAAATTGAATTTGGCTAGTTCTGAAGAAGATGCAGATGCCATTTTGGATGGTTTTATCTCTACGTACAGTAACCGCCCTTTTAGTATTGGTGGAAACGAACAAGCAAATCAAAACCAAGTTCAGATCGCCGTAAATGCTAGTTTTATCTACACGAGGAATGATGAGCCGGAATGGGATAAATCATTCAGTGGTAATTTCACCTTCGACCCGACTGATGATCCAATTACCGGAGAACAGACGGCTGCAGATGAAGCTTTAGAGCAAATTGCTAATAATATGTTTAACGACGCAGTAAGTAATTGGTAATTCTTTTGAATCTAATGTCGTCTTAGTGTATTATTGCACTCCTAAATAATGGCAGAATTACCGTTTAACATACCGCAATCTCTTCGTTCTTTTAACGAACGCTTTGAAAAAAATCCCAAAACAGGGATTACTAAACTTTCCCGGCATCTAAAAAAACGCGGACCGGATGCGGTTGGTCATTTCTTACTTGCCTGGTTTTATCATCTCGATGATCAGAATACTTTGGCGATTAGAGAAGCTTTAAAAGCCAAGACGTACGCACCGGGAAGTCCGCTTATGGAGCATCTTCACTATTTTCTGGTTCATCCCGAAAAGTTTGAGGCAGCCGTTCCGGTTCAAAATTACAGTTCCTCAAAAAAACTGAATCAGTCTCACCGTAAGTCACCAATTCTAAACTTGGATAGTTTGATTGCAATGCTTGAAGCGGTAGAGTCAAAAAGAATTCGTATCCCAACCGATGACGAACCATTTGATGATACTAATCTGGCTGAAGAAGCCGATCAAGTAGATGATATCATTTCTGAAACATTGGCCAAAATCCATGTTCTTCAAGGCAAGAAACAGCAAGCCATTGAGATGTACAACCAGCTAAAAGAGCTTCATCCTGATAAAATTGAGTATTATCAGAGCGAGATTGATAAGCTTGGTTAACATAAAACCACAGAGAACACAAAGAAACGCGAGCTAAGGGTTGTATCAGAGGCACCCACCAGTCGGCGGAAAATACGTTCTTGCTTACATACCGCTCAAATTTTATAAATTTTACTTCGATATTAACCTCGTAACCTGAATTCGATTCTAAAATAGCACATAGATAAGGTTCTTTCGTCATTCCTGCGGAGGTAGGGAACATCGAACAGACAAACGGAAGAATATTGAAGTTTGACCAGGGAATATTTAACAGATGAACATTCAACATGGAACATTCAATTTCTGCCATAGGCATGCCTTCGGCACAATATCTTATAAAGTGAACTGTTCTCAGAATTTACTTCGTACATAAGCTAGTGTTAAGTTAATTATATTATGGCGTATTAAATTTAATTTTGTATCTTTA
>CAXBHO010000166.1:0-3215 GCA_963975485.1 uncultured Balneola sp. | reverse complement strand
TTAAAGATACAAAATTAAATTTAATACGCCATAATATAATTAACTTTACACTAGATTCATTACATCATGTATACCCTCATGAAGGTAATAGTATCAATTCTACTAGTTTAGGTTTTTACCTTTTTATGACTCTTCATTCAAAAATTATGCACTATCTCGATTCCAAAGAGACTTCCCTATAGAAAAAAAGATCGGTGGTTGGTGTGAATACAATAAATCCGAAGATCAGACAGGTTATCTAAGATGTATGGTATCGTGGAATGAAATTATTATTCTTTCCGAAGAAATACTTTCCTCTTCTATATTCTTTAAAGAACAAGAATTGGCTGTTCAAACTGTTGGAAGTGACTTTCATTTTTCTAGAAAGGAAAAACTCATTTGGCTATTCTATAGGTGGGTTCAAATTGATTGGATCAATGGAAATGGATTAGGTGGTGATATCCCTTCCTGGGAAAGATAAATTAGCATTCCTAATTCTTTATTCAATCATTCCTAATTCTCTTCCTTTTTTCGTAAACTCCTACCCTACTAATTTTAACTCAGGATCACTTCCATCGGGAACGATCTTAATCAAATTTAAAGACTTTAGAGAACAATGAGCGACAACAAAGCAAAAATTATCTACACTAAAACTGACGAAGCTCCGGCATTAGCAACTTATTCTTTTTTACCAATTATAGAATCTTTTGCATCTGCCGCTAATGTTGAAGTAGAAACCCGAGATATTTCTTTGGCGGGTAGAATAATTGCAAACTTTCCTGACTATTTAAAAGAAGAGCAACGAATCGGAGATACTTTAGCTGAATTAGGAGAACTTGCAAAGCAACCGGAAGCTAACATCATCAAGTTACCAAATATCAGTGCTTCTGTTCCTCAGTTGAATGCCGCTATCAAAGAATTACAATCTCAAGGATACGCTCTTCCCGATTATCCTGAGGAACCAAAGAATGAGGAAGAAAAGCAGGTTAAGGCAAAATACGACAAAGTTAAAGGTAGCGCTGTAAATCCTGTATTACGTGAAGGAAATTCTGATCGCAGGGCTCCAAAAGCAGTGAAAGAATATGCTCGTAATAATCCGCATTCTATGGGCGAATGGAGTTCAGATTCTAAGACACATGTTGCAACGATGGATCACGGTGACTTCAGAACGAATGAAAAATCAGTAACTATTGGAAATGCAACTAATGTTAAGATAGAACATGAGGACATTTCGGGAAATAAAACAATTCTTAAAGAAGAAATATCATTATTAGCTGAAGAGATTATTGACGCTACTGTGATGAACAAAAAAGCATTACTCAGATTTTTGGATCTGCAAATTAAGGACGCTAAAGAATCAGGCGTTCTATTCTCTTTGCATTTAAAAGCAACAATGATGAAGGTTTCAGATCCTATCATTTTCGGGCATGCTGTTAAGATCTTTTTTAAAGACATATTTGAAAAGCATGCTGATACTATTAAAGATCTTGGTGTTGATACCAATAATGGATTTGGGGATCTGGTTTCAAAATTAAGCGTACTTCCGGAAGGAAAAAGAGAAGAAATTGAAGCCGATATAGACACTTGTTATGCCAACCAAGCCGATCTTGCTATGGTAAATTCAGATAAAGGAATTACCAATCTACATGTGCCAAGCGATGTGATTATTGATGCTTCTATGCCTGCAATGATCCGTACTTCAGGTTGTATGTGGAATAAAGATGGTGACACACAAGATACAAAAGCAGTAATCCCGGATAGCAGCTACGCCGGTGTTTATGAAACTGTAATTGAAGATTGCAAAAAGAATGGAGCTTATGATCCAACTACCATGGGCAGTGTACCTAATGTTGGTTTAATGGCTCAAAAAGCTGAGGAATACGGTTCTCATGATAAAACTTTTGAGATTGAGTCCAACGGAAAAGTCAGAGTTATTGATTCTGAAGGAAATACCCTCATCGAACATGTTGTAGAAAAAGGGGATATCTGGAGAATGTGTCAGGCTAAAGACGCTCCTATTCAGGATTGGGTAAAACTTGCCGTTTCCAGAGCCAAAGATTCCGGAACACCAGCTGTATTCTGGCTGGATGAAAACCGCGCACACGATGCTGAAATAATTGCAAAAGTAAATACTTACTTAAAAGAGTATGACACTGATGATTTAGAAATTCATATTATGAATCCGGTTGATGCTACTCAATTTTCTTTAGATCGAATTCGTAAAGGAAAAGACACCATTTCTGTTACCGGAAACGTACTTCGTGATTACTTAACAGATCTATTCCCTATTTTAGAAGTTGGAACAAGTGCAAAAATGCTTTCTATTGTGCCATTAATGAATGGCGGTGGCTTGTTTGAAACCGGTGCCGGTGGATCTGCTCCTAAACATGTTCAACAGTTTGTTGCAGAAAATTATTTACGTTGGGATTCTTTAGGCGAATTCTTAGCTCTGGCAGTTTCTTTAGAACATTTAGGTAAGACATTTGATAATCAAAGAGCAAAAATTTTAGGTGATGCGCTGGATACTGCAACTTCTAAGTTTTTGGCAAACGATAAATCTCCTGCTCGCAGACTCGGTCAAATCGATAATCGTGGAAGTCATTTTTACTTGGCTATGTATTGGGCAGAAGCGCTCGCTAATCAAACAGAAGACAGCGAATTAGCTGGTAAATTCACTCAGTTAGCTCAAGCGCTTTATGAGAACGAAGCTAAGATCACCGAAGAGCTTATTTCAGTTCAGGGAAATGAAGTTGACATCGAAGGATATTATAATCCAAATACTGAGCTAGTTGCTAAAGCAATGCGACCAAGTGAAACGCTGAATGATATTTTGGCAGAATTTTAATTTAACGGGCAATTTTTCCATCTGTCAGGCTTTACACGGCTGATGGAAACAGAGCTCGTCATCCCGGACACACTTGATCCGGGATCTCCTGAAATAAGATTAGAAGCTTTTATAGGGAGATTGCGGATCGTTCATCCAAGTCAGGGTTGTACGATATCTTTCTCTTCAAAATAACCTAGCTGGATTATTCTTTCTGCGTCCGCAATGACAATGATTACGCATCCATCACTCCTCCTTCTCCCTAAACCGGGATACGGCGGACAGGCCCGACTTCGTCGAAATGATGGAATAAGCTAAGATTTTGCAAAATGATAGATTGAATTTTTCGCTAGGCTGCTATATAGTGTCTGTAAGAAAACTAAAAAACAGGAGTTTTGATACTGTTAAGCGG
>CAXBHO010000165.1:0-3232 GCA_963975485.1 uncultured Balneola sp. | reverse complement strand
GTCAGCAAATTAACATTTTATTGTTTTGCTGTCCTATTTTCCTAGACCACTACAAGTTGTACTTTTTTGACCGATTTTTTAATCAGCTCTTTGAGTTCCTTATTTCGGATGTCTTCATGTTCTGAGAAATTAAAATGTTCTCCGTCTTCCGCATAAAACTGATGAAGCCTCCTGATTACTTCAGCAAACAGATTAATTTTAATTTCTCCTTTATAATAATCGTGTGTTTGAAATATCTCGGAAAGTTTGAGAAGAATATCTTTAGTGCTTAGCGTTGATTTGAACTCACAGTTTAGTTTTACTTCGATCAAATCATACGGCATCAATGGAAGCGTAGCCCTTTTTTCATACACTGATATCAAACCCGATTCGGGATTATATGTTAATTCATCTATCTCATCTTCTTTAAAAACTCGCTTTATATTTCTGATGATTTTTCCCAAAGAAGGATCGAAAGCTCTGTAGTAATTATATAAGTTCTCATTAACTTTGATGAAAACTAATCGTCGTAAGTGCGTTTGGATCTCACTTTGTTTCTCGAACTTGTCCAAAACCGGTGCAAAGTATTCGTCAAATACTACGAGTTTGCCATCTCTTTTTTCGAATAAATCGGCGATGCAGTCCAAGGCTAATTCTTTAGGAGAAACCGCCAATAACGATAGCAAGTAGGCGTCTTTTTTGGTTCTCATCTTCAGGTAAGCTTCGGCAAAATCAGTGCATACTTTAATCAGTTTCTGCTCACTTACAGAATCTCCGGAAATCGCTTTTAGTATTATTTCCCTTAAAACCAATGCTATACCCAATTTTATTGATTCTAATAAAATCAAAAACGATATCAATATCCAATTCTAATTGAACAGAGGAACAAGGAACATTCAACAGAGGAACTCCCAACATTCAATAACCAAGTTATCCCGCAGTCAATATTGAGAGCTGGATTTATATAACCACAGAGAACACAAAGAATAAATAAGAAATAAGGTGTCTGTCATTTCTACCATAGGTATTCCTTCGGAGGAGTGAAAGGAGACATCTAAAAATCACCATCAAAGCTCAGGATTTAAATTTATTCCTCCATATTAAACAAAGGCTGTCATCTCGCGGCGAATGCCCGTGCCAAAGGCATCCCTTCGGGTAGATCTGAATTTGTATTTATAGCTCGGATTGAAAGAAAGAAATGATTGCCCCGCATCGCAGCCCTAAAGGGCTTGCTTGTTTAAATCCTGAAATAATTATTTGAGACATCTAAAAATTTCTTACCAACATCTAAGAACTTTAGATTTCTCAATCTCATGCTTTCGCATGATTAATCGAAATGACAAAATCGGGATTGTGCCTATGGCATTCCTATGGCAGAAATTAATTTTCCTTGTTGGGTGTTGGATATTGAACCTGCTTCGTTATTCATGATTCGATATTCTTTGTTCTTCTGTTCGATGTTCTTCTTTCAACCTGAGTTCGATTCTAAAAATGCTGTTTAATGTCTCTGAAAAGAGTATTTGTCATCCAGAGCGGAGCGAAGGATCTTCACAGCTAACGAATAGCCCGTTTTTTGTGTAGGCTCTTCGCTCCGCTCTGAGTGACTCATGTCGTAAGCCGGTCTAAAGCTTATTGAATAAGTTTTTAGAATCTGCCAAAGGCATCACTTTATGAGAACTCAGGTTTTTACACATTTGTGATGTTCAGTGAACAACCCTTACCTACCTTGGGTTTACGGTAATGCAAAAACTGATTGAACGTTTAGTTCGTACTCTCAATTAGAAAAGAAATTCAAATTAATTAAGATCCGATGAGATCATTTATAACAACAATTTTACTGGCAGTTATTTTAAGTGTGGCTCTGGTTGCGCAAGATTCTTTAGTGATACCCATTACGAGCTTTAATCCTGCAGAATTCAACGAAAATGCCGATAACAATAAGTGGCAGCGACTTACTCTTCCTAGAAAAAATTGTACGGAATATACGTTGGTAACGGATGGTGACAAACCGTATATAAAAGCCGTAAGTAATAACTCTGCTTCCGGTTGGAAATATCTCATTGATATAGATCCTAAAGAATATCCTATTATTGAATGGCAATGGAAAATTGACGGGGTTCTGGAAAAGGGTGATATGACTAAAAAAGATGGGGATGATTACGCTGCAAGAATTTACATTACTTATGAATACAGTCGAAAAGATTTACCGTTCGGGGAACGAATTAAATATGGAACCATGAAAACTTTCACCAGTTTTGATATTCCATTAAGATCTATGAATTACGTTTGGGCAAATAAAGCTAAGGTTGGAAGAGTTCAGGAGAATGTGTTTACCAATTGGGTTCACATGGTCGCAACTGAGTCTGGTAACGAGAAAGCCGGAACATGGGTAACTTCTACTGCAAACGTATATGATTCTTATAAAAAAGCTTTTGAAGAAGAGCCACAGAATATAACCGGCGTTGCTATTATGACTGATTCAGATAACTCAAAAGGTTCAGCAACAGCTTATTATGGGAATATAGTTTTTAAGAAAGCTCCTAAGAAGGATACCGAAAAGAAATAACTAATTTTCAATCTTTGCTGACCCACTCTTGTTCTCCTGTCTGCCGAACAGGCAGGCTCCCTAACATCAGGGAGAGAGACGCATTTAGTTCATTTCTATATTGTTTCGAAGATTTTCCTAGTTAATAAAATTCTTTGTTTCAAAGTCCCCTTCCATCGGAGAAGGGAAGGGACAGGGATGGGTTGTCAGTACGACCAAATTATTTTAAACCAACAGCATCTAAAATTTTTCGCCGAACAGACTCCAAATCCATCAATTCTTCATTTTTGATTCTCAGGACTTTCAGTCCCAAATTTTCTAATACAATAGTTCGTTGTCGATCATATTCAATCTGTTGATCATGAACTTTACCATCCACTTCGATTACTAGTTTATATTCGGCACAATAGAAATCTGCTATATAAAAGTATCGTTGATTACCGTATTGAGTATGAACAAACGGTTTTTGCCGATTAAAACGCAACCCTCTAAGTTTTCTTTTTCTGATTGATTCCCAAAGCACCTTCTCAGAAGAAGTTTGATTTTTCCTTAACTCTCTGGCTAATTCTATGATATTTTTTCTGGATAAATCCATGATGAACAATAGTAAAATCGTATATGAGATGTAAGTAGCTTTTACAGTTTTCCCCTTCCTGACCCACTCTTGTTCTCTCCCTAACATCAGGGAGAGAGACGTATTTAGTTCAT
>CAXBHO010000164.1:0-3539 GCA_963975485.1 uncultured Balneola sp. | reverse complement strand
GACACACTTGATCCGCAATCTCCAGATCAACGTCGGGGAGCGCTGTTTGGGAGATATCGGCTCGTCCAACCGATTTTGGTTCTAAGGCTGAGCGTGTGGAACTAGGGTAAATCCAACAAATTACGCACGCATCAGCGACTATCTGCCTGATCCGTTACATCTGCGTTCCAATGCTTTGAGAGAAGAAAAAGACTTTTAAAAAGAAGCCTTTTCTACATCTAATTTAAAGAAATTTAATCTTCTTCTTCCGGCAAATTAAAATCCACATTTGTGCGATAATCCCCCAATAAATGCTCAGCAAAATAATACCAACTCATTCTATCAAAATAAGGCTGTGAAGGTCCAAATCCATGTCGGCGACCGGGCAGAATCATCATATCAAATCGCTTACCTGCTTTGATCAAAGCATCAGCCAGTCGGATAGTATTTGCAGGATGAACATTGTTGTCCATATCACCATGAACTAGGAGTAGTTTACCTTGTAAGTTTTTCGCTAACTCAATATTTGTTTCAACCGGAGCTTCAAAAGTGATGACCTCTTCTTTAGTTTTAGTGCTATCCTCGTTCGTTTTGGTTACGGTTTTCTTTACTTCCTTCACACCATTATGAATTTCACCCCACCAAATGTTATAAATATTATTGTCGTGGTTACCGGCAGATGAAACAGCCACTTTATAAAAATCCGGATAAGTGAGAAGAAGAGCAGTACTCATAAATCCGCCACCTGAATGACCGTATGTTCCTACTTTACTCGCATCAATAAATGAATGCCGCCCGGCAAGTTGCTCAATTCCGTATTTATTATCCGCTAGTGGATAATCACGCATGTCGCCATAACCATAGTTGTGATAATACTTTGAACGAATCGGGCTTCCTCCACGGTTACCCATAGCTACTACGACAAACCCAAGCTGAGCTAAAGTAGAAGTTCGAGCTCTGGATCCCCCAACGGTAAAATTAGCCGGAAAAGGCTCGGTTTGTGGTCCCGGATACACATAAGATATAACCGGATAAGTTTTTGTGGAATCGAAATTGAACGGCTTCCACATTACGCCGTAAATATCTGTCACTCCATCAGCAGCTTTAACTTTAAAAGATTCAGGAGCTTTCCAGCCTTGCTCTACCATTTGTGAAATGTCCGCTTCTTCCAGAGTTGAAATGATTTTTCCTGATCCATCCCTCAGCACAGATTTTGTAGGAAGATCTACCCGAGAATAATTATCTACAAAGTAATTTCCTTCATCAGAAGCATTGATAGCATGTGTTGCGTCTTCAGGTGATAGATGTTGGAAACCTGAACCATCAAATTTGGTACTATATAAATTAGAATAGTAAGGATTCTGCTTTTTTTCTTTGCCATAGCCTTCAAAGAAAAGACGTGACTGCGCAGTATCAATTTTTACAATATTACCAACTACCCATGGACCAGTTGTTATTTTATTCTTTAATTTTCCGTTGCTGTCATAACGATATAATTGTCCCCAGCCCGTACGTTCACTCCACCAAATAAATTCTTTTCCCTCATTTATAATAGCAAGCCTTGCATAGCGAGTGTTAAAATAGGGTTTACTTTCTTCTGAGAATAAAACCTCAACTTCGCCTGTGGAAGTATTGGCTTTCAGTACATCAATTTTACTCCAGGTTCTGTCGCGACGAAGGATATAAAGAAAATCAGATTTATCGGTTTCAAAAATCCCACCCTGATTAAAATAAGCGCCACCTAAAGACTGATCTTCCCATTTATCTGTATCCAGTATTAAGCTTTCTTGTGTAGCGGGATCAAATACTTTTATCTCGTCAACATACACCTCTTCTTCTCCCGGCATTGGGTATTTGTACGTTTCCAACTCAGGACGTTTTTTTAGAGAATTGATCACCCAAAGATCATCTGCTTTTCGTTTATCCTGACGTTTTACCCAGAATTTTTTACTGTCTTCAAACCAGTTTACCCGCGCTCTTTGTTTTTCAGTTGTGGATGTATCCCCGTCACTAAATTGGTAACTGAACCAACGTTCTCCGTCTTCTGTAATTTGTGCTGCGGTGCTGTCATGATCTTCTTTGCCCATAATGAACAAATTGTGATGCTTGGCAAAAACCACGTAAGAACTATCCGGAGAAAACGACTTCCAATCGTCTTTTTCATCCTTGGCGAGTGAATCACCTCGAATAAGTCTGTTGCCATTAATATTGTAAGTAAACTCAACACTGTCTACATGAAAAGTGAAAAGCTTTTTGTCAGTATCATATTCAAAGCCTTTTAAATCCAAATCCTTGGCGTTGAAGGTTCTACTAAAACTTTCTGAAAGCTGAGCTGCCATTTCTTCTTGATCAAAAAGTAAGCGTTTATTTCCGCGTTCTGCATTCACGTAATACCAGTTCTTACCTTCTGAATTTTCATACTCATACCAGAAGTTATTTGTGTCTTCGATCCATCTTGGAAAGACTGAAGTACTGCCTACCATTTTCTGCATATTTTCGGTGGTAAAGCGCTCCGCAAGTTCAAAATTAGCTTTTTGGGCTGATGTGCTACTGTTCAGAGAAAAACTGATCAGTAATAAAAAGAAAGAAAAGAAGGTTAGTTTATTCATTGTAATCCGCAGTTAATTATGGCTCTTAATAAACGACATCTTTTTGTAAAAGTGATTTAAAAGAATTATCGATAGGGGATAGGAATGCAAAAAAATCTTTGCGAACTCTGCGCTCTCTGTGGTTAAATAAAAATCATTCAAATTTTTTGCGTTCAGAGTCATAATCCTCATCACTGATTAAACCCTGTTGCCAAAGACCTGTTAAATAATCCATTCTATCTAAGGTTCCGGGGCTGTGAGATGTTTCTCTTGGCTTTATTTTCCTTGCAGCTTTTAGTTGTTCTTTCTGATATGCAATGGCAGTATCAATTTTATCTATCAGGAGTTCGGAATCTTCAAGACCTGAAAGTATGATTTCAGTTACGTTTGCTTGTAGTTTTATATCTCCAACATTAAGTGCTTTTTGAAGACTTGTTTGAGAAAGAGAAGTTTCCAAAATGTTAATAAGCTCTAGTTCTTTGGAAGTATTTTCTTCAATTCTTGCAATAGAAGTGTCTGAAATTTGATAATGAATGTTCCTTCGCTTTCTTTCTGTATGCCATATAATAATTATCCCAACTAAGAGTGGAGCAAGTAACACACCAAAAAAATAGTGCCAAAAGTAATTCTTCCAGGAAGGGTAAAGGATAATCGCTTTTTGTGAATCAGACATAACAGATTTTTAATTTCTAAAATAACAAAGGAACAGAAGAACATCGAACAGAAGAACAAGGAATATTGAATATCGAACATTGAAAATGAAGAGAACACAAAATATGACTGGCTGAATTTCATTAAGTTCGCCAGCATGGATTTTTCTGCCGGTCGGGCGGATGCCTTTGGCAAGTCCTGCGAGAGTAGGAATATCCAACATCGAACAGCCAACAAGAAACATTCAATTTCTGCCATAGGCATGCCTTCGGCACAATATCTTCGAAGGTGAAATATTCTCAGAATTTGCTTCGTACATAA
>CAXBHO010000163.1:0-3623 GCA_963975485.1 uncultured Balneola sp. | reverse complement strand
GT
Organism: uncultured Balneola sp.; assembly: GCA_963975485.1. Classification (GTDB taxonomy): domain Bacteria; phylum Bacteroidota; class Rhodothermia; order Balneolales; family Balneolaceae; genus Balneola. The sequence goes on along the minus strand of CAXBHO010000163.1, from coordinate 3,621 downwards.
AAAGATACATAATTAAATTATATATTCCTATATTTTACCGCTGTGTTAATAGATCAAAACTCTGATGGTTAAACCTCCTCCAACTCTACATTATCCTTCATCACCCTTTCCTGAACATCAAAAGGAACCTGCGCATAGTGGGAGAACTTCCTGTAATAAGTTGCACTTCCCTGCGTCATTGATTTCAGGCTTGTGGAATAATGATCGAGTTCTTCCAGTGGAACATGAGTTTTAATTTTTTGCAAAGCACCTTCTGCATCCATTCCCTGAACCTGCCCACGGCGAGTTCCAAGATCACTCAAAACTTCCCCCATATAGCTCTGTGGCACAATCACTTCTACTTCATAAATCGGTTCCAAAAGTTTGGGACTTGCCTTTAAAAACCCATTCCTAAAAGCCATTCTAGCTGCCGTTTTAAAAGCCGCTTCATTTGAATCTACCGAATGCATCGAACCATCAAACACCGAAACTCGAATATCACGGGCGCAACAACCACTCAGAGGACCATTTTGCATTTTTTCCATCACTCCCTTAAGAATCGCAGGCATAAATCTATTATCTATCACACCGCCTACAATACAATTATTGAAAACCAGCTTTCCGCCCCAAGGGAGATCATGTACTTCCGTTTTTCGAACTTTCATGTCAGAAGGGGTAGCCATTCCGTCTATGTAAGGCTCAATCAGCATTTCTACCTCGGCGTATTGCCCGGCTCCACCCGACTGTTTTTTATGCTTGTATTTTGATTTAACCCCTGTTGTTATTGATTCTCTATATGGAATTTTTGGCGTTACGAATTCGATATCCAATTTAAAACGGTTTCGCAACTGATGTTCAATAACACCCAAATGTTCTTCGCCCTGCGCATGAATAATGATTTGTCGTAATTCCTGACTATGCTCAATCACAATAGAAGGATCTTCCCTGTGAATCTGGTGCAATGCATTTCCAAGTTTATCTTCATCGCCTTCATTGGTAAGCTTAACAGCCGTTCTTATGGTTGTTGATGGAAATTCTATTTCTTCCAGCAGAATATTTTGCCCCTTTTCCGAAAGCGTCTGATTTACCTCACCGTCTTTCAATTTAACCACTGCCCCTATATCTCCGGTTCTGATTTCATTAATACTAATGCGCTTATGCCCTTCGGTTAGAAATAAATTTCCTAGCCGCACCGAATTTGATGTAGAAGTATTCACCAAATCCATTCCCGCAACAGAAGAGCCACTGTATTGCTTAAAATAGATCAAATCCCCAACATGAGATTCTGAATAAGTTTTAAACAAAAACAGAACCGGTTTGCCGGCAGGGTCTAATTTGAAGTCTTCCCCATTTTGGGTTTTAGGTGGATTTCCTTCTAAAGGATTGGGCGCAATATCATCGAGAAACCCCATCACACGCCCGGTTCCCATATTTCTGGAAGCGCAAACACAAAACAAAGGATGAATCTGTCCCTTTACTAAAGAAATGTGCAAACCTTCTTCCATTTGTTCTTCGTCCAACTCACCTTGCTCAAAATAAATCTCCATTAATGATTCATCGTTTTCTGCAATAATTTCGATGAGTTCCTGATGCAATTTCTCAGCACGATCTTTGAGAGAATCTGGGATCGGGAGTTTATCTGGCTTACCACCATTTTCAGGGAATTCATACATAGTCATTCTGAGTACATCCACAATAGCATGAAAGTCGTTTCCTTCACTGTATGGAAATTGAACTACGGTAACTTCTCTTCCAAAATGCTCTTTGGCTTCTTGTACAGTTTGCCAGAAATCAGAACGTTCATTATCCAATTTGTTCACTACAAAAATAGAAGAAACATTATATTTTCGAGCATATTTCCATAATGAATCCGTTCCTACCTCAACTCCATTTTCCGCATTCAATGTAAAAATTGCCGTATCGGCTACTCTAAGCGGACCAACTACTTCACCTATATAATCTGAGGTTCCCGGGGTATCAATCAGGTTTATTTTATGTCCTCTCCAATCCAGGTTCATGAACGAAGAGTAAATAGACTTTTCTTTTTCTTTTTCCAGCTCGTGATAATCGGAAACCGTATTTCCTTCTTCAATAGTGCCTCTTCTGTTAATAGCTCCGGCTTCAAATAACATGGTTTCAGCTAATGTTGTTTTACCGGAGCCGGAATGGCCCAACAATACGATATTTCTTATTCTGGCAGGATCGTAAACTTTCATAATGAACTCCTTGGGTTGCTAAGATTTTTGTTTTTTCTTGATGAAAACTTTAAGCGCTTCCTTTTTTTACGCTATATTCGGCAATCATTTTAAGAACGTTCGCACAATTTCGGCGAACAGATAATTTAAACAGCTACGGGAAATAAGCAAGATGAAAAAAAATTTTCTCATTCAAACCGGTGGAACCATTGCTATGAGTGCCAAAGGCGAAGGGGTAGAACTCGATCCTGAAGCATGGTCTGATTTACTTATCAAACAAATTCCCGAATTAGAAGAACTTGCTGAAATTACCACCTACCCTCTTTTTTTTGAAGACAGCTCTGATTTGAATGCGGAACATTGGGTGAACCTTGCAAACTGCATTGATGTAAACTATGAGAAATACGATGGTTTTGTGATTCTACATGGAACCGACACTATGGCTTATACCGCTTCGGCTTTGTCATTTTCATTACAAAATCTTGCAAAACCTGTGATCTTTACAGGGAGTCAGGTTCCCTTGAGCAGTATCAGGAGTGATGCTCGTCGGAATCTCATCAACTCCATTGAAATGGCAACTACTGAGTTACAGGAAGTGGGTATCTGTTTTAACGATCATGTATATCGTGGCAACCGGGCTACCAAATTAAGTATTGGTGATTTTGATGCGTTCGGTTCTCCAAATTTAGATCCAATTGCTGATATAGGGTTGAATATTGAGCTAAATGTTTCACCAAAAAAGCTGATCCCTCCTTTCGATAATAAAGCCGCTTTTTCCAATGAGATATTCGTTCTAACTGTTCATCCATCTCTAAGCATGAACGTGTTGGATTGTTTAGATCTCTCTAAACTCAAGGCTATTATTGTAAGAACTTTTGGGAGTGGAAATTTCCCAATGAAAGGCGAATTCAACTTATTGCCATTTTTTGAGAAGTGCCGCCATCGTGGAGTAATTGTAGCTATTATTTCCCAAGCAGATTACGACGCTGTTAATCTTACTAAATATTCTGCCGGCAGAGCCGCTATACAAGCCGGGGCTATTTCAGCAGGAGATATGACGTTAGAAGCTGCGCTTACAAAGCTGATGTTTTTATTAGCTCATTCAGATTCAAAAGAGCATATTGAAACCCAATTTCAAATTCCGATGGCCGGTGAGCTTTCTATTGAGAAATAGAGTACAGATTAATAACGTACATCTTCGAACCTCCTCTGTCTCCTCCTTAACCAAGGAGGGTAACTCGTTGATAATAAAAAATTTAATTTTAAATATGAAACTACTTATAAATTCATATTTTAATACAAATAAGAATATTTATAAACGGTCAGAGCTTAGTTCTTCACGCAATTAGACTAGTGCCGTGACATTGCTGAAATGTCGTCAAATAGGAGGCGGAAATTTAACCAATAGACAGGACAGCCTTTGGCCGCTCCATCACCCTGCCTTCGC
>CAXBHO010000162.1:0-3645 GCA_963975485.1 uncultured Balneola sp. | reverse complement strand
TTGATATTTGGAGTTTGTGTTTTGGGATTTATTAGCTCTTTACCTCTTTCCCAAGCTCCTGTTTGGGAGAACAAGACGGAGCGCCTGCTCCAAATAACTAACAGGGAAACAAAGTAATTCCTCACAAAATTACTTTTGAGCACTGTCGGCAGGCTCATATTTAAGAGGAAGCATGTCTGATATTTTCTCAAATCCCCAGTAACCGTCAAATAGTAAAGCTGTAGGGTCAAGAATAAACCCGGACTTATCTACTAGTACAGAATCTTTAACTAATGTTACCGATGAATTCTGAAAATCCGGTAATTGCCGGGGATTTTGATCGAATGGACCTGCAATAGAATATAAGTAGGACATATCTTCATATTCATCTTCAAAGGTTACATTCAGGAAGTTGATAAACTTAAACTGGAAAAAGCTGTTATCAATTTTATGAAAGAAGAGGGAAGAAGACACGGTATCTTTAGAAACATAACGAGCATCTTTTTCTCTTTTTTCAGCCTTTACTGAAAACCCGTTTTCGTAGAGAGAGCCTTCAATTAATGAATTGGTAAAATGTACAAACGAACCCGAATATGCTTTTTCTCTATTCTTTTTCCATTTAGTGATTGTTCTTTTTCTTTTTGAGGAAAGCTCTTGGAATAAAGTTTGTCCATAGAAAAATGTAGTTCCATTTTTATAATCAATCTTAAAGTCTTCTAAGTAGAAATAGATAATATATCCAAGTTCTTTATTCTCAATTTCCAGACGCTGATAGGCGAAAGCACTAAGAGTTCTGTCTTCAATAGTGAAATCAAAATTTATGACTTCTTTATTCTTAATAACCGTCTTTTTTGAAAAAGGCCCTACTCCTATGAAATTATTTCGGAATTCCTCAAAATTATATTTCCAATTTTGAGTATTAGGTTTAACAGTTATTTCATTTAATTCATATACTTTTTCAAGAAGCAGAAAACTATAATTTTCAGCAACATTATTAGTATTTATAATGATAGTAGCTGTTTCAAAGCCAAGATTTTTAACGACCACTTCATGAACGCCTGAGGGAATGTTGGTGAGTACAAAAAGACCGTCCTCATCGGAAAGAACCCCAATGGTCGACCCATTTATAAATATTTGTGCCCCTGCAACCGGTTCAAGAGAAGATTCCGTTTTAACAGAACCTTCAATTTGGTAAATCTCTTGTGAAAAGAGATTTGCCGAAAGTGTTAAAGACAGGAAAAATAATAGTGATTTAACCGAAAGATTCATGCCCAATAACTTCTTTTAAAACATCCATCACATCTTTGATCTGAGAAAAAGTTGTATAAGGAGCCGGACCAAATCTTAAGATCTGATCTCTGGCATCCGTAAATATATCGCGGGCAAGCAATCCAGCTCTGATTTCTCTGGCTTTAGGAGAAGTGAGAGAAAGGAAGCCGCCGTTATTTTCTGAAATAGATTTTTCATGAGTGAGCTTGATCACCGAAAGATCGAAATCTTTTTCTAGGAAATATTTTTTCAGCAACTCAACCTTTTGAACATATTGATCTCTGAGAACTTCTTTGGTCAATCCTTGGTCTTCAAAAAATTCTACAACTTTAGCGGCACGATATTGAGAGGAGGGATCATAGGTTCCACTGGCAAAACGCTGATCTGATTGGTCGTAATGTGTGGGGGAATTATCGCGGGTTTTTTCTAGCGTACTGAAGGATGCAAACCAACCTGTTATCGCAGGACGCATTTCACAATCTTTGGGGAAACGCAGAAAGCAATTAGCCTCGCCCCACTGCAAATATTTATATCCGCCGATCAGTATAAAACAATCTTCCAGATTTGCTTCCCGAATAGAAGTTGGTGCGACATTGGTGCCATGATAATCATCTATCAGAACCGGAATACCATGCTTTCTGGCAGCTTGTGCTATTTCCGTTAAATGGTGATTGATCAAACTAGACTCAAAATACACTCTGGAAAGCATTACCGCAGAAGTACGATCATCCATTTCCAAAATGATTCTTTCAGCAAAACTTTCATCCGGCGTGGTTGGAATATACGTTACTTCTAATCCTTCTTCTTCAAGTCTGTGTAGTTGACGAAATAGCGAATGAAACTCGCCATCGGTAGAAATGATCTTAGGCTTATTCTTTAGATCAAGACCACTCATCCAGCTAACAAAAAGAACGTGTGTGCTTTCCTCACGGCAATAAAAACCGTCGGGATCATCGTAATAATCTCTTAAGTAGTTTCTTAAAATCTCGGTTTTTTCAGCTGCTTTTTCCCACTTTTTATCCAACAATTCGGCAGAATCCATGAAATATTCTTTTTGTCCTTCCAAAGCAACATCCGGCCACGCCTGATGAGAATGCCCGGTAAAAAGCAATCGTTCAGAAACTCTGAAATGTGAATAATGAGGGATTAGTTGTTGTGCTAATTCGTCGATGTTTTTCATAAAATTATGTTAGCCACTAAAACACGAAAACACAAATATGTTTGTATTTTTAAAAACGAATTTTAGTCGCAGTACTAAAGTTCACGCTTGCTTATATATTCATTAAGAATCACTAAAGAGTGTCATTCCTGCGAAGGCAGGAATCTAAATCATCATGAAAGGCAATAGGCGTTAAAGCGATTCAGATCTACCCGAAGGGATGCCTTTGGCACGGGCATACGCCGCGAGATGACTGATGTGTTTCTGTGGCAACTGCTAAAAAGCAGATCTGATTTCCCATAGATCAGGAAAAATAGTTTGATTCAACGTTTTTTGAAGATATGCGACTCCTTCTGAGCCACCGGTTCCCATTTTTGCACCAATAGTACGCTGCACCATTTTCACATGGCGATATCTCCATTCCTGTAAACCTTCATCAAAATCTACGAGCAACTCGCTTACCAATGCAGCTTCAGGATCATTGTTCATCATTTTGATCAACTCTTTTTGATTCTCAGATGAAGTATTGAACATCAACCCTTTTTCATTTTCTCTTTCAGCAGAAACCAAAAATTCTTTATGACTTAGATACTTGCAAAAACTTTCCCAGATAGTTGGTTCTTTCATTTTGGTTTCAAGAATCCGTAAATTTTTTGGATCATCTTTATGAGCTTCTTTCATTATTGGAGATCTTAATCCACACAAAATCTCAACTTCACGAAACTGTAGAGATTGAAATCCACTGGATTGGCCCAAGAATTTTCTAAAACTGTTGAACTCAAGCGGAGTCATTGTTTCCAAAATATCCACTTGCGAAACCAACGTTTTCATAATGGTAAGAATACGTCTCATCGTTTTGATGGAAGTCCAGGTACTTCCGACAGAAAGTTCTTTATTCAACTTTCCGAACTCATGGATGATCTGCTTGAACCATAACTCATACGTTTGATGAATAATGATAAACAGCGTTTCATCGTGTTCAGGAGGATCTGACTTCAACTGCTGAAGTTCTAAAAGCTCGTTTATTTTTAAATAATTGGTATAGGTGACGCTCATTTGAAATTTATTTATTTATCTGAAAATAGGCATACATATTTAAATAATACGACTTAATTTTTTGGATGCAAGGTAATCTATTTCTTTGATCTCATCTGTCTTCTCCTTCATAAGGAGAAGAACTCCTCTAGTGTCAAGTCAATGGTCATTTGTCGGTTAAAAGCTATCGGATAGCCTGTTCA
>CAXBHO010000161.1:0-3790 GCA_963975485.1 uncultured Balneola sp. | reverse complement strand
ATTGTTATTTGATATTTATGCGAAGCATGGTTGGGGTGGTAAACATCCACAGCGTACTTTGGAGTAAAGGGGATGCGTTTGAAAATGATCATAACCGCTATTTTAGTGATGTACAAATCAATGTGAATGGTGTTGATGTAGGAGGCTATAACCACTTCGAACTTCGTAACCACAAGCGTGCTTATGAACTCAAAGATAAAAATGGGAATATTGGGTTTCTAAAAGGATCTAAAAACCCGGCTATGGAAGAAGTTGAAAACTGGATCAAAGACGATTTTGGTAATCGTGGAAACTAAAACAAAACAAACAGAAGGGAGTACTCCCTTCTGTTTTAAAAAAAAGAGTAAAGCTATGAGAACGCCTATATTAATTTTAATACTCATTTCTTCTTGTTTTAAAGGACCGGTTGAGCCCATTGAAGACCAAAAATTAGAAGTATTATGGACAAAGACTACTTCTACAGTTGATGTACCTAATGTACCTCCTTTAGTTATCAATAATTCTAAAGTTGTTTATTCTGGAGAAATAGAGTTGGTAGCATTAGATATAAAAAATGGTAAAGAAAGTTGGAGAGCTACAATAGATGGATCGGAAGCTTTAGAAAGTGTGGTATTGCTTTACGATAAAAAGTTAAATAGGGTGGTCTCGAATCATTTTAAAACTTTTAAAGCATGGAATGCAGAAACAGGCGAACCAATATTTACATTATCAGATGAAAACGGTATTCTCGCTTTTAGAAGGGGCAGAAACACACTCGTAAATGATGGATATGGTTTTGTCGGAGACACACTAGATGCTTATGTTATAAATGCGAATGGTTCAATTCGCTTTAAGATAGAGGTTGATTTCGGAACCTTAGGAGTAGCATATGGCAACTTAAAGTTCTTTCTAGCTCAAGGAAAAACTATACATGGAGCACTTTCTTTGGGAAAAATACGAGCGTTTGATTCTCAAACCGGAGACAGTTTATGGATATTTGAAACAGATAAAAGTGGATTCGGAAATTCAGCTCCTATTGTAGAAAACGGAATTATATATGCTGGAACCGTAGGAAATTCTCCAGAAAATACATTCGTAGCTTTAGATGCTGAAACCGGGGAAGTAATTTGGGAGCATAGTAATTCTGAGATACTAACCCGGTCTTTTGTGGTTGGACCTAAATATGTATACATAGCTGCTGTGGCTGATGTATTTGCATTAGATAAAACTACGGGCGTAAGAGTTTGGAAATTCGATCGTGAAAGCACAACATTGGTCAAACCCGTTTATTTGGAAGGCTATGTCTATCACTCCGATCATGGTCGTTTGTTCGTAATTGATGGAGAAACCGGAGAGTTAGTTCATGAAGAACCGTCCCCAGGAGGCTTTTTCTGGCACGTGGCCGCATCTTCCGATAAAATATTTGCCCAAACGAGCAGACAGCTTATTGCTTACCAGCCGTGGCACCTTAGAAATTAGCGGAGCTAATAAATGTCAAATATCAAACTACAAATGACAAATAAGGAGATATAATGGATATTGGAAATTGTTATTTGATATTTATGCGAAGCATGGTTGGTGGATATAATCATTTTGAATTGAGAAATCTCGAACGAGCTTATGATTTGGATGAAAGCATTATTCCAAAGGCTTGGTATATAATTATTAACAAAAAAGATGGCTGTTTTATTCAGCCATCTTTTCTAATTACAAAAAAATGAAATCAATAATATATATTTCCGCATTGCTGATTTGGTCATCATCTTGCAAAGAAAACCCAATAAATGACGATGAATTAGGTCTTCAAAAAATATGGAACCATCAATATGTAGTCGCTGGTGTGCCAAGCGCAGCACCGTTAGTTTTAGATTCGGATCTTATAATAATAACCGGAGCTAAAAATTTAATTGCACTGAACCATGAAACAGGTTTTGTTATCTGGGAAGGAGAAATTGAAGGTCAAGGGGCATTGCAGGGGAGAAGGCTTCTTGAGAATAATTAAATGATCGTTTCTGTTCATAATAATCACCTTGTTGCATGGGATAAGAACAACGGTGACTTATTAATAAACGATGGGTATTCACTGTATGATTTAGGAGGTAATAATACTTTAAAAGAAAAGCTTTTGATGGTTGGAGATACATTGGATGCTTACATAATTAATCCAGACGGCTCTTTAAAATATAGCATTGATGTACCATTTGCATCTTTTGGAATTACCGGATTCGAAAATAAATTATTTTTGAGTCAAGGGAAAACGATACATGGAGCGCTTACTAAAGGTAAAATAAGAGCATTTGAAGCATTAAATGGAGATAGTCTATGGATTTTTGAAACAGATAAAGGTGGTTTTATTAGAACATCACCTATTGTAGAAGACGGAGTAGTATACGCTGGAACTTACTTGGGAAATCCAAGCAGGGTGTTTGCTCTTGATGCGGAAACTGGAGATATGATCTGGGAACGTCCGGGTTTTTCTACGTTCCAAATGATTACTAACGAAAACAGGATTTACGTAAATACTCAGGGCTCATTGCAAGCCATAGAAAAAAGTAATGGAGAAATAGCTTGGAGTGTGATTTTTGAATCAAGTGGAACTGCAAATATGGTTTATTTGGAAGGCTATGTCTATCACTCCGATCATGGTCGTTTGTTCGTAATTGATGGAGAAACCGGAGAGTTAGTTCATGAAGAACCGTCCCCAGGAGGCTTTTTCTGGCATGTAGCTGCATCTTCAGATAAGATATTTGCACAAACGAGCAGGCAACTCATTGCTTACCAGCCGTGGCACCTTAGAAATTAGCGGAGCTAATAAATGTCAAATATCAAACTACAAATGACAAATGACAAACCAAGGGGTAAAAAAGATGAAATCAATAATTATAATTAGCTTATTTACATTTTCAATTTCGTTTGCAATTTATTAGCATCGCCAATAAATTTCAAATATCAAACTACAAATAACAAACCAAGGGGTAAAAAAGATGAAATCAATAATTATAACTAGCTTATTTACATTTTCAATTTCATTTGCAACGATAAGCAGTTTTGCTCAGGATACAACAGGAGTCTATATTGTTCCTTATGCCTCGTACGACTTAACCTTATTGCCAAGCTATATTAATGAATCCGGTTTTGAAGATCCATTTGAATTCAATGTTAATGGATACCTTAGTTATGGGTTGGGAGTAGGAAAGTTTTATTCAATTGGGCAGCTGGGAGCATATTTCAGGTATGGAAAAAGTATTTTAGATGACGATTATTTTGAAGAAAACGGTGGTTTAAACGGTGAAGTAGAATTCGATTCTTACTGGAATCTTGGTATTAGCTTTCAGAGAAGATTATGGCAAAACAAAGAGAAGCGAAAGCTAAAGATCAGCCTTGGTTACAGAGCGTCTGCTACCTATCATCATTTTGATGGGGATAGAGCTTTCGATGATCCAAATTCTAATAATGACCGGATAGAGAAATATTCAGAAAATATTTATGGATTGGAATCAGGTTTGAATCTAAAATTCGGATCCAGAAAAGAGGGAAGAAAAAACCGGGTTTCATTTTTATGGGAGCCAGTCTATTTTAGACTGCAAAATAAAGGATTTGGATTCGGTGTCCAAAGAGTTGGATTAGAAGTAAAATTATGAATATATAAGGGATGTATTCGGCTTGTGCTATGCCCGCCTGCCATAGTACATGCCTGCAAGCAGAAGTGCTTTTCGGCACGCAGGCTTGTACGGCGGACAGGCAGCGAATTGAACCTTTAACCGAAGGAATGCCCTTGGCAGAACTACCAGAATTTCCCCTCCTGATTTTT
>CAXBHO010000160.1:0-3797 GCA_963975485.1 uncultured Balneola sp. | reverse complement strand
ACTATTCAACCTAAATTGTAGCAACTACAACGCCGTTTTGCGGAAGTTGAGTTAGGAGCATTTGGGTTTTTAGTACTGAGGTCAAAAGTGTCTTGGGGAATATCTGCAATATTCAGCACCCACGACTTTTCCGTTTCTGGCTGGTCGGGTTGCAGAGCAATAAACTCTTTTAAGTCTCCATCATTCAAAGGATTGGTTTTGCCTATGTTTTTACCGGAATCAAAGGCGTAATACCACGTTTTTTTGGTCGGCTCGCCTTTATCAAAAAACAGCACAACCGTTTTAACTCCGGCTCCCAAAAACGTTCCGGCGGGCATATCCAACACCGTGTGTAGGTTGCAGTTTTCTAGTAAATACTGCCGCAAACTTACCGAGGCGTTATCGGTATTACTCAAAAAGGTATTCTTAATTACAATAGCCACACGACCACCTGCTTTCAACGATTTTATAAAATGTTGGAGGAATAGAAAAGCAGTCTCACTGGTTTTAATATCAAAGTTCTGTTGTACTTCGAGTCGTTCCTTACCACCAAATGGCGGATTTGCTAAAATCACATGAAAGCGATCTTTTTCCTGAATATCACGAATGCTTTCGGCAAGCGTATTGGTGTGTATGATGTTGGGCGCTTCAATGCCGTGCAAAATCATATTCATAATGCCAATAATATAGGCGAGGCTCTTTTTTTCCTTTCCGTAGAAAGTGCTTTCCTGTAAGGTTTTCAGGTTGTCGGCTGTTTTTTCCATCCGTTCGTACATATAATCGTACGCTTCACACAAAAAACCTGCCGAGCCCACCGCTCCGTCATATACCTTTTCTCCAATTTGGGGATTGTTGATTTCAATCATTGCCCGAATAAGCGGTCGGGGCGTATAATACTGCCCACCATTCCGCCCGGCATTTCCCATATTCTTAATCTTGGTCTCATACAAATGGCTGAGTTCGTGTTTGTCTTCCGAAGCCAAAAATTGCAGTTCATCCACATAATCAATCACATCTCTCAAAATGTACCCACTCTGAATTTTGTTCTTCAGCTCCGAGAATATCTCCCCAATTTTGTACTCAATAGTTTGGGGTTTGTCGGTGTGCAGTTGTTTGAATCCACGTAGATATTTAAACAATTTCTCATTTACGAAATCGACCAAATCATCGCCCGTAACGGTTTGGTTGTGATCCAGTTTGCCTTCTTTGTCTTTAGGGGCAGCCCACGCCTCCCATTGATATTCTTTCTCAATAATGTAGGTGTAATCCTTGCCTTGTAGCGTGGCTTCATCCGACTTTTCTTGCTCTAATTCATTCAGGTATTTCAGGAATAGAATCCATGAAGTTTGTTCAATATAATCCAATTCGCTGTCGCAACCGGCCTCTTTAAAAAGTACATCATCAATATTTTTGAACGTTTGTTCGAACATGGAACAAGAAAGTATAAGCTATGTTTTCGGTTAACTTGAAAATAGAAGGATCACCCTCTTATAAAAAAGAAATCTTAGTAAAAGTTTGGGATTTGAGGATTCTTCTTTTCAATAAACTTCTTGCCTGACACAGATTTTGAATTATTTATGTTTTCCCCTCCTAATGTAGCCGGCCTGACCGGTAGGAGGGGCGAATTTTCTCGTACCGTAACGTAAATAAGTTCAGAGGTCGGGAGGTCTTTATGCGGTATTAAACGGCTTGTTTTTCGACCTCCTCCCACCAGCCGGCGGATCGGGGTGACTCCTATTTAGATGTTCGAGATAGTTTAAAGAAATTTTGTCAACGAATTATCTAACTTCTACAAGGATGCCGGAGTGACATCTGGTTCCGAGATCTACATAGATTCCGGAGCGGGGTTAGAGATCCCTAATAAGTTGGATTTGAGTTTCATGAATCACCTAATATATTTCTCCGATATATTTTGATATTCAATCCCTTTGTTTACATTATGCACTTCATTAATTGATATGCTACTATGAATACACCTACGATTTTTGAATTTATTGAATTCGACACACCGGGAATAACTACTCCAATCAGCTATTGGGATGATACCAACAAGCAACTTCAGTGTGGATATACTCAATTATTTGGTGACGACCCCACTAAAAGAACCCCTTTAAGCCGAATACGTATCGCCGTTCAACCTGATGCTAAGGCATGGGCTCACTTCCAAGAACAGGTTAAAAAGCTTGGCGTTTGGGATTGGGAGACCGAATACTTCAATGAAGATCAAAATAATGGTGTGGGTTGGGAGCTTAATCTGCAATGGGGCGATCAACAAATACAATGCTATGGCATCAATTCCTTTCCTGAAAACTATAAAGCCTTCGTACATGAAGTAAGTACTTTATTTGGTGAAAAAGATCACTGGGTGTTTGAGTAATATTTTTAAGCGCTCATTTTTGACCACAAATATTATTTGAGATGCTTTTTATATTGTGCACTTGTCGGCATTGCTGAACATATTCTCACTCGGGTATTTATAGAAGATAAAGCCAAGGATATAATCTTTGAATTCGTCGGCGCTCATTTTTCCACGTAAAGTATCGTCGATATTCCAGAGTTTCTGTTCGAGCTTTTGCTTGTCGGTCATGTATAGTTATCCGTGAAGATTAATTTTTATGGTTCTTTCTAAAAAAGCGTGGGCAGCTAAAGTATTATACTGTAGCAAAAAAATAAAAGTACAACATTATGATGCAGAAATTATTTGAACAAGCTCTAAATATTCAAGAACCATGGTATGTTAAATCAATAGATTTTGATTGTTCAAAAAAGTGTTTAGATATTATATCACTTGATTTTAGAAAAGGAACACGGTTTGAATATACTTCAGAAGATGGAGAATTATTATCAGGTGCTGTGCATGATACTAAAGAGAAGACTTGGCGTCATTTGAATTTCTTTGAACATGAATGTTATTTAAAAGCTAGAGTTCCAAGCATTCGCAAAAAGGATAATAAAGTTGAAATAATTAAAACTCCATGGGAGGGTAAAATGCAAGGTTTTACGTTACTGTTTGAAGCTTTAATTTTACAGTTATGTACGGGCATGCCAGTATTAACAGCATCTCAAATTGTCACCGTTAGTGATGATAAAATATGGTTGATGTTGAGAAGATATGTAGATGAAGCAATAGAACACATGGATTTAGAGCAGTTGCAAATACTCGGACTCGATGAAACATCACAGAAGAAAAATCATAATTATATTACATTATTTGTTGATTTAGTTAAGAGAAAAATAGTTCATATTACAGAAGGGAAAAGTAATGAAACAGTAGTTGATTTTCTTAAAAATCATAATGGAGATCCAGACAAAATTACGGCTGTTAGTTCTGCCATGTCTCCCGCTTTCATCAAGGGAATTACGGAGAATTTACCAAATGCAGAAATTACGTTTGATAAATTTCATATTTTAAAAATCATACATGAAGCCGTGGATAAGGTTAGACGAGAAGAAGCAAAATCTCACGAAGAGCTTAAAGGAAACAGGTATTTATTCTTGAAAAATAATTGCACTCTAACTAAGAGACAGAGAGATACACTAAAAGAGCTTAAAATTTCCACTGTAAATTTAAAGTCTATTAGAGCGTTACATATTCGTGAAAACTTCCAAGAAATATACAATTCGTATTCAATTGAAGATTTTGAGATTAAACTAAAAAAATGGTATTTCTGGGCAACTCACAGTAAACTAAAACCAATAATGGATGCTACTAAAACAATAAAGAAACATTGGGACGGAGTTCTTCGTTGGTGGTCAAGCAAAATAAACCACCCTGCACTGAAAGTGCAGGGGTTTGGGTTGGGACTGAAAGTCCCGAT
>CAXBHO010000159.1:0-4148 GCA_963975485.1 uncultured Balneola sp. | reverse complement strand
CAGCAAATTAACATTTTATTGTTTTGCTGTCCTATTTTCCTAGACCACTACATATTAAGCATATAACAATAAAATTGAATGTCAATAAAGCTATAAACATATGTTTTAAAGAGACGTTAGCTAGGTGTTTGTTACGTTTTATTTCTATTCAAATCTATATCTACACTACATTGTTTCTCAAATGAGATAATGTTTGTGAATTCTTGGACTCAAATGTAATTAAAAAACGCTCCGACGGCGACCATCGGAGCGAGAATTGTTAACTAAGTCATTTCGTGGCGTATGCCCGAAATCTAGATTTTCTAAACAACTCCTTAGCTTTATTTATATCCAGATTCCGGCTTTCGCTGCGGAATGACTCTGTTTTAGATTTTGGCAACATTCAAAGTGTGGAGATTCTTCGTTTCATCAGTTTTACTATTCGTAAAATTAATTCACTCTGAATGACTTTAGAAAGATCATTTCAAATCAAACCGATCTAAGTTCATCACTTTATCCCAAGCTTGTATGAAGTCTTTTACGAATTTTTCTTCAGAATCACTCGTTGCATAAACTTCAGCAATTGCTCTGAGTTCTGAATTTGAACCAAAGATCAGATCGGCACGAGTACCACTCCATTTAACATCTCCGGTTTTTCTGTCGCTACCTGCAAATACATTTTGCTTATCAGTAGTTGATTGCCAGGTTGTATTCATATCAAGCAAATTAACGAAGAAATCGTTGGTTAAACTTCCTGGATTATCTGTGAATACGCCTTTCTTAGATCCGTCAAAGTTGGTTCCAAGAACACGCATTCCTCCAACAAGCACCGTCATTTCCGGAGCGGTGAGTGCCATAAGTTGAGCTTTGTCAATCAGCATTTCTTCAGCAGTTGTGTTATGCTTTGGCTCAAAATAATTCCGGAAGCCATCGGCTGCAGGTTCTAACCACTCAAATGACTCTACATCTGTTTGCTCTTGAGAGGCGTCCGTTCGTCCCGGCGTAAATGGAACGGTAACATCATTTCCGGCATCTTTTGCTGCTTTTTCAATGGTTGCACATCCGCCCAATACAATTAAATCTGCCATAGAAACTTCTTTAGAAAAATCACTTTTGATTCCTTCTAAAGTCTCCAACACTTTGGCCAATTGCTCAGGATTATTTACTTCCCAATCTTTTTGCGGTGCCAATCGAATTCTTGCACCGTTAGCTCCACCACGTTTATCTGATCCACGGAAAGTTGAAGCTGAAGCCCACGCTGTAGAAACTAATTCTGAAACACTTAAACCAGATTCAAGAATTTTTCCTTTGAGTTCTTTAATGTCTTTTTTGTTGATTAATTCATGATCAACTTCAGGAATCGGATCTTGCCACAACAGTTCTTCTTCCGGTACTTCAGGTCCAAGTAATAATGACTTCGGTCCCATATCACGATGAACAAGTTTATACCAAGCTCGTGCAAAAGCGTCAGCAAATTCATCAGGATTTTCGTGAAATCGTCTTGAAATTTTCTCGTAAGTAGGATCTACTTTAAGCGAAAGATCTGTAGTCAACATAAATGGCGCATGTTTTTTATTCGGATCATGAGCATCAGGAAATGTTCCTTCACCGCCTCCATCCACAGGTCTCCATTGCCACGCTCCTGCCGGGCTTTTATATTTTTCCCATTCGTATTTAAATAGATTGTCAAAAAATAGATTTGTCCATTCCGTTGGCTTTTGAGTCCAAGCTCCCTCTAATCCACTGGTGATGGTATCAGCACCTTTCCCTGTTCCGTGAGTACTTTTCCAACCTAAACCTTGCTGTTCGATTCCTGCAGCTTCAGGCTCGGATCCAAGATGAGATTCCGGTGCTGCGCCGTGAGTTTTACCAAAAGTATGTCCACCGGCAATTAAAGCAACAGTTTCTTCGTCATTCATCGCCATACGAGCAAATGTTTGTCTAATGAAAGAAGCTGCTTTCAGTGGATCAGGCTCTCCATTTGGTCCTTCCGGATTCACGTAAATTAATCCCATATGATCTGCACCAAGTGGTTTTTCAAGATTGCCCTCTTCATCATGGCGTTGACTTCCCAGCCATTCACCTTCTGATCCCCAATAAATATCTTCAGCCGGTTCCCATACATCTTCTCGACCTCCGCCAAAACCAAAAGTCTCAAAACCCATTGATTCAAGCGCAACATTTCCGGCAAGAATCATCAGATCAGCCCAGGATAATTTCCTTCCGTATTTCTGCTTGATCGGCCAAAGCAGTAACCGTGCTTTGTCTAAGTTTACATTATCCGGCCAGCTATTTAGCGGAGCGAAGCGCTGCGTTCCTGCTCCTCCACCGCCTCTTCCATCTGTAACTCTGTACGTTCCTGCACTGTGCCAAGCCATGCGAATCATTAATGGCCCGTAATGTCCAAAATCTGCCGGCCACCAGTCTTGAGAATCTGTCATCAACTCAGTCAAATCTTCTTTAACTGCTTTCAGATCCAGCTTTTTAAATTCTTCTGCGTAATCGAAATCTTCGCCCATCGGATCAGACTTCGAAGAATGCTGGCGTAAAATATTTAAGTTCAACTTATTCGGCCACCAATCACGATTTCTGGCGCCTTCTCCAGCAGCATTTCTCATCGAACCATTATGAAATGGGCATTTGCTTACATCATTAGCGTTGTATGTTCCGGCGTTTTCTTTCTTCTTATCTTCCATAGCTTAGTTAGATTTTAGTTCTTTTCTTTCCAACAAATTATCAAATCATTTCATTCTTTATGATAGATAATCGTTATCGGGGTGTTAAAATCTGTCATTAGAAATTTTACTTAATACTTATTCAATGCTGTTATCAACCTCTACGGATGAACCTGCTTGGTTGCTTTTAAACCGGACGTAAACCTGTCTATGCCGGCCGGCAGGCGTCCTTCTTGTGTAAACCACATTACTTTAAGCCTGTGGAATAAATCCCTTGGTTTGTTTAATTGAATCAATCCTGATGTTAATCCAAATCTGTTCATGTTTACTAGTGTTGCTACCATAAAGAAAATATGGCAATAATTTAATTACCAGCTTTGCATATAATTTGGCTTAAGTTATTGGTTATTCTGCCACAGGCACGCCTTTGGCGGTTAATGGGTAAGAGGAGTTAAATTCCTCACCTTTTGGTTTTGATGTAAATAACGACTATACCAATTAACCATTAATGGCACTAGAGGGTACAAAATAGCTGTAAATTTTAAGACTATTGCATTTCTTTTAGCTGGAGATATTGATTTAACTATTGTAAATCCTTTATATGCTAATTTAAGAAAATAATGATTTACCCACTAAAAGTTAGAAAGAACCTATTTATTAAATAGATTCCTAATTGTTTCTTTCCTTGTTCAAAAGCGTCAGTTGGTACAAAGAGTTTTGACTTATCAATTATTTCTTTAGCGGGAAGTTCTGATCTTTGTTTAATGTATTGACCTTCAATCTTCGATAATATTTTAGTACTTGAAAGCCACAGCTTGTAATACTTTTCTTCGATTTCTGGAAATTTTCCAAGTAGATTATTAAGTGTCTCACTCCCTATTACATCATCATCATAAAAAATAAAAGGTTCAAAAACTTCTCGAAGCTGAGTTTTATTTGATGGGGAAAGTTTTTGTGATGTAACAAAAATGTATCTATCAGGTTTAAGGTTTTGAACTTTTTCGAGTTCATTGTTTTTACAATACGTCTTTAAATTACTAAATGAACTCTCTCTCCAATGTTTACACTGAATAATCATCTGAGAGTTATTGTTCTTTAAAATACCTCTCAAATCTATTCCCTGATCTGTTCCTTCTTTAAAGTTTTCTAGTACAAGCTCAAACTCTTTTTGTAACAAATCACGAGTCAGTAACTCAAATTCATTAGCGGTTAATGTTTCAAAAGAATAGTCGGGCATTTATTTCCTAATTAATTAGCTTAATTTTTTCAATTATTTAAGAAATAAATATCTAAAAATAACTAAATGATTAATTAGAATATATTTGTACCAAAACAAGCACCATAAAATAAAAACCCATGCAAATCAATGACTTACATGGGTTAATGTGGGCGATGAGGGACTCGAACCCCCGACCCCCTCGGTGTAAACGAGGTGCTCTAAACCAACTGAGCTAATCGCCCTTCCATTCAATAAAATTCTCTACATCAATTTTT
>CAXBHO010000158.1:0-4247 GCA_963975485.1 uncultured Balneola sp. | reverse complement strand
GGAATGAATCAAACTAAGAAAAACAAAAACGCTGTCCTATGAACCTAGACCACCATAGTATAAAATATATTGCTAAACTTCCAGAGGTAGGATTTATCAAAAAGAGAGACCTTAGCTTTGTAATCCAACAAACTGAAGTTAATTTCTCCGATGATTTTTCTTTCCTGCATATCGACCAAAAGAATTTTACGTTGGCTCAAACCTTCGGTCTCAAAAAAATATTTTCTACCTTTATATTCAACGTATGAGGTTGCTGATAAAGATTTATTTCTAATATCTCCAACTAACTTACCATCTATAAAAAGATCATAATCAGAAACGATGCGATCTTTTTTCCAACTAAGTATAAGCATAGATTAATTTATTTTTGAATAACGAGTACTTTCCAAAGTACTTAAAGTTTCATTGCAACAACAGATATTAATCAGACAAGAGTAGGGGATAAATTATTCCAATCTACGTTGTTGCTTAGTATTAAAAAGCTTATCTTTGAAATCTATTTTAAAACGATTTTAAGAATAACTGAATTGTAATGAGCATTACTACAGAAGAAAAGAAAGAAATTTTCAAAAAACATGGCGGAGAAGAAGCCAATACCGGTACTACTGAAGGTCAAATAGCCCTTTTTACGCACCGTATTAATCATCTAACTGATCATCTAAAAACGAATCAGAAAGATCACGCTTCTCGTCGCGGATTATTGAAATTAGTAGGTAAGCGTCGTCGTTTGCTTAACTACCTTATGAAGAACGACATTCAAAAATACAGAGAGCTTATTAAAGAGCTTGGTATTAGAAAATAATTTAAAGGCTCCTCTATCTGGAGCCTTTTTCAATTCTCCCACTTAATTATTTATTGCGTAAAAGCCAATCTTTAAGGTTAGTGTGGGATAAAGCAATAAACAAAAGACAAAAAGAAATAATGAAAGAAGATTTTAGAAGTATAGAATTTGCACCAGGAAAGGTGCTATCAGTTGAAACAGGAAGAATAGCTAAACAAGCAGACGGTTCTGTTGTAGTTAAAATGGGCGAAACTATGGTACTTTGTACTGCAGTAAGCGCTAAAGAGCCAAAACCGGGGCAAAGTTTTTTCCCACTTACGGTTGACCATAAAGAAGGCTTTGCTGCTGCAGGACGTTTTCCTGGTGGCTTTATGAAAAGAGAAGGGCGTTCAACAGAAAAAGAAGTGCTCTCAAGTAGATTAATTGACCGTGTATTACGGCCACTTTTCCCAAAAGGATATATATGTGATACACAAGTAATTTCAAATGTGATCTCATCAGATGATGAAAATGACGGCGATGTATTAGGAGCTGTTGGAGCTTCATTGGCAATTCACTTGTCAGATATTCCGTTCGCCGGACCAATGGCTGAAGTTAGAGTTGGACGTGTTGATGGGAATTTTATTATCAATCCAACACTTACAGAGCTTAAAGATAGTGACATCGACATGACTGTTGGCGGTACTGAAGACAGTATTTTGATGATCGAAGGCGAAATGCACGAGATTTCTGAAAAAGAAATGTTAGATGCTATCAAAGCTTCTCATGATGCCATTAAAAAATTGTGTGTATTTCAGGATGAATTACGCAAAGAACTCGGAAAAGAGAAAAGAGAATACACGGCTCCAACTCTACCCGAAGATATTGAAGCAAAAGTATCTGAATTAGCCACTGATAAGATCAAAGAAATTGTAAACATTGGTCTTGGTAAAGAAGAGTACAACGAAAAAATTCGTGAAGTAAAGAACGAAGTTGTTGCAGCTCTTGAAGAAGAGTATGATGACGATCAAATGTCTGTTGCTAAAGAAGTTTTGGGCAATATTGAGAAAGAAGAACTTCGCAACATGATCCTTGAAAAAGGGCGCCGTATTGACGGACGTGCAACGGATGAGATCAGAGACATCTGGACTCAAGTAGGCTACATGCCAAGAACACACGGTTCCGCACTCTTTACCCGTGGCGAAACGCAAGCATTGGTTTCAGCAACCTTAGGTACACGAAGAGACGAGCAAAATGTTGATACGTTATTTGATCAAGATGCAAAACAATTTTATTTACATTACAATTTTCCTCCATATTCAGTTGGGGAAGCAGGATTTTTAAGAGGTCCGGGACGTAGAGAAATCGGTCATGGTCACCTTGCAGAACGTTCACTAAGAATGTTGATGCCAACTTTCGAAGAATTCGGATATGTAATTCGTATTATTTCAGACATCACAGAATCAAACGGTTCGTCTTCAATGGCTTCTGTTTGTGGTGGTTCCATGGCGTTGATGGATGCCGGTGTTCCAATTAAAAAGCCGGTTGCAGGTATTGCAATGGGAATGATCGTTGGAAAAGACAAAACAGCTATTTTATCAGACATCCGTGGTGAAGAAGATTATATGGGCGACATGGATTTCAAAACTGCAGGTTCTGCAGACGGAATCACTGCTTGCCAGATGGATATGAAAGTTCAGGGAATCAGCTTTGAAACGATTGAAGAAGCACTTGAACAAGCTCATAAAGGACGTTTACATATTCTTGGCGAAATGGCTAAGACTATTTCTTCTCCAAGAGAAAGCATTTCACAGTATGCACCTCAATTCCTAAGAATGGAAATTGATGGTAGCGATATTGGTGCTGTTATCGGGCCTGGTGGTAAAGTGATTCAAACGCTTCAAAAAGAAACCGGAACTGAAATCATGATTGAAGAAGATTCAAATGGCAAAGGCCAGATTACGATCTCAGCTAACGATCTTGATAAAGCGGAAGAAGCTAAGAACAGAATTAAAATGATTGTTGGTCATCTTGAAGAAGGTGCAACCTACAAAGGTGTGGTTAAGTCGATTAAAGACTTTGGTGCTTTTGTTGAAGTTGCTCCGGGAAAAGATGGGTTGCTTCATATTTCTGAGATCGCTCATGAAAGAGTAGAAAAAGTTACGGACCATCTTTCACTTGGTGATGAGATCGAAGTTAAACTACTGAAAGTAGAGCACGGCGGAAAACTTCGCCTTTCCAGAAAAGCATTGATCGAAAAAGAAGGTTAATCATTAGCTGGTTACGATGCTCTGCGGCGTAACTTACGATCCGACGCGCAGAGCATCGGATCGAGTTAAATTTAGGAATCCCTTATTGTAATACTTTAAGGCGCGTTCAGCAATGGTTAGCGCCTTTTTTATGATGCGAGAAAATCCTCCCTTTAGGGAGCTACCGTGTACCCACAAATATGCGTAAATTTGCCTCATTAGAGAAACAATAAGTCTGCAAAATGTTAACCCTGATTACATAGGCAAATTTGGGATCTCCGATCAGAGCGGCATAACCTCCCTAACTCCGTACCGTTTTTTTTCTTTATAGCTCGTCTCTGACCGGCAGGCAGACTGTAGCAGGAGGGAAAACTCTTATTCAATCCGCCAGATCTGTGTTAGCTGCGTTCTGTTTTTTGGAACACTGATAAGGCTGATGAAACAGATAGTCACTGATGCGTGCGTAATTTGTTGGAGTTTAGTGGAACTAAAAACGGTTGGACGAGCCGAAGTCGTCAAACCGAAGTGTCCTCAGACTAATGCAGCTCCTCCATCTGTCGACTTTAGCTCGACTGATGGAAATCGAAGGCTAATAGCTTGTAATCCCGGTCAAAACCAGATTAAGAAATAGAATGTTCCCCCGAATTATTCGCAGCAGAAAGCTCTTGTTCAATCCGCCGGATCAGTGTTAGCTGTGTTCTGTTTTTTGGAACACTGATAAGGCTGATGAAACAGATAGTTACTGATGCGTGCGTAATTTGTTGGAGTTTAGTTTAAAGCCGGTTTTGTTGATGAGCCTGAACATTGGCGATATTCTTCTACAGTAAATTATCTGGGTAAATAAGGGCTTGTTTCAGTTACGTTATTTTCCGGATAGAAGATGTGGGTACACGGTAGCTTTAGGAAGCTACCGTGTACCCACATCTTTTATAAGTGTAGTTCCCTCTACTATATATGATAATCTGTGGCGTAATGGACAAATAGTAGGCTAAAAGTCTTTGAAATCCTTATTATTATTGGTCTAATAACAAATTAAAGTTTTGAATAAAAAAAATGTGTTCATTGCAAAAGCTCTACTACCAAAAAGAATGGAATTCTCAGGGGAAAACAGCTCTATAAATGTTCCCTCTGTAAGAGGCAATTTACTGGAGGAACAAGGCTAAACCCTGCCCTAATCTGGGAAGTGGAATTGCAACAAAAAAGTAGACGGTGAGTTAAGACACTCATGCGGCTTGGTT
>CAXBHO010000157.1:0-4405 GCA_963975485.1 uncultured Balneola sp. | reverse complement strand
TTTTAGCCAAAAGGAGATCGTTAACCGTCCAAGCGAGACGCTTGAACTAGGTTTGGATCCCGGATCAAGTGTGTCCGGGATGACGAGCTCTGTTTCCGTTAACCATCCAAGCGAGAGGTTTGAACTAGGTTTGGGTTATGAATTCTTCATTCCTAATTCCTAATTCCCTAATACAACTCATATTCCAATAACCTACACTCAATGGTAGAATTATAGAGTTCAATTCTTTGATTGGTCCTTAAACCTACTTTTTTAGCAAGATCGAAGTTTCCGGTGAATACATAGCCCCATTTACCGCTGCAATCTTGTTTGAAGAAATCGCCGATTGCTGTGTATAAACTTTCCAGTTCTTGATCATGCCCAATACGTTCTCCGTAAGGTGGATTCATAACGACCACTCCATCTCCGTAAGGAATTTCGGTTTCCCGAAAATCACAGACTTTAAATTCAATTAAATGATCAACACCGGCTGTCGTAGCATTCTTTTTTGCTGCTTGAATAGCTCTAAGATCATGGTCGGTGGCTAGAATTCGTCCTTCAAAATCTTTCTTTCCCTGATATTTCAAATCAGTGCGTAAACTGTTCCATTCGCCTACATCAAAGCCAAGTATATGTTTGATACCGTAGTTGGGGCGAAGAAGTCCTGCGGGCTTATTCAGCGCTTTTAAAGCAGCTTCAATAGCGATAGTACCACTTCCGCACATTGGATTGATAAAATGCTGTCCCGGTTCCCATTTACTGGCTTGGACAATAGTTGCTGCCAAAGTTTCTTGCATAGGAGCGGTATGACTTTGAACTCTATAACCTCGTCTGGAAATAGATTCTCCGGAAGTATCCAGATAGATCATTGCTTCTTCATTTTTCCAGAATAGAAATACTACGGTTTGTCCAAGATCGGCTCCTGAATCCGGACGGACGCCGGTTTCTTGTCTGATGCGATCAACAATAGCATCTTTAACTTTGAGCTGAGCAAATTGGGTGTTATCGATTGTTTTATTACTGATGAAAGAAGTAACGCTTACATATCCGCTTCTGTCTATATATTCCTCCCATGGAATGGTTACCAATTTCTCATGCAATTGATCAGCATTAAAAGCTTCGAACTTTTTTAGCAGGAAATGAACTCGATGCGCAGTACTCAGGCAGAGATTCAATTTCATGCAATCATTTAGCGTTCCTGTTATTTCTAATCCTGCATGACGTTCGTTATCAACTTTGAATCCAAGATCTTCCACTTCTTTGCGAAGATAGGGAGTCATCAGCTTTGGGCAAGTAATAGAAATTGTGGATTTTTGAGTAAAATCAGCCATAGGAAATATTAGATATAAAAAAGGCTATGAGAATGTCTCACAGCCTTTTTTGAGAGTGAAATTATGCGATCTCTACAACTTCAATTTCGAAGGTAAGATCTTGTCCGGCAAGTGGATGGTTCGCATCTAGCGTAACTTTCTCTTCATCTACCGCTGTAATTTGAACTGGAATTGCTTGTCCGTCTGGTTGGTTCAATTGCAATTGAACACCAACTTTAGGTTCAAGGTCTTCTGGAAGTTGAGCTTTTTCTACTTCCACAACCATTTGCGGATTTGGTTCTCCGTACGCTTCAGCAGCAGGAATTTCAGCAGTTGTTTTCTCACCAACAGCTAAACCTTCAATTGCTTTTTCAAAACCAGGGATCAATTGTCCTTGCCCCATTGTGAATTCTAGTGGATCTTTTTGGATGGATGAATCAAATACAGATCCGTCTTTAAGTTGACCTGTATAATGAACTTTTACGGTGCTACCGTCTTTTATTGTTGACAAAATATTTTCTTTACTTTTGGAATTATAATAATTAATAAGAGCTTTAAGATAAGGAAACGAACACATAGTATTTGAAACCTTAAATTGTAGCTCATGTCACTGAACACACCAGATATCAATGAAGTTTTAGAAAAATCCAAAACTATAGCAATCATTGGTTGTTCGGCTAATGAGTATAGAACAAGCAATTATATTGCCAAGTTTCTAAAGGAGAAAGGTTATACCATTATTCCTGTCAATCCTGCAGAAAAAGAAATACTAGGAGAGAAATGCTACCCGAAGTTGAACGATATCCCTTCAGAGATTGATATAGATGTGGTTGACGTATTCAGAGCTAGTGAACATACGGCAGGAATTGTGGAAGAGGTTTTGGAATGGAATAAGAAAACCGAGCAAAATCCGATAATTTGGACTCAACTTGATGTGTCATCTCCTGATGCTGAAAAGATAGCTGAAAAAAATCAAATCCCTTATGTAAAGAACAAATGTATTATGGTGGAACGGGAAAGAATGGAGAATTAAGGATTCAAAATTAAGAATTGAGTGTGGTTTACAACTAATTCTTAATTTTGAATTCTACATTCTTAATTCCCTATTTCATATTCGTAAACTGCAACGGAACACCCATATCTTTGCCTTTAAGATGCTGGATCACAGCTTGTAAATCATCGATCTTTTTACCATTTACCCGAACTTGATCATCCTGAATTTGAGGTTGTACTTTCATTTTGAGGTCTTTGATTTCCTTAACAATCTTCTTTGCTGTTTCTCTGTCAATGCCTTCTTTTAGCGTAACGTCCATTTTTAGGTGACCTTGGGAAGTTCCTTCTTCATCTCCAAAGTCCAAAACTTTCGAATCTACTCCACGCTTGATGAAGTTTTTGATCAACATCTCCTGAACGGCTTTCATTTTCATGCTTTCAGCTGCAACAAGATGAATTCTGTTTTCTTTACTGTGAAAAGTCACTTCGGTATGAAGGCCTCTGAAATCATAGCGAGTTGCAATTTCCTTGAGCGTATTATTAACTGCGTTGTCAACTTCCTGAGCGTTTACTTCGTTTACAATATCGAATGATGCCATTTCTTTCCGTTTGTTTGTTTTAAATTAATTTAGTCATTTTTTATCAGCTATCAGCTATCAGCTATCAGCTATCAGCTTCCTTTTCCAATCTTTCTATCATTTTCTTTGCTAGAATTTGTTCCACTTTTTTTTCATCTTCCGGAGCAACAACACTTCGGTGAATTCTAATTGTTTGTTCGTACTCAAATTCCAGTTCTATAACTTGTTCTTGATGCCAGTTATAAGAAATCAGGTTTTTCCAAGGAATTTCTCTATCTAATATAACGAACCCTTTTTTTCTGAACTCCGGTGTGATTCTTAGTGTAATAGCGTACAAACCAATACTCATAAGCGACAACCCTGCAGCCATACTTATTGGAGTGATAGGTTGTTGATCGAAAATCGAAGTTCGGGCAATTCCAAGAATCATTAATGTAAGTGCTATCAAGTTGGGGAGTAGATCTGAAATAAAAGCAGTATTTACGTACTCGATATCTCCAAGATTTTTTTTCATTTTATACTGATCAAAAGCAGCCCCGATAAAAAAACCGGAAATGGATGCGTAAGTATTAGCCATAAAACCGGCAGCAAGAAGTTCAGGAAAGTATCCAAGATCATTCAGGTATCTGAGAATCAGAAAAATGAATAATGCGAAAGTCCCGGCAAGTAAAAACTTTCTTCCTGTAATTTGTTCCAGTTTTATAAATCGCTTAGTACCAAACCAAGTACTTATAGAAAGTACCAAAACAGCTGCGATAATAGTCCAGATCATTTCTTAGTTTTAAGCATGGAAAATTTAGTTAACCCAACGGGTATAGAAGTTAGTAACAATGAACAAGTTCTCGAAATAGAATGGTCGGATGGAGTTAAGTCAGTATATCCTCTTTTTGGGCTTAGAAAAAACTGTCCTTGCGTTATGTGCAGAGGTGGACATGCGCACATGAATGAATTTGAACCCAAGATGTTCTTTGTTGAAAATCCGTCTAAAATTGATATTAAAGATATTCAGCAAATAGGAAATCATGCCATTCAAATAACATGGGCTGATGGGCACAACAGTGGGATGTACCGATGGGAAACGCTTCGGTTTTTAGATCCTGAGAACCATAAGGAATGATGAATATTGATGTGCAATGAATAACCAATATCGAACAGAAGAATGGCCAATGTCTATATAAAAGAATCATTGATGAGATAGATAAGCCTTCCCTGTTCCGTCATCCCTCGGCGAATGCCAGAGATTTATATCTTGAATAAAGATCCTATCCATAGCGCCGAGCCTAAGACTCTACTTGTGTAAGGTTTTCACTGATTACGAACTTTACACAAGAAGGACGCCTGCCGGCTAAGGCAGGTTTACGTCCGGCGAGAAAGCCATCAAGATAGGTTTTATCAAAAGGATATCGCTAACCGTCCAAGCGAGACGCTTGAACTAGGTTTGGGGTTTGCGATGATTAAGTTCGGCGAGGAATCTGGATCGTGAATAAAGCGCACTAGTGCCGTGTCATTGCTGAAATGTCGTCAGATAGGGGGCTGAAATTTAAC
>CAXBHO010000156.1:0-4772 GCA_963975485.1 uncultured Balneola sp. | reverse complement strand
TTGTAATACTTGAGTCTCTCTCCCTGATGTTAGGGAGAGAACAAGAGTGGGTTAGCTATATGGAGCAGGAGTGGGTTGCTACAAAAAGAAAGCAAATTAATCCTAATATCGAGCTCGAATAAAGACTATAATAAGAATTGAACTAAGGATATCAGACTTCAGGAAGTGAAGGTAAGCTGTTGCTCAAACCAAATCTGGGACACAGCTTTTTCGGCATCTTCAACATTTGCAGCAAGTAGCCATTTTTTGATTTGTTTTTTATACTGACCAAAACCCATGAAAGAGGTAATATTCCATAATATTAATTTCGATTCTGGTTGTAGGGAAAGAAGATTTTTTGGTGCAATTAGAAACGATGAATTAAAAAAAGATGATACAGAATTGAGTTAAAAGAGTTGAATGGGATTTATTTTAAGAAATTCTTGCCAAGGCAAACCAGTGTCACCAACAAGTAAGATTTTATGAGGAGAGAATTTTTTTCTAAAAGCTTCTATCCCTTTTGCTTTCTGAGTGTTACCACTTTTAACTTCGATGCCTATTACTTGTTTATTATATTCTATTACAAAATCAATTTCATCATTTCTATGCCTCCAGTATTTCAATTTAAAATCGTTACTGAGAGACATATTTAGTAAGTGAGCACCAATTGCTGATTCAACCCACCTTCCCCAGAGTTCAGGTTTTTGTACTAACTCATCTATGCTAAGTTCTGATAATGCGGAAATAAAAGCCATATTATGAATTTGGAATTTCGGACTTGAAGCTCTTTGCCTGATTAAGTTTGGAGTGAATTTTTCAATACCTGCCAGTAAGCCTGCGGTATCTAATAAATGCAGATAGTGAGATAAAGTTGTGGTATTTCCGGCATCCTGAAGTTGCCCGAGAATTTTATTGTAGGAAAGTATTTGGCCGGAGTACTCACAACCAAGTTCAAAAAGTCTTTTCATCAAAGCTGGTTTTTCCACCCTGGTGAGCATTAAAATATCTTTTGAAATAATAGTATCGATCAGAGAATCACGAATATATTTCTTCCATCTTGCTTCGTTATTGATTAATTCGGTAGCTCCCGGATAACCTCCAAACCATACATATTCTTTAGGCGATAGATTAAAAGCTTCTTTCATTTCCGAATACGACCAATGTCCCAGATAAGTGCTTTCAAATCTTCCGGCAAGACTTTCAGAAAGCCCTTGCTGAAGCATCAATCTTGATGACCCAAGGAGGATAACTTTAAGTGGAGTATTGTTTTTTGAATCTACATCCCATTCCTTTTTAACAATTTCGCTCCAGTTCTCAACTTTTTGGATTTCGTCAATAACTAACAAGCCTTCTGAGCCCCCTGATCTGCTCAATTTTATTCTTGCAGTTTCCCATTGTTGCTCAATCCAGCTTCCTTGAGCAACTAACACGCCATCCGCAGAAGCAAAATGAGATACCATAGAAATATCATCAATTATTTGAGAAACCAGCGTAGTTTTACCAATTTGTCTGGGACCGTAGATTACCTGTAAAAAGGCTCTTGGTTCATTCAAAATTCGGTTTTGAAGAACGTTTTTTTCGTTTCGATAGATCATATAAATACAATTTACTCAATATAGTGAGTAAATTTACTCAATTCATTTAGTAAATGGAAAAATTAACTATCACAATATTAGAACCCTTTTTTTCAGGCTCGCATCAACAATGGGCAGAAGGGCTAAAAGAACATTCAAAGCATAATATCAAAATACTTAGTCTTCCCGGAAGACACTGGAAATGAATTGCCTTATTATACTTCTGAAGTAATTTTCTTGACAATTTAAAAAAGTTTCTTATACCCAATTTTCAGGTATTATTTATAGTAGCTTTTTAATAAAAACTTGAGATTTACAGTCAACATTGAAAAATTGACATCTTCGCCTGAGTCAAGTTCTGATAACCTAGATTTTAAATATTCAAGACGTGTATCTAAAACAAATCTGTTTCTGATTATTATACCGGCTCCAAACACAAAGTGAATTGGAAATTGGGCGTTGTCAAAGTCAGTTTTAGTTTGGTAGTCAATAAAAACTCCGTCACCTACTTCATAACTTTTTGCTATACCTACATCAGCGAATACCTTTAGAATATTTGATCGATTAAAATACCAGCGTCCCCCAAAAGAAGACTCAATTGTTTGATATGAAAGTGATGACGTATCTTGTTGACCTTCTATTGTTGCAACTCCAGTGTCAGTGATATTTTTGTAATCAACTCTTCCCCATAACGAAAATTTATTTTTTGAAAATGGAAAGAGATATTCTAACTCAAGTCCGAGATTGGGTATCGCATTTCCTTTAAATTTTGAGAGTAAAATATTGTTGATTTGTGTTGTACTCACGATAGAATATGTAGTGTTCCCTGCTAGAATAGCAATATTAAGATATTTAGTTGAAATAGGAGAAGGTCCGGAATATGTAACTGTTTCTGAATTCTTACATGAATTGTACTTACTTATAATTTCCTTTAAGTCATTTATGTCATAGCTTAGATTTTCAATATCACTGTTTTTGATTTGATTGCAGGTTAGTGTTTCTTGAAGTTGAGATCTAAATAATCGATTTATTGATACAACACCATCTGGTCTTATAAATTCAATATTAAAAAGTTGTTGCGGATCTTTATCTTTGAATGCATAGAAGAAAATTTGTTTATCTTCTAAACGATACTCATAGAGATTAACTGCTCCTGTTAATTCTTGTCGAATGAAAATATCAGTAGGGTTTAGGTCAGGTTGAGGGTTGGAGGTAGGCTTTAAGTTAAAATCTATATAACCATTAAAGCGGATAAATCTAAAATTGGAAACTTGAAAGAATGAAATATCATCTGTAGTACCAATTTCAACCTCAGATTTTCTAGTTTTCTTATATCTTATACTATCCGGATAGGTGTATAAGGGATAAATATCTATGAAGACTTCTACTCTTTCACCTGAATGTTTAACTAAAAAACCTTTTTCAAAAAGATCCTGACCGAAGACAGAGCTAACACTCAAACAAAAAACTGAAAATAAATATATAAATTTCATTTATAGTACTGGTTGATTATCAGTATCGTTTTTTTAAGATTCAAAGCTAATTTAAACTTTTATAATTCACAAAATTTCAGTGCATAAAGCTATAAAAAAAAATAAACTTAAGATTCTTCTTCTCGAACCCTTTTTTTCAGGCTCGCATCAACTATGGGCAAAAGGTCTAAAAGAACACTCAAAGCATAGTATCAGAATACTGAGTCTTCCCGGAAGACACTGGAAATGGAGGATGCACGGAGGCGCTGTTGAACTTGCAAAACAGTTTAATGAGTTGGAAGAAATTCCGAATCTTATTTTAGCAACATCCATGTTGGATCTAACAACCTTTCTAGCTTTAACAAGAAAAAGATCAGCAGATATCCCGGTTGCAATCTATTTCCACGAAAATCAGCTTACGTATCCATGGTCGCCACAAGACAGAGATAAAAAGAAAAAGCGAGATAACCACTATTCGTTTATAAACTACACTTCTGCTTTAGTTGCTGACAAAGTGTTTTTTAATTCAGAATATCATAGAAATTCATTGTTAGGAGCGCTACCAAAGTTCTTAAAACAGTTTCCGGATAAAAGGGGAAAAGAGAATATCGAGCTGATTAAAGCAAAAAGTGAGGTGCTTCATTTAGGATTAAATCTCAACCGTTTTGAAAAATTCAGGTCATCAGACAAAGAAAAACAATCTGTGGCAACCATTCTATGGAATCACCGATGGGAATATGATAAGAATCCCGAAGAATTTTTTGAGACACTTTTTTCATTAAAGGAAAAAGGGATAGAGTTCAAGTTGATTGTTTTGGGAGAACAAAATGATGTTAATCCTCCAGTTTTTGATGAAGCAAAAGAGAAGCTTAAGAATGAGATTTTGCACTGGGAGTATGCTGAAACATTTGAGGAATATGCACGCTGGTTATGGAGAGCAGATATTTTACCTGTTACTTCTAACCAGGATTTTTTTGGAGGAAAGTGTTATAGAAGCCATGTATTGCGATTGCTTTCCATTATTACCAAACCGGTTAGCCTATCCGGAGCATTTACCGGAAGAACTGGATCGAGAGTTTTTATATGAAGAAGGAGAGCTGGAAGCCAGGCTTGAAACAGCTATAGAAAGCGTAATGGGAATTCGTCAGGTTGATTATCAAAGCATTGTAAAGAAATACGATTGGGGAGAGTTGATAGGGAAATATGATAAAAATTTTGATTCCGTTATTGATTAGAATTAGCAGAATATTCAGGATTCTGGAATCGCGCTTAAATCAGCCTGGATGCAACTGAGTGAATTCCGAAAATCAAACAATCCGGTAAATCCTGATTCAAATTTGGGTGAATGTGCAGGTTGACAGTGTGTTTCTTTATTTCTCAATTCTTTACACCAGAAACATTAATTGATAGGTATGATGAACTGTTTTTAGGCTGCATTTCGGACTAAAGTCTTTGGCTTGTTTATCTGAATAAATGTGTTCTTGAGGACAATTTGAGCTCGTTCCGAACGTCTCGTTGAACTCGTTCCGAACGTCCTCGTTCGGAATGCCGTCTTGAAGCTCCGGCTTCTAATGTGTACGGACTTTGACTTTTTGAGGAAGCCCTAATTAGAACAAGCTTTTACCCATAATTCCTCAACCTGATCTCTTGCCCACTGATGTTTACGTAAGAATTTGAGACTGGATTTTATGCTTGAACTCGTTCCGAACGTCCTCGTTCGGAATGCCGTCTTGAAGCTCCGGCTTCA
>CAXBHO010000155.1:0-5119 GCA_963975485.1 uncultured Balneola sp. | reverse complement strand
CTGTTCTATTTTGGAAAATTAGACCTCTACCCACAAGGTTTCCCGTAGAACCATATTTTGATCGCTGATTTTTTGATGGCTGTGATTTACGCTGAGGGGTTAAGTGTACTTAAAATAGATATAAAGTTGGTCTTTGGTCTTATTTTGTGAAATTAAATGAATTCCTTCTTTATTCATTGATCACAATAGCTCTTATAACGGTCTGATTTTTGATCGCTGATTCTTGATGGATGTGATTTATGCTGACAGTGTAATAACAATGATCTAGCTCTCTATTCTGAGTAAAAATGTATATAAAAGAGCCTCTGATACCATCAATGGAAATCAAACAGATCATTTCATCAGCGATCAACTACAACTGCTCTTCCAATTGCCCGATTTGATCTCGAATTCTGGCAGCTTCTTCAAACTCCATGTTCTTAGCAGCATGTAACATGGTAGCACGAAGGTGCTCAATCAGTTTGTCTTTACTTTCGAAAGTTACTTCGTTCATTGCAGGGCTGGCTTTATAATGTACTCCATCGTCAGCAACTTTTATGGATTCTAAGTAATCTTGCTCAGCTGCTTTTTCAGCTTCTTGTCCGAAGTCCATGCTTTTGTTAGAAATAAGAGACGGGTCAACAAGTGGTTTCAACTCTTTCACAATTGTTTGAGGAGTAATTCCATGCTTCTCATTATAAGCCATCTGAACTTTACGTCGCCGCTGCGTTTCGTCCAGAACCTTCTGCATACTATCCGTAATTTTATTAGCATACATAATGGCTTTACCGCCCACATTTCTGGCTGCTCGTCCTACGATCTGGAAAAGAGAAGTTGCTGAGCGCAGAAACCCTTCTTTATCAGCATCCATGATCGCAACGAGGCTCAACTCCGGAATATCAATTCCCTCACGAAGCAGGTTTATACCAACCAGCACGTCAAAATCTCCACGGCGGAATTTATACAACACTTCAATTCGTTCAAGAGCATCCAACTCACTATGCATATACGCAGCGGAAATGCCTACATTTTTGAGATACTCACTGAGTTCTTCACTAAGTCTTTTCGTTAAAGTGATGACCAGCACACGTTCTTTTTTCTCAACACGCATTCTAATTTCTTCCATCAGATCATCCACCTGATTATCCAAAGGACGAACTTCAAGCTCGGGTTCCATCAATCCTGTTGGTCTGATTAACTGCTCAGTAAAGGCTCCACCACTTTTTTCCAGTTCGTAATCACGAGGAGTTGCGCTCACAAAAATGACTTGTTTAACGATAGATTCCCATTCATCAAAAGTAAGAGGACGGTTATCTAATGCGGAAGGAAGACGAAATCCATGATCCACTAATTGAATTTTTCTGGATCTATCACCACCATACATGGCAGAAATTTGTGGAATTGTTTGATGACTTTCATCCACAACAGTAATAAAATCATCCGGGAAATAATCAAGCAGACAAAAAGGTCTTTCCCCAGGTTTACGCGCACTTAAATAGCGTGAGTAATTCTCAATTCCGGAACAGTAGCCAATTTCCTGAATCATTTCGATATCAAAAAGCGTTCGTTGCTCAATACGCTTGGCTTCCAGAAATTTCTCTTCATCAATAAGAACTTTTGTTCGCCATTGAAGCTCTTCCCTGATTTGTTTGATGGATTCTTCTAATCTTGATTTAGTAGTCACATAATGAGAAGCAGGATAGATCTTAAATTCATTAACCGTTTCTTTAACATTTCCCGTATCAACATCGAAAAGTTGAAGAGATTCAATTTCATCTCCCCATTGAGAAATACGAAGCCCTTCATCAGAATAAGCAGGATAAACGTCAATCACATCTCCACGAACACGAAAAGTGCCTCGGCGGAATTCATTATCATTTCGATTGTAATGAAGATCTACCAAGTCATATAAAAGTGTGTTCCGAGGAATATTCATGCCTGTTTCAAGAGACACGATAAGTTTGGCGTATTCAGAAGGAGAGCCGATACCATAAATACAACTTACAGAAGAAACGATAATCACGTCACGCCGACCTGAAAGCAATGAACTGGTTGCTCTCAATCTTAGTCTCTGAATTTCTTCGTTTATAGAAAGATCTTTCTCAATGTATTTGTCCTGAGCTGACATATACGCTTCCGGTTGGTAGTAATCGTAGTAGGAAATAAAGAATTCAACACGGTTCTCCGGGAAAAAATCACTGAGCTCCCGAAACAATTGAGCTGCCAGGGTTTTGTTGTGGCTCATCACCAACGTTGGCCGCTGTACGTTTTCTATCACACTGGCAACGGTTCTTGTTTTACCTGAACCTGTGATTCCTAATAAAGTCTG
Source organism: uncultured Balneola sp. (assembly GCA_963975485.1). GTDB lineage: Bacteria > Bacteroidota > Rhodothermia > Balneolales > Balneolaceae > Balneola. The sequence continues at coordinate 2,811 of CAXBHO010000155.1, read as the reverse complement.
AAATTTGTCCCCCGCATTAAGTCCTTCAATAAGTTCCTTGATGGCATTAGGCTGATCGCCAGCAGGACTAAATGGAGACTGTAATTTAAACTCTGACATGAATAGTTTTTGTAATGAAAGCGACGTTAAAGGTACGGAATTATAGGGAAGATTTGTTCCGTAGTTACAAATCGTTTTATTAGCCTGTTAGTTTTTGACCCCATCTGTCTTCCCCTTAATTAAGGGGAAGGACTCATTGATGAAAATCCGAAAATATTCTCTAAAGCCTCCATTTGCGAGGAACGAGTAGTGACGAAGCAATCTCCCGAGTTGTGGCAAAGACGGACTCTTATATATGCTTATTTTTGAACTATTTCAGTATAAGACCAAAGGAGGTAAAATGTGGTAAGAGATTGGGGAGGTCGGCCGGGGCAAGTTAATAAAATAGATTGAAGAAGTAGAACGATCAAACTGCTATATTTAAAGTAGAAAACAGAAAAAATTCAAAATGCCAGACAGACAAAAAGCCTTAGAAGGCTCACGAAAACGTATCGACGAGATTGACGAACAGATATTAGATTTACTTTCAGAACGAGCAGAAGTTGTAAATGCTGTGATAAAGACGAAGGTGGAGAATCAGCTCCCGGTATTTGTGCCAAAAAGAGAAGATGAAAAGTCAGCATTGTTCAAGAAATTAGCGAAAGAAAAGGGGATAGATCCGGAGTGGGCGGAAGATTTTTTACGAATGATCATGACTTCCTCTCGCGACAAACAATCTCAGGATAAATTTCCCATTGCAACCGCTGAACCCAAACACATTCTCTATATTGGTGGGGAAGGAGGAATGGGTAAACTCTACAAAAAAATCACTGCTCAAACGGGTCATAAGGCGTATTCAATTGACAAATCTAATTGGTATGAGCTGGAAGAGCTTTCGCCTAAACTGGATATGGTGATAATAACTGTTCCGATTGAAATCACTGAGCAAGTAATTGAGCGATTAAAAGGAAGATTATCTGAGAAAACGATTTTGGCAGATTTTACCAGCAATAAATCGGCCCCTATTGAGAAAATGCTTGAGGCGCATGATGGCCCTGTTGTAGGTTTGCATCCCATGCATGGTCCTGATGTCCAAAACCTGTCCAAACAGTTGATGGTTTTTTGTCCGGGAAGAAAAGCAGAAGAAGCAAATTGGTTCATCGAACAATGCAAGCTTTGGGGAATGCGTGTTATTAAAGCTGATGAACAAAAGCACGATCATGTAATGCATATGGTTCAAGGGTTACGTCACTTTGTGGCTTTATTACACGGATCTTTTATGGAAGAATATGATCTTCGTCCGAGCGATATGCTGGAATATTCCAGCCCGATTTATCGCGCTGAAATGATGATGACCGGGCGTATTTTTGCTCAAAGTGCTGAGTTATATGCGGATATAGTTTTCGCCAATAAAGAACGTCGCGATTTATTAATGAAATTCTTTGATCACCATCAAAAACTGGCTGAGCTTGTTAAGAATAACGATCGTGAAGGTTTTATTAGAGAATTTGAAGGAGTAACCGACTTCTTTGGAAAATTTGCAACTCAAGCGTTGAACGAATCGGGTTATTTGATTAACCGTTTGGCGGATAGGTTTGCGTAGGGTTTCTGTCATCCCGGACTCCAATCGGGGATCTGTATTTTCCCGTAAGCAAAGTTATCAAGTTTTGACCCCTTCTGTCTTTCCCTTGGATAAGGGGAAGGACGCATTGGTAAAATTTCGAATAGCGTAAAAGATTTAGGTCATTCTGGATCTGGATTTAAAATGGACAAGAAGCTTGCTAAAGAGTCCTCCTCCTATTGTAGGAGGAGACAGAGGAGGTCGAAAAAGTAGGCAGTTCAATTCTTCAAACAGACCTCCCCGACTTCTGAACTTATTTACTGTACGGGAAAGTCCACCCCTCCTGCATCAGGAGGGGAAAATAGAAGTAGTTCATAATTTTGTGTGGGCAGAGAACTTCGTGCAGCAGTAATCTAAATCAACGCTGACATTCTTGCCATCGCTATTCCTCTCTTACTTTTGTCCACACAAAAGTATGAAGAGAAAAAAATGATACGTAGAGTATTCAGGATAATAAAAGATCAAGCTGCTGATTCGATCATCCCGGGCTCCGATCGGGGATCTGTATTTTCTCTTGAGCTAAGTTATCAAGTTTTGACCCCTTCTGTCTTCCCCTTGGATAAGGGGAAGGACGCGTTGATAGGTTTTGGAATTGCTCGTGAGTTCCCCTCCTTATTGAAGGAGGGGCGAGCTACTTAGGAAGCACAATGTGATTAGAAATTGGGGAGGTCAGAAAAGATATAATGACTTTAAAGCTCTAACATCTATAATCCTGAGGATACTTCTGAAGGATCTGCACAACTTGGTACAGGATTCAATATTTTATCTAAAATAATATCTAAAACCATTTTCTTTAATGTTCCCTAACAAACCCTGGATTTACGATCACGACGAACCATTAACCCGTTATTCTTTAGGTCAGGAGGGAAACAATCCACTAATATGTTTTGGGGTAAATCCCAGCACTGCCGTTCCCGGAAATTTAGATCCAACCGTGGCTTCAGTTGCACGATATGCTAAGGCTCGGGGCTACGATGGATGGCTGATGTTCAACCTGTATCCACAGCGGTCAACCAATCCGGATAACATGCATAAGCACTTTCAAAAAAAGGCCCATGACAAAAATGTCGAGACGATTTGCAAGTTATTGGATGAATTACCTAACGGATTAGATGTGTGGTGTGCCTGGGGCACGCTGATTGAAAAACGCTCGTATTTATCCCGTTGTTTGA
>CAXBHO010000154.1:0-5199 GCA_963975485.1 uncultured Balneola sp. | reverse complement strand
GATGATAGAAAAAATTTGGATTTATCTGAAAAATGAGGTGTTTTCTTAGAGACACGAATTAGGAATAGGTTTTATAAGAGGCAAAATCAAAGTTCAATTAAGAATGCTTCAATGATCAATGAGTGCATTCTTAATTCGTAATTGAATCATTGATCATTGTTAAAAAATTTCCCTCCTCTAAGATCTCAACTCCCAAATCCTGTGTAATCTTGCTTAAAGCACACTCCTCCATTCGTTGAAGCAGGATTTTCGGGATTATAGGATTAACAGGATGTAGTTATCAGCCCATCTTTCATCCTGTGCATCGTGGAAATCCCTTGTAATCTTGGTCAAAAAGGGATTGAGAAATAGAATGTTACCCCGAATTATTCGGAGTCTGCCTGTCGGCAGACAGGCAGAGCTCCTGTTTGTCATTCCGCAGCGGAGCTACGGAACGAGAGTAAGTAGTACAACCTTGGAAAATAGGAATAGAGATAATAAAACTAGTGTAGCGTCATCCATGAATTGTCCTAGACTTGGCAGGTGTTTTACGACATCTGAACATTGACTTTACACTAGTTTTCAATTAAAGCTGAATACATTTTATTGGTTGGAATAATATTTCCTTCCCAGTTATTCAGATATCTTCTGGCTTCGAGATAACGCCCGGTGTTAAACTCATCATAGTTTTCAGCTGAAGGATTTACGCTGTTAATATGTACGTTGCTAGCAGAATGAATAAACTGGTTATCACCAATCCACATACCAACATGAGTTACTGCTCTGGAGCGTGTTTCTGTTGCTTCACGGCCAAAGAATAACAAATCACCAACTTCCAGTTTATCCCAATTTTTATCAGTATCGACCAGTTCTCCGGCTTTAACCTGTTGGCTGGCATCACGTGGAATAATTTGACCATTCATGAAATAGATAGTTTTTGTGAATCCACTACAATCCATACCTTTGGTAGAAGTTCCTCCCCATAAATACGGGGCTCCAATCATAGTTTTTGCTGCCTCAACAAGTGATTCATGCGTAGCCGTGATGTTGATTTCCCAGTCTGCTAATAATCTGGATTCTGATTTGTGAATAAAACCAATACGCCCGTCAGGGTATGATACTTTGTAGAATGATTGAGTGCTTCCTATTACTTTTAAAATACTTCCGGCTACAAGATCTGAAACCTTATCTGAAGATCGGTTAGTATCAGCATACGAAAAACCATAAGTATCGAGATAAATTATCTTTTCAGAACCACTCCATTCCTTGTAAGATTTTTCATTCATTCGTTTGATTCCTCCGCCATCGACCCATGAAAGATAATCTTCCGGAGTTTGAACCAAATACCAGCTACCTTGCTTTTTAAGAACTCTTAGTGGCATCCCCAATATTGCTTGAGTAGCTAGTTGTGCAGAATGTTTGGGTTCAGATCTTAGATTGGCTGCAGAATTATTAACCAGAGCATATATATTACCGTCTAAATCATTAGCAGGCAGCACGTTAATATTATCTTCATACGGAATGTTTTTGTTAGACAGGGAATCTAATAATGTTGACTTTGCATCAGCTAGATTTGTTTCTCCTGTTAAAATAATAACATTCTCTTTTGAGGTCGCTTCAACCTCAAAAAGTGCAACTCTGGAATCCGGAACAAATTCAGAAGCAATCTGTCCTGTAATAAATCTGGCATCTTCTAAATTTGAAGAAGTAGTACAAGCTTGAAAAAATAGAAATAGAGATATTAAAACTATAGTGTGTATATTTAACATAAGGGGACGTTATTTAGAAATTGATTTCTACAATATATTAAAACAATTGCTTTACAGATGTGTTCGATTTATTGAAAACTATCAAAAATATTGTTCTCTAATTTGATTGAGTACAAGTTTCTTGGTCATGATTTAATTAAGTGAGTGCTATTCTTCTGTTAAGTATTTATTCACACTTAGTTTTTATACTTTATCACCAATAAGTAAAAATTAAGATGTAGAGAGTAATCATTAAAAATTTGCAAAACCCATCAAACAAATCTTTTTCACCATGGTTATCAGGTAGTCTGATCGGAATTTCTATATTCATAATAGGTTTTATTATAGCTTTTATGCGTTTTCAGATCTTGATGCAAAATGAAGCTGAAGAATCTGGTAAAGTGCTGGAGATTATTGAACAAAATATTCAGGAAACAATTCGGGATTCTTATAGTGTTGCTTTAACACTTGCGCTCACGGTAAATCAAGAGGGTGAAGTTGAGAATTTCGAGAAGATCGCCAAAAAATTGCTTGAGAATCATGAAAGTGTAGATGTATTGGAATTGGTTCCGGACGGAGTTATAGAATACGTATATCCTTTGGAAGGGAATGAATCAGTAATCGGCTATGATATCATAAATGATCCAAAAGTTAACGCAGAAGTAATAAAAGCCGCTGAGCTTGGTACCATTTATTTTGCAGGGCCCATAGATTTAAAACAAGGAGGAAGAGCTGTAATTGGAAGGTTACCTATTATCATTGATGATGAAATATGGGGATTTTCAGCGGTTTTAATTTACCTGGAAACATTGATTGAGAAGTCGGGCTTAAATCAGTTTCCAACAGATAAGTATTATTTTCAACTTTCAAAAATTAATCCTGATACTGGTAAGGAGGATTTTTTTCTACCTGTAAATGATAACGTGAAGCTGACTTATTATGAATCCGTGAACTTTCCCGAAGGTGATTGGAAATTATATGTTACAAGAGTTGGAAACAGTGAATCAAGAACAAGCTTATTAATAATTTTAGTTCTGTCTGCTTTAGGAGCATTAGTAATTGGTTTTCTATCAACTAAAGTGCTAAAAAAACCGGAAGAATTAGAGGCACTTCTACAAGAAAAGTCAGAAGAACTTTTAAAAAGTAGAGAGAGATTTAAACTTAATTCTGAGCTTCTTTCATCCATATTAGAGAGCCCTAAAGAAATTATTGTCTTTTCGTTAGATAGAGACTTTAATTACTTGGCTTTCAATAATAATCATAAAGCAATTGTAAAATCACTATTTAATAAAAATTTAAAAAAAGGAATGAATGTTTTTGATTTTATTTTAGAGGAAAAGAATAAAGCTATTTTACTGGAAGATTATAGTAGAGCCCTATCCGGAGAATATTTTGAAAAAGTATTCAGTTTTGAAGTTGAACAGGGAAGTTTAGAGTATTGGGAAAATTGGTTCTCTCCAATTAAAGACAAGAATGGGCATATCACAGGCATAACGGTATTCTCTCATAACATTACAAAAAGAATTGAAGCGGAGAAGCAGACAACGAATGAAAAACATTTGTCAGATACCATCATAAATAGTCTCCCGGGTATTTTCTATTTGTTTAATAAAAATGGAAAGTATCTAAGATGGAATGAAAATTTCGAGAAGGAAACAGGATATACGACGGAAGAAGTGAGAGCTGCTCATCCATTGCACTTTGTTGATGATGACGAGAAAGAGTTGTTAACGGAAAAAATTGCCAATGTTTTTGTTGAAGGAGAGGATGCTGTTGAAGCCAATGTTATGCGTAAAGATGGCTCCAAGGTGCGGTATTATTTTACCGGTGTAGCTATTAACTATAAAGGAGAAGAATGCCTGCTTGGTGTTGGAATTGATATAAGTGAACAAAAGAAAGCAGAAAAAGAACTAGAAAAAGTATTACAACAACTTCAAAACCATTTAAATAACTCACCCTTAGGTGTGGTAGAATATGATCGTGAGTTCAGGATTATAAACTGGTCAAAAAAGTGCGGGGAAATTTTTGGCTGGAAAGAAGAAGAAGTACTAGGTAAGTATGCTCTTGAACTTGTTTATGAGGAAGACAAAACAAAGACTGAATCTGTTGCAAGACAACTTTCCGGTGGCAGCACAAGCTCAAATATTTCATACAATAGAAATTATACAAAATCAGGAAAGATAATAGATTGTATATGGTACAACTCTGTTGTTAAAGATTCTTCCGGAAAAATTGTAACGGTAATGTCGCTGGTAGAGGATATAACTGAGAAGAAGAAAGTAGAAGAACAAATCAAACATAGTGAAATGAGGTACCGAACATTAATTTCAAACGCTCCATTTTGCATTCACGAATTTGATAGAGAAGGTCGCCTTTTATCTATTAACGATGCAGGGTTGGAAATAATGGGAATACAGAACAGAGAAGATTTTATCGGTATTACCTATGATAAGCTTTTAGACCCAAAGCAGAGTGGCAGAATACTTTCCTTGTTTAATAAAGCACTACAGAATGTACCAATAGACTTTGAGTTTAGTAAAAATGACAATCAATTTTTATCCTCTTTTATACCTATCAAAGATGAAAATGGTGAAGTTAATAGAGTAATGGGAATTACTCAGGATATCACTGAAAGAATAAGATCTAAGAAAATTATTGAGGAATCATTAAAAGAAAAAACTACCCTTTTATCAGAAATTCATCACAGAGTAAAAAATAACTTGGCTATAGTTTCAGGACTGTTGGAACTTCAAAAAAACGAAGTTATAGATGAAAAGGTAACGACTGCATTTGAACAAAGTATAAATCGTATCATTTCAATTGCAATGGTTCATGAATTGATGTATAAATCTCCGGATCTTTCTTCAGTTAATGTACATGATTATCTGGATACGCTTATTCCTGCAATCAGCGCTACTATGAATGATCAGAATAAGAATATTGAATTTATGATTGATATAGCTGATTATAAGCTAAATATAAATGAGGCTATTCCTATTGGGTTACTGTTGAATGAATTGATCACAAACTCGTTCAAATATGCTTTTAAGGATATAGAAAATGGAGTAATACATATAGATCTGTCAGTTACTGGAAATAAGATCAATGTACTATATGAAGATAATGGAGTAGGATTTGATGACACTAAGGATTTTAACATACCTAAAAATCTTGGGTTAAATCTTATACATGCTCAATTACAACAATTAGATGCAGTGTATGTGGTAGATACAAAATCCCGTTTTAGGTTAGAGTTTAGCTTTTCACCAAAACCAACAACTTCAAAACAAATAGGTTAAAAACCTAAGCTCGCTTAGGCTTCCTAACTTGCTTTACCAGAGTTTTAATTGATGTACAGGAATCCCGGGATTGGTTTTAAGTTATTGGTTATTCTGCCACCAGATTAATTCAGCTCCTCCATTCGTTGAACCCGGATTTTCGGGATTATAGGATGAACAGGATGTAGTTCTCA
>CAXBHO010000153.1:0-5273 GCA_963975485.1 uncultured Balneola sp. | reverse complement strand
ACTAAAGTGCTGCACTAAAAGTGCAGGGTTTTAACCCTTTGCTGAGACCAATAAAAAGCCCTTACCACTATCCCAAATAAAAAAGCCTTGTATCGCTTTAATTAATTGCAATACAAGGCTTTAGCTTTCTGTGGGACCGGGCGGGATTGAACCGCCGACACACGGATTTTCAGTCCGTTGCTCTACCAACTGAGCTACAGTCCCGTACATTTTTCTACTAAAACCGAGGTGTCAATAGAAGGGCGACAAAGATATCAGGATTATTATCTAACAGCAATACTAAATTGAAAACATTCTTTTAGTGAGAGTTTTGAGTGGGGCTAGATATTTGAAGAGCATTAGCCTTCACAAAGATCCTGATCCGCCAGCTGGCAGGCTGGGAGTGTATAGGATTTAAAATATCACACTTAGAATCGCAAAGGGTAAAAAATTCTCAGTTCTGATGAATATCTTTTATCCGCACCTGAAGCGTGCGCCGACCATTCCAGTGGTTTTCTTCCACTACATACGCCATGTCGAAAGTGGCTTTGCGTACAACGGGTAGGTATTCGTGCATATTAAAACCGATTGCATCAAAAACCCCCGAATCGCCTTGTTTTACTCTCATTTTTAAATGCCCGTTTCCAACAATGGTAGGAACACCAACTGTTTCAACTTTCTTACTCACAAAAATAGGGCGGAGATTATAGGGGCCAAACGGCTCAAATTGATTCAGAAGTTTCCAGAACTTCATATCAATATCTTCCAGATTTAGTTCTGTATCAATCTGTAACATCGGCTCAAAGGAGTTTTCGGACAAATCTAAGTATGCGATCTCATTCATCCTTCGTTTAAACTCGGTTAGTTTTCCTTCTTTGATTGTTAACCCTGCTGCAAATTCATGTCCACCGAACTGCTCCAGAAGATCTTTACACTTCTTCATCGCATTATAAATATTGAAGCCTTTAATGCTTCTACCCGATCCTTTTATTACTCCTTCAACACTACTTAGCATAATTGCTGGTCGGTGATACAGATCTACCAACCTTGAGGCCACGATTCCAATCACCCCAAGATGCCAGTCTTCTTTATACAACACCATAATAGACGTTTGATCCAGATCCAGATCGTCGTCTATCATTGACAATGCCTCTTCCATTGTTTTGCTGTCTTTATCTCGGCGACGCATGTTCACAGATTCCAATTCATGAGCAAATGCTTTTCCCTTGGCTTCACTTTCAGCGATCATCAATTGAACCGCCGTTGTTGCGTCACCCATTCTTCCGGCTGCATTAATTCTGGGGCCTATAGAGAAGACTATCTTCGTTGTATTAATTTCTTCTCTGGGCATCTTGATGAGGTCGAGCAAGGCTTTAATTCCAACTCTTGGCTTCTTTCGGATCATTTGTAATCCTTCTTTCATCAAGATCCTGTTTTCATCTACGATTGGTACAATATCTGATGCAATGGATATTGCGACTAAGTCTAGAAATTGATACGCTACCTTTTTAGGCAATCCTAATTTTACTATTGTTGCCTGAATCAGCTTAAATCCAACTCCCGCACCTGATAAACCATCAAAAGGATACGTGCAATCGGGTCTTTTGGGATCAAGTACTGCCAACGCATCCGGAATTTCATCGCCTACTGTATGGTGATCGCATATAATAAGATCGATTCCTTTTTCTTTAGCCACCAATGCTTCTTTAATAGCAGTAATACCACAATCCACAGATACAATAAGATGGGAGCCTGTATCTTCTGCGTATTTTATTCCTTCGGGATTGATGCCATATCCTTCTTTAAAACGATGTGGAATATAAAAATCCACATCAACCCCGAATTCTTTAAGAAAAATATAAAGACAAGACGTAGCGGTAGTTCCGTCAACGTCGTAATCGCCGTAAACGAGTACTCTTTCACCATTACGGATAGCCACCGCAAGCCTATCGGCTGCTAAATCCATGTCTTTCATCAAGAATGGATCATGAATTCTGTCTATAGTTGGTCTGAAAAAGAGTTTTGCATCATCATATGTTTCTATGCCGCGAATAGCCAATAATTCGGCTATTTTGGTCGGGACTCCGAGCTTCTGCTCTAATGCAGATGTACGAATAGCCTCGTCCTGCTGCGCGAATACCCAGCGGAATGACATGGTTTACCTTATTTATTTTTTTATTCATAAAGGCAACATGGCGATCAAACCAGAGTGCCAAAGCAATAATGCTTATTTCTTATAAAATACAATATCATAACTAAAAAACTTAATCTGTTACAATATTAAATATATATTTATGCCTAGTTGAGATCATGAATTAATGCCCACACATAGCGTATCGTATGCTTTCAGAAAAAAGACAGGGTAAAATCCCCATATAAAGCTCAGGTTTTCTTATGTTTCGAGGCTTGTTTTTAATCGTAAAAACATGGCAAATATTTGAGAGTTTATAAATAAATGGAGAGTTTGTGGAAACGCTTCCACGACTAAGACTTTTATCCTTTAAAAAAAGAATTGTAATGACTGAGTCAACTATCAAAAATCCTATGACACAAAAAGAACTTGATCCAAATTTTCCGGTATTTAATGCCCTTCAATCTTATGGCCACGAGCAAGTAGTTATGTGCTCTGACCCTGCATCAGGATTACGCGCCATTATTGCAATTCATGACACTACGCTTGGCCCGGCACTTGGTGGTACACGAATGTGGAATTATGAAAGTGAAGCCGCTGCTCTCAAAGATGTGCTCCGGCTTTCCAGAGGAATGACATATAAAGCGGCGATTTCGGGATTGAATTTAGGTGGTGGAAAAGCTGTCATTATTGGCGACCCTCACAAAGATAAAACTGAAATGTTGTTCCGTGCTTTTGGTCGTTTTGTAGATGGTCTTGGTGGGCGTTATATCACCGCAGAAGATGTAGGTATGGAAGAAGAAAATATGGAATGGGTATATTCCGAAACTAAGTTCGTTACAGGAATTCCTAAATCAATGGGTGGAAGCGGTAATCCATCTCCGGTAACAGCTTATGGCGTTTACATGGGCGTTAAAGCGTGCGCTAAAAAAGCCTACGGAAGTGACTCTTTAAAAGGCAAGAAAATTGCTTTGCAAGGTGCGGGTAATGTCGCTTCTACGTTTGCTCGACATGCAGCCAAAGAAGGAGCTGAACTTTTTATTGCTGATATCTACGAAGAAAAAGCAAAAAAACTAGCAGGAGAAATAAATGGAACGTTTGTTAAGGCCGATCAGATCTACGGTCTTGATGTCGATATCTTTACTCCGTGTGCACTTGGCGGAGTTATCAATGACGATACGATGGGGCAGTTTAAATGTGATATTATTGCCGGTGGTGCCAATAATGTGCTCGATATTGAAGAAAAACATGGGCGGGAATTAATGGATAAAGGAATTATTTATGCTCCTGATTATGTGATTAATGCCGGTGGATTAATAAATGTAGCGGGCGAGCTTGAAGGATATAATGAAGGGCGTTGTTTGCAAAAAGCAGGCAAGATCTATGACACGATTTTTGGGATACTGAACTATTCGGAAGACAATAATATTCCCACTTATGTAGCTTCGAATATTCTTGCGGAGCAGAGAATTGCCCAAGTTGGCAAAACGCATAAGATCTATTCTTCTAAGGGGCATTTCTCCGGTAGAATGGGCGAGATGTATTTGAAGGATAGGAAGTAAAGCGGGTTAAACGAAAAGAATGTGAAGCGTGCGGACTGCCCCGTAGGGATGCCTTCGGCAAAGTCCTTTCTTATTAACTTGAGTAGCGTGGATGTAGTTAAGATCTTTTATCTAATTTACAAGCAAGGGACATGTCTACCAACGGAGCAGGTTTACGTCCGGTTTAAAAGGCAACCAAACATTTTTATCCTAGTTTAGAAATCATCCATCATTTCGCCTACAGCGGGGTGATGGATATGTGTTAATGAGATATAGCCGCTAACCAGTATTCATCAGCCGTGCATAGCCCGACAGATGAATGAGCAATTCTTAAAAATCAGGAAGGTTTTGATGTCGAATAAACTCTTGCCATACACAGATTCCATTCATCTTTTATGAAAACACCTATCTCTCTGATAGAAACTCTCTCTAGCAGCGCTCGTTTATTCTATTTCTAATATCCTTATCTTTAGTAAGTATTGTTGAGAGCTTTCATTTATTTAAGAATTACGTTCATGGACAAAAAAGCATTCGAGTTTAAGGATCGTTTAATTAAGGGAATTACTACTGACGGACATTTTAAAATCTCCGTTGTTAAAACTTCTGATCTTGTTAAAGAAGCGAAAGATAGGCATAATCTATCGTTATTAAACACGGTTATTTTGGGCAGAGCGCTTACTGCTACTATGTTATTAGCGTCAGAACTTAAGGGCGAAGAGCGCATCCGTTTACGCATGGAAGGTAGCGGCCCTATTGGTTCTTTAGTAGCCGAAGCAAATAGCTTAGGGGAAGTTCGTGGATACGTAGCAAACCCTTCAGCCGAGCTGGATTATTCAGATTCATCCACAACTTTTGGAAAAGGATTGGGTTTAGGTGTTCTCACTTTTTCTAAAACTTTATATAATGAAGCCGAGCCAAGAACAAGCACTATTCAGCTTATTAACGGAGATGTAACTACTGATCTCGCTCATTATTTAGCTCAATCAGAACAGGTAGATTCTGCGCTAGTTCTTGGTGTTGGTATGGATGACGAAGGCGAGGTTACTGAGGCGGGTGGTTTGCTTATCCAAAAACTACCGGATGCACCAGAAGGTCAAATTGATATGCTTCAAGAACGATTGAGTTCATTTCCTCCTGTTCATAAATTCTTTGAAGACGGGCAATACATTGACGCTGTAATGCATAAAGTAATGTCTCCTATAAAAGTAAAAGAGTTATCCAAGCAATTAGTTGATTTTTTCTGCCGATGCAATAAAGATCGCTTTTTGAATGCATTGTCTTTGCTTAACTACGATGACATCAAAGAAATGAATGGGGAATCGCAGGAAATAGTGTGCCAATATTGCAACAATAAAGAGAATATCTCGAAAGAAGAGATTGCTGAACTCATAACTACCGCGAAAGCTAAAATGAACTAACAAATCTATGGCGAATCTAAAAGAAGAGGAGATTAGGCGCATTGTTAAAAGGGCTACCATGTTTCAAAAATTTGGTTCTACGGGAAACCTTGTGGGTAAATATAGGAGGTTGTACTTTTGAATAAACCACCCTGCACTGAAAGTGCAGGGGGTTGGGACTGAAAGTCCCGATCCTCATTCCAAGATGAAATCTGAGTTATCTTC
>CAXBHO010000152.1:0-5474 GCA_963975485.1 uncultured Balneola sp. | reverse complement strand
GTGTTTCAGGATCGGTTTTTATAAAACTAAGATCTCGTTTTGGAAGCATGATCGTTTTTTAAAAAAGTGTGTAAATAAAAGGAGCTATAGAAGAACCACCACCTATTACAATTAGAAATCCAAGTAAAAGCAGCACAATGATTACCGGAGCAAGCCAAAACTTCTTCCGCTCCTTCATAAACTGCCATAAATCTTTTAGTAATTCCATTTTATTTCAAAAAATACATTGTTAATAGTCATCCCGAGCTTGACCCGGGATCTCATTCAACATTAAAATCTAGATTGCGGATCAAGCCTGCCTGCACGTAGCCGCATCGGCAAAGGCAGGTCCGCAATGACCTAAAGGGAGAATGATGTAATTCAATCTTTATCAAATTCAATTTTCTCAGTCCACTCGGGCTGCTCTTTCTTTGCGAAAACATACTCACCAATTACCAAATAATCCATCTCGGTATTCATAAAACATCGGTATGCATCTTCGGGTGTGCAAACAATGGGTTCACCTCTCACATTGAAACTGGTATTTACAACCATTGCGCAACCCGTTTGTTCTCTGAACGCATCAATTAAACTCCAATAACGAGGATTTGTGTCTTTATGAACGGTCTGAATTCTTGCTGAAAAATCAATATGTGTAATAGCGGGATAATCCGATCTTTTAACGGCGAGTTTTTCTCGCAATGGTAATCCATTATATCCTTTAGGAAGCTCTGCGCAAAGTTCTTCTTTTATCGGTTGAACCAAAAGCATATATGGAGAACCAGAGTTTAACTCAAAATATTCTGATGCATATTCAGCTAAAACCGATGGAGCAAAAGGTCGAAATGATTCTCTTTTTTTGATCTTCAAGTTGAGTTTTTTCTGCATATCAACACGTCTTGGATCAGCAATAATGCTTCTTCCGCCTAAAGCCCTTGGGCCAAATTCCATTCTTCCGCTAAACCATCCAACTACATTTCCCTCATCAAGAATTTTCGCAATTTTTGGGAAAAGATCTGAATCCTCATAATGTTTGAATTTAGGCTTAAACTTTCTCAAAGCACGTTCCACATCAATATTGAAAAACTCAGGTCCTAAATAAGCGCCATTCATGGAATCGGGGAATTCGGGACTTCGTTTCTCATCAAAATATATAAACTGAGTTGCTAGCGTTGCACCAACTGCTCCACCGGCATCACCTGCTGCAGGTTGGAAATACACTTCTTCAAAAATTCCTTCATTTTGAAGTTTACCATTCGCCACACAATTCAAAGCTACTCCTCCGGCTAAACAAATCGCATTGGCTCCCGTTAATTTCTTGGCTTCTTTTGCCATTTTGATAACAATTTCTTCCGTTACCATTTGGATAGCCAACGCAAGATCAGCTTCATGTTGTTCTAATTCAGCTTCACCCTCACGCCGAGGAAACCCAAACAACACTTCCCACTTTTTATCCTTGACCATTCTGAGTCCGGTAGCATAATCAAAGTATGTTTGATTCAACCAGATCGAGCCGTCTTCCCGAATATCAACAAGCTCGGTTTTTATCTTCTCGATATAGTCTTGGAGTAGTTCTGAATCGGGATTTCCATACGGAGCCAATCCCATCAATTTATATTCACCTGAATTAACTTTGAAACCGAGATAGTACGTAAAAGCCGAGTACAGCAATCCTAGGGAATGTGGGAATTTCAGTTCCCGAAGAATCTTGATTTCATTGCCTTTACCGAGACAAATTGAAGCTGTCGCCCATTCACCAACTCCATCAATGGTTAAAATTGCAGCATTTTCAAATTTTGAAGGATAAAAAGCACTTGCTGCATGGCTCAGATGATGTTCAGGAAATAAAAGCGTTACTTCATCTTTTTCATACTCGCCTACTTCTTTCAGCGAGTCATAAATCAGTTTTTTCAAGAACATCTTTTCCTTCAGCCAAACCGGAATAGCGGTCACAAATGATCTAATTCCCTTTGGAGCAAAGGAAAGATATGTTTCCAACAATCGCTCGAATTTCAAAAATGGTTTATCATAGAAAGCGATGGCATCCAATTCATCAATCGACAATCCTGAAAACTCCAAACAATATTCGATCGCATTTTTGGGGAATGCTGCATCATGTTTAATTCTGGTAAATCGTTCTTCTTGCGCAGCAGCTACTATTTTTCCATCCTGTATCAAACAAGCGGCCGAATCGTGATAAAAAGCTGAAATACCTAGAATGTTCATCTATAAAGTGAGATTAAAGCAAGAAGATACGAATCATCGAATACATGCCAAGCAGTTTCTTCCTGACTGTTACTTTTGTACCTTTGATTTTGCAAAAATTTCATCTACTCATTCACTATGATTATTTCTATGACAGGATTTGGACGGGGCGAAGCCACTGATAATGGCATTACGGCCACCGTTGAAATCAAATCCTTAAACAGCCGGTACTTAGATTTTTCTATTCGGCTGCCACAACGCCTTCAGGATAAAGAACTTGCTTTGAAGGAGCTTGTTCAAAAAACAGTTAACCGAGGGAAGCTAAATATTAATGTTCATATTACTGAATCTGATTCAGGCGAGCCTCCTATAAAAATAGATGAAGTTAAAGTTAAAGCCTATGCCAGAATTTTAAGAAAAGTACAGGAAGTTGCAGGAATTGAAGGCGGGTTAAATCTGAAAAATATTACCGGCTTTGGCGATATTTTTATTACGGAAGAAGAAGATGAAGAAAGCCTTGCACAGAAATGGGAAGTAACGATACAAGCGCTGCATAAAGCCATTGAAAATCTGATTGTAATGAGAACGCAGGAGGGCGATCAACTTAAGAACGATTTCATTGAGCGTATAGAAAATATTGAGACCAATCTGAATGAAGTAGAAAAAGTCACCGATGGACGCGTTGAAGAAGTGAGAAATAAACTTCGAGAGCGTATCCAACAGCTTTTGGCTGATGATAATTTCGACAAAGAACGCCTGGAAACTGAAATTGCTGTTATCGCAGACAAAATGGATATAACGGAAGAAATTGTTCGAATGCGTGCACATTTAAAATTTTTCATCGAGGCTATAGAGCAACCCGAGCCGGCCGGGCGTAGATTAAATTTCTTAACACAGGAAATGAATCGCGAACTCAATACCATTGGTTCTAAAGCGAATGATTCGGAAATCGCTCATCATATAGTTCGCTCTAAAGAAACGTTGGAGCAGATTCGGGAACAAATACAAAACGTCGAGTAATCAGATTTGAGATGTAAGATGTAAGATAAAAGAACTCCTATCTTACATCTTACATCTTATATCTTATATCTAATAAAATGAAGAAAGGTAAACTTATAATCTTAGTTGCGCCGAGCGGTGCAGGAAAAACCACTCTGGCCAAAAGGTTATTTCAGGATTTTGAGGCTCTGAAATTTTCTGTTTCTGCGACTACACGCCCACCTCGTAAGGGCGAAAAAAACGGTACACATTATCACTTTCTTTCAGAGGAAGAATTTCAGGCTAAGATTGACGAAAACGACTTCTTAGAATGGGAAGAATTTTATAGTGGGAAGAGATATGGAACTTTACGATCAGAGGTTGATAAAAGGCTAAAATTAGGCTATTTTATTCTGCTTGACCTTGAAGTAAAAGGCGCTGCAAATATTAATAAATTATACGGTGATGAGTGTTTAAGCATTTTTGTTCAGCCGCCTTCACTTGATGTATTAAAGCAACGTTTGATTGCCAGAGGCACTGAAAACGAAGAAACTCTTGCCTTGCGGCTTGAACGTGCAAAAGAAGAACTTACGTATGCCGATCAATTTGATCGGGTTATTATTAATGATGATTTAGAGAAAGCTTACTCTCAAATTAAGCAAGCTGTTCTCGAATTCATGAATTCAAATTAAAAAATATGCCAATTCGTACCCTTGACATCGAAGAGCTAAAAAAGACAACCGGTAACAAATATGAGTTATTGGTGATCATGTCTAAAAGAGCTCGTCAAATTGCAGCAACTGAAAAATTAGAGCTTGATGAAAAGCTTCAATATTTTGAAGGTTTTGAAGACGAAGACGAGTTTTCATTCAATGAAGAACAAGAGCAAATTTCAAAGTCTTTTGAAAAACTTCCTCACGCCGTTCAAAGAGCTATAACTGAGATGGAAGAAGGAAAAACTTATTACCGTCGTCCTGAAGTAGAGGAATAAGTATGCTCTCCGGCAAACGCATTATTCTCGGTGTAACCGGAGGAATTGCAGCTTACAAAGCTGTTTTTTTACTTAGAGAATTTCAAAAAGCGGGTGCTGAAGTGCGGGTTACAATGACTCCCTCAGCCACTCGCTTTGTTGGTTTAGAGACTTTTACTTCCCTTTCTCAACACGAAGTTGCCGTTGAAATATTTCCTGATGACGCTCAATCAACTGACTGGACCAGACACATTAATTGGGGCGAGTGGGCAGATATTTTTGTGATTGCACCTTGTACTGCCAATACGCTTTCAAAAATTGCATCCGGTATTTCGGATAATATGCTTACGAGCACTGTTCTTGCGTCTCGTTCCCCTATTCTGATCTGCCCAACTATGGATGGTGAAATGTATGAATCCCCTACGGTAACTGAGAATCTCAAAAAAGTAAAAAAGTTCGGATATCATGTTTTGGAACCTGCTTCAGGATTTTTAGCCAGTGGACTGGAGGGAAAAGGAAGACTCCCAGAATTTGAAGATATTTTAAACAAAGCTTCTGAAATTATTGGTTCCATTGAAGGTCCATTGAAAGGGAATAAAGTAGTCGTTACAGCAGGACCAACAAGAGAATTCATAGATCCTGTTCGTTTTATTTCCAATCCCAGTTCAGGAAAAATGGGGTTTGCCATGGCAGAAGCTGCAAAAAGGCTTGGTGCTGAAGTAAAATTGATTCACGGTCCTGTAACCACTTCAGTTCCTGAGGGAATCCATACAATTAAGATTATTACTGCGAAAGATCTTTTTGAAGCCGTTAAAGCTGAATCAGACGCTGATGTCATTATCATGGCGGCAGCTGTTTCTGATTTTACTCCTGCAAAAACTCACAAGCATAAAGTTAAAAAGGATTCAGGCTCATCTTCGATCGAGTTGAATAAAACTCAGGATATCTTAGCCTGGCTTGGCGAAAACAAGAATAAAAATCAGATTTTGATCGGTTTTGCAATGGAAACAGAAGATCTGATTGAAAACGCCACCCAAAAACTCACACAAAAGAATGCCGATTGGATCGTAGCTAACTCCTTATCAACAGAAGGCGCCGGGTTTGAAGTTGAGACTAATCACATCTTTCTAATTGGGAAAACGTCCAAAACAGAATTTAAAGGGACAAAGCAGGAAGTAGCTGAATTAGTGTTAGGAAATATTTTCCGGTCATAATTTTTTAAGGGTTTCTATCTCCTCTTCCCTATTACCCTCCCTCCCAAGCTCCTGCTTGGGAGGCTATTCGGGAGCTCCTGCTCCCAAAAAACTTTCCCTAAAATAAAACTGTAAGGAATTGCTTTGAA
>CAXBHO010000151.1:0-5510 GCA_963975485.1 uncultured Balneola sp. | reverse complement strand
GAGCAGGAGCCTGCCTTTGTCGGCAGACAGGCTCCGGGTGTTTCTCCCAAGCAAGGGCTTGGGAGAGGGGGTAAAGTATTCATGATAGAATTAATTTCTGAGCTTTAAAATAATGATGCCGTTGTTTGGATTAGAATTTACAGAATGAATGAATTATCTGAATTAAAAAATTCTGAGAATTCTAAAATCTTGCTAATTCTGCTTTAGAATGTTAGAGTTGATATTACCCCAAACTTTCCAAGCCTTTCTTAAACAAATCCATAGCTTTTTCGAGGTCATCCATAGAAGCAGCATAGCTCATTCGCAAACCGTTTGGCTCTCCGAAGGCATCGCCGGGTACAAGTGCTAATCCAAATTCTTCTAGCAGGTATAAACACAGTTCAGTAGAAGTTTCAATACTTGCTCCAGAAGTAGTTTTAGTTCCTAAATAGTTAGAAATATCAGGAAACACATAAAATGCACCGCCGGGGGTAAAGCAACTAACGCCTTCAATCGCATTGAGCGATTTCACCATAAAATCACGGCGTTTTTTAAACTGATCACGCATGGCTTTTACTTCATCCAAAGAGCCATTGTAAGCGGCTTCGGCAGCTTTTTGAGAAATAGATGACGGAGCAGAAGTTTCCTGGCTTTGAATTTTAGAAACAGCCCCAACAACTTCATTGCTTGCTGCGAGATAACCCATTCGCCAGCCTGTCATGGCAAAACCTTTTGAAAAACCGTTCACCAATAAAACCCGATCTTTTAAATCCGGCGCAACATTTAAAATTCCAACATGCTCGCCTTCAAACACAATATATTCGTAGATTTCATCGGAAAGGATATAAATATCAGGATGTTTTCTAAGTACATTTGCCAATCCTTTCAGTTCTTCTTTAGAGTAACAAGCTCCCGTAGGATTTGATGGAGAACAAAGAATGAGTGCTTTTGTTTTTGGCGTGATAGCATCTTCCAGTTGTTGAGGAGTAAGTTTGAAGTCATTCTCAAAAGATGTTCTTATGAGAACAGATTCTCCTTCAGCTAAACGAACCATCTCAGGATAAGAAACCCAGAACGGAGCGGGAATAATAACTTCATCAGCATTGTTAACGATCGCAAGAAGTCCAAAGCCCACCGATTGCTTTGCCCCATTTGAGCAAATGATTTGTGATGGATCGTAATCCAATCCGTTATCTCTTTTCAATTTTGCGACGATAGCTTCTCGTAATTCGGGAGTTCCGGTGTTCATCGTGTATCCATGAAATCCATTGTTGATCGCTTTTATGGCTGCGTCACAAATATGTCTGGGAGTTTTAAAGTCCGGTTCGCCGGCGCTCAATGAAATGACTGATTTACCTTGTCGTTTAAGCTCTTTTGCTTTTCCGGTGATCTTTAATGTTGCAGATGGTTGTAGATTTTGTGCCCTGTTGGATATCATGCTTATGATGATTGGAGTGAAGTTTTTGTGCAACCGCAAAATCCTGAATTGTTAGGTAAAAAAGAAACGGAATTTGAATTTAGAACCGAAGAACATTGAACAGATGAAGGCAGGAATAAAAGAACATCCAATAATCAACAGAGGAACAATCAATTTTCATTGAATAGGTGGTTTCTTTTCTGTAATTATATCAAATAATTTGCCCTAGGCATTCCGATTAGACATTCCATGTGTATGCACTTCACAAAATTTCCGAGATGGCTAACCTTATTTAAAGCTTTAACCAAGCAAATCCTTTGCCATAGGCATCCCGATGGTGCAGCTTCTGCCGAAAAAAGGCAAACAGTTATTTTTCTTGTTTTTTTATTAAGGCTTCCGCTACATTATCGGGAATAAAAGAAGTGAGATCTCCGCCCCAATATGCCACTTCTTTAACCAGAGAAGCTGAGATAAAAGTGAAGTGCTCATCAGGCATAAGAAAAACAGTGTCAACTTCCGGAGCAAGACGCTTGTTGGTAAGTGCCATTCTGAACTCGTATTCGAAATCCGAAATTTGTCGAACGCCGCGAATTAATGTATTTGCTTTTACTTTCTTAGCGTGATTTACAAGTAAACCTGTAAACTGATCAACTTCTACATTTTTGCCCCAATCTTTTCCTTTAAGGCATTCCTTTATGAGCTGAACTCGTTCATCACCTGTAAATACAGCGCTTTTTCTATGATTTACTGCAACAGTTACCAGCACTTTATCAAAGAGATTAGTCGCACGTTCTAAAATATCGAGGTGACCAAAAGTAATGGGATCAAAAGATCCGGGATATAAGGCAATGTGTTTCATAGGATTGATTTACTTGGAATCTACCGGATGCTTTTCAAAAATACTAACAGTTGTTCTTCCGTAGGCTTTACTGAAAAATTGATGTGGATGATCTTCGTAGTTATGATATTTATCGTGCTCAAGAATAAACCATCCATCTTCATTTAGCCAATCATTTTCTAAGATTTGTGCAATCATCTCTTCCATCCATTCATAATTGTAAGGAGGATCGCAAAAAATGAAGTCATAGGACTGAACCTTATTTTCCAGAAATCGTTGCACATCAGAAACTACGGTCCTGATCTGTTTCTCAATTTCAAAACCCTCAGCTACCTTTTCTATCAATTTGACACTATCAGGATTTCGTTCAACAAAAGTCACTTGTTTAGCGCCACGAGAAATAGCTTCAAAGCCAAGATTGCCCGAGCCACCAAAAAGATCAAGGATTACAGAATTCTCAAGATATTTATAAGCAACAATCTTATTAAAGATACTTTCTTTAGTTCGATCGGTTGTGGGGCGTACATCCAGACCTTTTGGAATTGAAAATCGGCGCCCTTTAAGTTTTCCGGTAATGATTCTCATGTAACTATTTTTGAGTAAATATAAGGCAAACAACCATAACACTATAACACCATCACACTAAATATAGTGTTAAGGTGTGACGGTGTTATGGTTTAGTGACGTTGCTAAAAATCCAAACTAAGAAGAATTGCCGGAAAAGCTGCTGCGAGATCAAATCCGTAAGTGTCTTCTTCAGCGTCAACGCCAATAGCTTTCAATGAATTTAGATGAGTAATTTCAGAGGAAACATCCCAGAAGTTTTGCATAGCCTGCTCTGTCTCATGCGTATGATGCCCGAACAAATAAATATTTTCATGCAACCCATTCATCCACGGAGAATTTGCTGTTTGTTGTAACCAATGGTAAGGGATATCTGATATTTGATCGAACTGTAGATAAGTTGCTGCTCTGAATTTGCCTAATAAGAATGAAGTGATCGTCAAAACGTTTTTATGACAACCAATCATCATAAAAGAGCCACCGGGTTTGCTAAAAGAAGACCATTTCTGAGCAATCTCAAAATCACTGGCAAAATCTGTAATTGCAATTTTTTCAGTAAGATCATTAAACCCTTGCATCACTGCACGCCTGCGTAAGCATAAAAATTTGAAGGCTGTTTTACTTAATGTATGCCAAGTGGGCTCTACATCTTCTCGATCAACTCCTTTCATCAAGATAGAAAGATGGTCTTCCCGTTCATCCGCATTATCATAAACAACTTTTGGAAGCGCAGTCCAGCATTCTTCACCTGGGTGAGTTAGTGCTCGTACAGATTGAATGTTATGTTCTTCAAAAATACGATCGAAGGTAGTTTGTAAAAGGGGAAAATGTTTTTCGCTTTGTGTTGTTATCGCTTGGTTTACATCAAAATTAAAATCAAACGAGCCTATACGAAAAAGGTGCTTGCTGTTTTGCGGATCGTTAAGTGCATAAAAAAGACGATCAGCAAAAAAACAAACACCTAAGTTTGAGGTGGATTCGCTCATTAATTCCAGTTAGAAGCGTTTCTCATTGTGGTTCGACTTAAACTCCCAATAGCGTCGTCATAATCTTCACTTGGATCTTCAAGTAAGTAAAGCGGAGGACGAATGGTGTCATTTACGGAATAAATAAAACGTTGCTGATCTCTTGGAGAGTAGATAAGCTGATCTACCGCGAATTTCTCGCCGTTATAGGAAAGAAGACTATCAGACATTGATATCATCAAAGAGTCAGTTTTTACGAACATGACTACAGAATCAAGTCCGCCTTCAGCTGGTGGATATTTTCCATTTCTTACGTCATACTGTATCAAAACGTCTTTGATCGTATTCATCCTTGCCCGGACGCGCTCAGTCATAGCATCTCGGTCAATTACTTCTTGGTATGGGGTAACAATAGAATCGTATAAAAACCATGAAAGAGCTAAAATAACCACTCCTAAAACAATGCTTAAAACTTTATTACGCGTATCAATATTCATGAGAAGTAAAAGTCAGTTAGTTGTAAAATTTTTTTGGAACTTTGAAAGGTTAAAAATACATTCGCACCTATATATATGCAACCGTAAGAAGAGATGTATATCAAGTACATCAATTATTTAATGTTTAAGCTACTTTCAGGGTGTTATTTTGTGAAATTAAAACACACAATTTTTGAATAAAAGCGTACTTCAGCTAGCCATACCCAATATAATCAGTACTATTTCTGCACCATAACCTAGTGCAATTGATACAGCTGTAATAGGACATTTAGAGCATGTTTACTATTTAGGAGCGGTAGCAGTTGGTAGCTTGATATTTGATTTTATTTTCTGGGAATTCGGATTTTTGAGAATGGGACCGACTGGGTTGGCTACTCAGGCTTATGGCGCAAAAGACATCTAAAAGACAAAAGTGATTTTGATGAGAGTGCTTTTGCTAGCACTTTCAGGATTCTTGGCAATCTTAAGTTCTTCAGTATCCGTTCATAGAATTTTCTTTATGGGTATTGACGCTACACCTGAAGTAGTGCAATACACAAGATTATATTAACAGATTAGAATATTCGTAGCACCGGTCACGCTAGGTTTGTTTGTTATCAACGGATGGTTTTTAGGAATGCAGAATTCACGCTACCCAATGATCGTGACTATTTTTCTAACTCTTTTGAATGTAGGAACGGATTTGCTTTTTGTATTCTACTTTGGGATGAATGTGGATGGAGTTGCCTAGGGGAAGTCTTATTTCAACCTAAATTGAGCGATTCATATTGAACCGGGAAATTGTTTTATAGCCGGCGGTTTCTTTAGCCCAAATTCAGCAGATTTAAAACTGATTCGCGAAGATATTGCTCATGATTCTAAGCCTCTTCGGGAGATACTTTCGGATTCAGATTTTAAAAAGATTTGGGGCTCCTTTGAGGGGGAAGCCGTTAAAACAGCGCCCCGAGGTTTCGATAAAGATCATCCGGATATTGACTTGATTCGTTTTAAACAGTTTCATCTTTCTCATCATTTTTCGGATGAAGATGTACTTTCGGAAGATTTTGTTTTCGAGATTGTAAAATCTTTTTTGGTACTTCGCCCATACTGTGACTACATGAGTGAGGTTTTGACGAGAGATATCAAGAACTAAAAGTTGTCAAAAATAGTATAGATTAAATAAAGGAACTAAAACAGGTATATTCTCTTTAACTTATTATCTAACATAAACTAACGGAGATTTTTATGAAGAAGACAATTGGACAAATTAT
>CAXBHO010000150.1:0-5717 GCA_963975485.1 uncultured Balneola sp. | reverse complement strand
AATGAATCAAACTAAGAAAAACAAAAACGCTGTCCTATGAACCTAGACCACCACTATAGGCTTGGCTTGCACCTGGGATAAGAGCAATTTTTCTGCTACGACTTTTATCTGGTTTAACATATTGTTCTATTATTTTAAAAGATAAATCAGAGTTTGAGAACTCGTTGCTAGTATTAAAATTAAATTTTGAGTTATGTTTTGGAATACTTACTACGAGATTATTTTCCCCAATTAATCCATTTGTAAATACATAACCGGTTCCAATGTCTTTGTTATTTAAAACTATATTGGACTGCTCATCAGTAATAATCAAGAGATTAGCTCCAAAAGCATTTCTGGCAGCGTAATTTCCATCTAATAATTCCTTTGAAAGAGGTTGGTTTTTGAACTGATGAGTTAAAGAGAAAGTACTATCCTTTTTGAGAACAAATATTTCCTCGAACAAGAAATCATGAATCACAGAAAGTTTAATTGATGTTAATCCAGTCTTTAAATGAAGCGTGTCGCCACTGCCAATCATTTTTGCTTCACGAAACTGATTATTAATAATTGTAAGAGCGGAATCTGTGTTAAAATTTAAAATAACACTGCCATAAGTTGTTGAATCAGTTGGCGAATGCTGAGCACCTACAGTCAAATTGAAATAGAAAAGAATTGAAAACAGAAAAAATAATCTTATAGCAATTAACATTCGAGATGTAGTGAGAATATAGTTAAGATTAGTATATGTTTAAAAAACGGCAATATACCAGTTGTGCTTTAATATTAAGTGTTTATTATAGGAAAATTATTTCTTTAAAATCATTCAATTTTTAGTAAATATCAATTTAAAGAACCATTCATTATTGATTTCAAAATTCCTACGTTCACAAGTAAAAGAGAATAGTTTGCAGATTCGGATACATTGCTCAATCTGTGTACCTAACAGATGAAAATATTGAAGGAATAAAGACTGAATTCCTTATTCAGACACAAACACCCGATTTGTGGTGGAAACCGGATGGGGTGGAAATCATTTCTAATTTGATATCTAAATCGTAATACGTACTTTTATCGATAGTCAAACGTAATATACTTGTTATGGAAACTGTAAAGATTTCACCAAAATACCAGATAATAATTCCCGCTAGAATTCGAAAAAAATTGAATTTAAAGCCGGGGCAGAAAGTTACAATACAAGAAGAGGACACAGGATTAAGGATTTCTCCTGTTCCCACGATTGAGCAAATGAGAGGAATAGCCAAGGGAGTCGATCTATCAGGATTTAGAGAAAAAGAAGATCGCTTTTGATAGTTCTTGATTCATCGTTATGGATATCATTTTTCAATGATGATAAAAATGCTTCATTAGTAGAAGAATGTTTAACCGGAAAGAAACAGGTTCTTGTTCCCGCAATCTGTATCTATGAGATTTATAAGATAATGAATCGAAAAGTAAGTTATAAAATTGCTACTAATGCTGTAGCTTTCATGGAAAGTTTTGGCGCTATAATTGACATTGATTATCAAATTTCTTTAATCGCTTCTAAAACTAATGCAGAACACAAACTTCCTATGGCTGATTCTTTAATTTATGCAACCGGCGTTTTAAATAATGCTGAAATATGGACTCAGGATTCTGATTTTGAAAATTTAGATAATGTGAAGTTTTTTTCTAGTTAAAATTTGAACTTTTAGGTCAACAGAAATCATCTTTTTGATCTCAAATTCCCTATTTTCAAAAAAAAATAGAAGAACACAGACAAGAAATTAATTAATGCATTCCTACAACCCATCCGCCATAGAAACGAAATGGCAAAAGTACTGGCTAGAAAATAAGACTTTTAAAACTCCTACTGATACTTCCAAGCCAAAATATTATGTGTTAGATATGTTCCCCTATCCAAGTGGCTCAGGTTTGCATGTTGGTCATCCTGAAGGTTATACAGCTACGGATATCATCGCTCGCTATAAAAGAATGAAAGGGTTTAATGTGTTACATCCAATGGGTTGGGATGCATTTGGATTACCTGCTGAACAGTATGCAGTGAAGACGGGAACACATCCGAAAATAACCACTGCAAAGAATGTCAATAAATTTAGAGAACAACTTCAGGCTATAGGATTTAGCTATGATTGGGATCGTGAAGTAAATACTACAGATCCGAATTATTTTAAATGGACACAATGGATTTTTCTGAAGTTGTATGAACGTGGTTTGGCGTACGAAGATGAAGTTGCGGTGAATTGGTGTCCGGAATTAGGAACCGTTCTGGCTAATGAAGAAGTTATTGATGGCAAAAGTGAAGTGGGTGGATACCCGGTAGTTCGTAAACCAATGAGACAGTGGGTGTTAAAGATCACGGAATATGCCGAACGATTATTGCAAGATCTGGACGATCTGGATTGGCCGGAATCATTGAAGGATATGCAACGAAACTGGATCGGAAAATCTATTGGTGCAGAAATTGATTTTCAAATCAAAGATGTCAATCATAAACTAAAAGTATTTACAACCCGACCTGATACGATTTTTGGAGCTACCTATCTGGTTATTGCTCCCGAGCATCGCTTAGTTGACGAAATAACAACGGATGATCAAAAAGATGCTGTTGCAAAATACAGAGCGGAAGTCGAGTTAAAATCAGATCTGGAGCGCCAGGAACTTACAAAAGAAAAGACAGGCGTTTTTACCGGTGCTTATGCAGTAAATCCGGCTAACGGAAAAGAAATCCCAATTTGGATCGCAGATTATGTACTTGTTAGTTACGGAACGGGGGCTATCATGGCGGTTCCCGGGCAAGACGAACGAGATTGGAAATTTGCGGAAAAATATGATCTGGATATTGTTAGAACGGTTCAACCTGAAGAGGGATTTGAGGGGAAAGCTTACACCGGAAATGGACAGGCTATAAACAGTGATTTTCTGGACGGATTGAAGATCAAAGAAGCCAAGCAAAAGATCATCAAGTTTTTAGAAGACAAAAATGCAGGCAAGAAAGCCATTAATTATAAATTACGTGATTGGTTATTTTCTCGTCAAAGATATTGGGGTGAACCATTTCCAATTATTCATGTAGATGGAAAACCGAAACCGCTCCCGGTAAGCGAGTTGCCACTAGAGCTTCCAGAGGTTGAAAAATATCAACCAACGGGTGATGGTGAGCCACCACTTGCAAATGCCAAGGATTGGGTTGCTACAAAAGATCCCGAAACAGGGAAAGATGCTTTGCGAGAAACCAATACAATGCCACAGTGGGCAGGTTCTTGCTGGTATTATCTGAGATATATTTCTCCGAATTTTGATGGCGGTCCTGTTGATCCTGAATACGAAAAATACTGGATGCCGGTTGATTTATACATTGGAGGTGCTGAGCATGCGGTACTTCATTTATTATATGCTCGATTTTGGCATAAGGTATTATACGATTGTGGAATCCTATCAACCAAAGAGCCTTTCCAAAAATTGGTAAATCAAGGAATGATTCTTGGGGAAATGGAATACACTTCAAAACAAGGGAAAAAACTTTCTGATGAAGAAGTAGAAAAGAAGGGCAATGGCTTTGTGGAAAAGGCAACCGGAGAGAAGGTAGAAGCTCGTGCTCATAAAATGAGTAAAAGTCGCGGAAATGTCATTAATCCGGATCATATTATTGAAGAGTATGGAGCGGATTCTTTACGACTTTATGAAATGTTTATGGGACCGCTTGAGCAGGTAAAACCCTGGAGTACAAAAGGAGTTGAAGGTGTAAATCGTTTTTTAAACAGAGCCTGGCGATTACTTATTGATGAAGAAACGGGTGACTTAAGTTCAAAAATAATAAATCAAGAACCTGAAAAAGAACAGCTGAAAGTACTGCATGAAGCTATAAAAAAGGTATCAGAGGATATCGAAACTCTTAGATTTAATACAGCAATTTCTGCGTTAATGATATTTGTGAATGAAGCCAATCAATGGGATGAGATTCCTAAATCCATTGCAGAAGAATTTGTAGTTTTATTGAGTCCTTTTGCTCCTCATATTGGCGAAGAAATATGGTATTTGCTAGGAAATTCTGATTCCATAGCTTATGCAAAATGGCCAGATTTTAATGAAGAATACCTTAAAGAAGATTCAATTTTATATCCAATACAGGTTAATGGAAAAGTAAGAAGTGATCTTGAGGTTCCTGCTGAAAAGGCTATGGATAAAGACTATGTACTAAGTAAAGCAAAAGAGGATTCTAAGATTGCAGATTACCTAAAAGAATCAGTTATTGTTAAAGAGATTTTTGTTCCAAAACGAATTATTAATCTTGTTATTAAGCCCAAATAGACATTATAGAGTTATTTTAAAAACTCAAGGATAACCCACCCGATGCAGAGCTATTAATTCGATAAAGCAAAGATTTAAAAACAACCAACCAAACGGGGAGGTATGTCCGCCTCATATCTTAAATAGTAGTATTCTTTAAGCAGAAATCACAGAACTCTAGGATCGGTAGCACGAGCTGTCCGCATTAAGCACACGCAAGTGATGTTGGTTTGGGTCACATTAATTTTATGGGGAGATGATTATATTTGAGGAAGATAAAACCAGTTGGTTTCAAGGATGCGAAAGCCATCTGCTGCCATGCAGGTATTGCCGCCTTTGCTCATCATTCTGGAGGTAATACATATACTAGAGCTAGAGTTTCCCATTATGCCGATAAACGATTAAAGATGCTATTACATCTTGCTGCATTATCGGTCATAAGATGTCCTGGAGAATTAAAAACATACTATGAGCGAAAATGTGAGGAGGGGAAACCTAAAATGAGTGTGATCAATGCCGTAAGAAGTAAACTAGTGCACAGAATGTTTGCGGTTATAATGCGTGGAGATTGAGTATTGATTTTACCATAAGAATAGGCAGGCTTCAAATAATTCGGGGTAAAATTCTATTTCTCCATCCACTTTTGACCGGAATTAACATCGGATTTGGGAGTTGAGATCTTAGAGGAGGAAAAAATTTTAAGAATGATAAAGTAGGAATAAAGGAATTAGGAATAGGTTGCCTCTTATAAAACCTATTCCTAATTCACTATTCTCATATTCCTAATTCATTCCGATCAAGTTACTATCTTTTAGTTCCAGAGAGCTGAGCGTGTGGAACTAGGGTGAATTTGGCCTGTCATTGCGGACACACTTGATCCGCAATCTCCAGATCAACGTCGGGGAGCGCTGTTTGGGAGATCTCGGCTCAAGACCGAGATGACGAGTTAGCGTGAGATAAAGGTGATGGAGGTTTTATCTCTTTCCCAAGCTCCTGCTTTGAGCTCGTTCCGAACGTCTCGTTCGGAATGCCTTGTTTGAGGCTCCGCCTCAATGGAAGCAGAGCTTCCAAATTAGCATCACGCAGCGGAGCTACGTGACGAGGGAAAAGTGATGCCCTCGGCAGATATTAAGAACATACATTTTTTGTTGACTAGATATTGATGATGTTTGTCTAAACTGCTCCCAATTATTCGTCCTTTGAACACTGTTCACTCACGCCAACCAGTGTTCATAGCCGGGAGTTTCCCGCCGGTTGGCGGATTGCCAAAGGCGTTGTTACTTTTGTCGGTACACAAGTAAGGCAAAGCGACTATCGACCGTAGAATATGGAATAAATTTGTTTTCTGGACACTTTCGGCGCAGAGATACTAAATAAGCATTTACAACTTGCTCCGATGCTCAGCGTCGGCGCGCCAATGCTCGTACATTTAATTCATCGAGTGG
>CAXBHO010000149.1:0-5789 GCA_963975485.1 uncultured Balneola sp. | reverse complement strand
TGAACTAAATACGTCTCTCTCCCTGATGTTAGGGAGAGAACAAGAGTGGGTCAGAAAACAGCTATTAACCCTTCGCCTTAGCTCCAATTCTCCCAGCCCACAGTTTGAGGTCATCCAATATGATATAAATAGATGGAAGAACAATCAGGGTAACAACCGTTGAGAAGATCAATCCACCAACAATAGCACGTGCCATTGGGAAATAAGGAGGTCCGTCGCCACCGATTTGAGTGGTTCCGATACACAGAGGAATTAACCCTAAAACAGTAGTTCCGGCAGTCATCAGAATTGGACGCATTCTGTCTTTTCCACCTTGTACTACGGCTTCGGCTCTGCTTAAACCTTCTTCCCGGAGATGTATAATATGATCTATGAGTACAATTCCGTTATTAACCACAATTCCCATCAGAATAAGAATTCCAATCATAGCCATAAGGTCGAAAGTAGTTCCGGTAATAAAGAAGAACCAGAAAATTCCAACTATTCCGTAAAGAATACAAGCTAGAACGGCTGTAGGATACATCAGAGATTCAAAAAGAGAAGCCATTACTAAATAGATTAGGAAGAATGCGATGCCGATATTGAATAGCATGGTTCCCATTGCTTCATCGTCATTACTAAAACTTCTGCCATAACTCCATGTATAACCGGCAGGTAAAGCCATGGTATCCATTATTTTGGTTAATTTTTTTCTGGCATCGTCAGGTTCCAGATCGTCTTCTATATTAAGAGATATTCCAAGTGAGGTTTTTCGATCTTGACGGAATATTCTTCCGGGACCGGAAGCTTGTTCAAAACTTGCAAGGGTAGAAAGGGAAGTTGTTCTATCTCCGGAAATCGAAATTGGAAGATCTTTCAAATCTTCGACAGATTGCTTATCGACATTTTGGAGTGCCAGAACAACATTTATTTCGGATTGAGTACTTCTGACTTTCCGGAGATTTTGCCCCCGTACGGCATTAGAAACTGATCTTGCTACTGCTTGAGAACTTAGTCCAAATGTTCTGGCTTTTTCAGAATCGATAGTTAGCCGGATTTCGTCTCGTCCTCTTTCAGCATCTGATTTAACATCGGTAAAACCTTCTGCTTGTGAGATTCTCCACTCTACTTGTTCAGCTAAATCTGTAAGTACGTCCATTGATTCTCCTTGAACGTACACGCGTATAGATTCACTATTATTTCTACTTCTGAATTCAAAAGCAGGTTCTCCAATAGTAACTACAGGTAAATCCTTTTCAATTTCTTCTTTAATGAATTCTACCGATTTTTTGGCGTCTTTTTCATCAATTAAAATGATTGTTGAAAGAGCAAATTCAGGTTGGTAATAGGTATAAACAGATTCAATCTCGAAATTTTCCTGATTATCGTATAAGTAGTCTTCAATTCGATCTACAGTTTCTTTTACACGATCCAGAGTATATGAACCATTCAGGTTATAACGTAATTCCAGCTCTCGCTCGGGATTATCAGGAAACATATCAATGTTCATCCCCAAACCAATAGGTATCCCGATGCTAAGGAATAATGCAATGATACTTATTGTTGAAATCCATCTGCGTTCTATAAACCAAGCTAAGAAAGTTGAATATTTTTCAGAAAGTTTATCAACAACTGTTCTTTTGGTTTCTTTTGATTTTGGCTTGAATTTAGAAGTTAGTAATGGAATTACAGTAAGCGATATCAACAGAGATGCGATCAATGAAATAATGATCGGCATACCAATGTAATACATGTATGGAGCGAT
The DNA here is from genome assembly GCA_963975485.1 of uncultured Balneola sp. GTDB lineage: Bacteria > Bacteroidota > Rhodothermia > Balneolales > Balneolaceae > Balneola. Next base: position 4,045 of record CAXBHO010000149.1, on the reverse strand, counting down.
AAAACTTTCGTTTAATATATTGGGCAGGAATACTACAACAGAAGTAAATGTACCCGCAGTAACAGCGATACCAACTTCTTTAGCACCCAAAACAGCAGCTTGTGAAGGTGCCATTCCTTTTCTCTGATATCGGTGGATATTCTCGGTCACAACAACGGCATTATCTACCAGCATACCAATAGCCAGGATCAAACCAGTCATAGAAAGAATGTTGATAGAAATGTTTAAGAAATAGAAAAACCCTAAAGTAACAACCAATGAAAATGGAACCGCAGTGGCTACAATCATTGTGGTACCAAACTGACGAAGAAAGAAAAAAAGCATTACTACTGAAAGTCCGGCTCCAAGAACTCCCGCATTCATCAATTCTTCCAAAGAACTTAAAATACCCTCTGCCTGGTTATTCATTTCATAGATTTGAATACCCTTCATTTCCGGTAACTTTTTAATCTCGTCAATTTCTTTAAGAACTCTATCTGCTGTAGCTACGGTATTAGCGGAAGATTCTTTGACGATATCTAAACCAATTGCATACTTTCTATCTAAATGGCGCGCATAATTTCTTACAGGAGAGGTATAAGCAACAGTAGCAATATCTTTTAATCGTAGGTTATTTTCGCCAATAACCAGATTTTCGAAATCCTCGATTTCAGTTAATTCCCCCATGGGGCGAACATTATACCTTAAGCCGGAGTCATTGATCTTTCCTGCTGAAATCGAAAAATTAACTCTGCTCAGTTGTTGATTAAGGTCATTGAGATCAATGTTATAGTTTTGTAGGCGATTAGCGAGTAGTTCAATTCGAATTTCTTTTTTCTCAACTCCGTAAAGAGTTACCTGCCCAACACCTTCAATTCTTTCAATGCGTTGCTTTAAGTTTCTATCTAAAAGATCATACGCATTAGACAAATCACGCTCGCTTGAAATTCGAAGTTGGAGCATATTACCGCCGCCATCTTGAAACTTATTAATCTGGTAGTATTCAAAATCATCGGGGAGTTGATTGCGTACACTTTCGATTTTTTCTTTGATCTCGATAGCTTTAAGGTCGATATCGACATCTTGAGTGAACTGAATATTGATGCCTCCTTCATTTTCTCCGGCATTAGAACTGAGCTGCTTAACACCACTAATTGTTGCCAAAGCTTCTTCTATGGGACGGATTACTTGTTCTTCAATTTCATTGGGAGAAGAATTAGGATAGGGGATCTGAATAAAGGCTCCGGGAAAAGAGATATCGGGAAAGTACTCAAGAGGCACAAGACGAGTAGCAATAAAGCCCACAACTAAGAGGCTTACAAAAACCATCATAGTTGTAACGGGTCGTTTTATGGAAAGCTCAGTTAAACTCATGATCAATTCTCCACTATCACTTCTTGTTTAACTACATGTTTTTTTCGATCCATAATTGAATACATCACAGGTATAACTACTAATGTTAATAAAGTAGAAACAAGTAATCCTCCAATTACTGTGATTCCCATAGGAGCTCGTAGTTCTGCGCCATCTCCGAAGCCAATTGCAAGTGGAAGCAAACCAAGAGTGGTGGTGAGAGTAGTCATCAAAATCGGTCTTAATCTTGATTTCCCACCTTCCATAATCGCTTCATATTTATCCATACCACGTTCTCTTAATTGATTTATTAGATCAATCAAAACGATTGCATTATTTACTACAATCCCGGCAAGCAAGATCAATCCGATAAATACAACTACACTTATGGTAGTTCCAGTAATATAAAGAGCAAGTACGGCTCCAACTAAAGCCAGAGGAATAGTAAAAAGAATTATAAATGGGTGAAGTAATGATTCAAATTGAGACGCCATCACTAAATAGACTAAGAAAATAGCCAAACCTAGAGCAAAGAGTAATGACTGAAATGAATTACCCATTTCTTCATTTTGTCCTGCTAAACGAGCAAATATTCCTGTAGGCATTGTAGTCTGATCAATAATTTGTTGAACATCCGAAGCGGCTTCACCAAGATCACCATAATTCAAATTGGCAGAAATGGTAGCCACTCTCTGTTGAGCAACTCTGCGAATTTCACCCGGACCATTAGCTACTTTTACTTCTGCAATTGCACTAAGAGGAATAGATCTTTCTGCATTAGGATTAATTACTAAATTTTTAATTTCATCTATGGATGAACGATCTTTTTCTTGGGCTCTAACCAAGACATCAATTTTACGATCTCTCCATGAATAACGAGTTGCTACATCTCCACGAACGTTACTAACTATGCGATCCGCAACTTCATGAACCTGAAGCCCTAATGCCGCCGCACGATCTCGATCAAAAAGAATTTGAATTTCAGGGCTACCTATTTGCATCGAATTTTTGACGTCTGCAAATCTGGAATTAGCACTCATTTTTTGTTCAATCCTATCGCTGACTTCTTTCAATTGTTCCAGATCATACCCACTAATTTCAACTTCAACGGGAGTGGAAAATGAAAAGAGGGAAGGACGTGAAAATTTATACTGAAGTCCGGGAATTTGTTGAAGAGAACCTCTCATGGAATTCATGACATTATTCTCTGTTGAAGATGAGGCACCTGAAGCAAGTAATACATTAAGTTCGCCCCAGTTTTCCCCACCTTGGTCGGGGTTTGCATCCATTCGATTTCCTGTTCCTGCAACTGCAAACGTTGATCTAACATTTTGAGCATTTTTAGTTGCTTCCTGAACAGATCTTAGTGCATTATCTGTTTGCTCGATCGGTGTTCCGGGAGGAAGCTTAAATTCGACTTTGAATTCCCCTTGTGATAGTTGGGGAATCAATTCAACCCCGATTTGCTGAACTAAAGCTAAAGATCCTACAAAAGATAACAGCGCAATCAACAGTACGATAAATTTATGATTTAGAGAGCTCTTTAAAAGACTAACATAGGAGCTTTCTGCAGCACTATAGGTTTTATCAAATAACCATACAGAGGGAGAGAATATGAATTTTAAAGCTTTTGAAAAGAATCCTACAACTATTCTAATTCCTTTTGTAACAGCCGTTGGTATAGTGTAGAAAAAGAAAAGACGAAGCTTTCTAAGGAATCGACCAAAACTGGTTTTAGGCTCTTTTAATTCTAGTGGTTGAATCTCTTTTTTCTTTCCACTTAAAGACGACATCATTGGGATAAGAGTTACGGCAACAACTAAAGAAGCAATCAAAGAAAAAGTAACGGTTAGGGCTTGGTCTCTAAAAAGTTGACCCGCAATCCCATCCACAAAAACCAATGGAAAGAATACTGCAACTGTTGTTAATGTGGAAGCAATTACAGCCGTTCCAACTTCACTTGCCCCATCTTTAGCGGCTTCCAAACTATTTTTGCCCATATCCTTGTGTCGAGCAATATTCTCCAAAACCACAATAGAATTATCCACCAGCATCCCAATACCAAGCGCGATACCGCCTAAGGACATGATGTTAAGTGTGATATCGTTTCCGTACATCAAATTAAAAGTAGCGATGATAGAAACAGGAATAGAAATAGAGATTATAACGGTACTCCAGAAATTCCTTAAAAAGAAATAGAGTACAAGAACTGCTAAAATACCACCAATAATACCGGCAGTTTTAACTTCATTTACCGCTGAAGAAATAAAAATAGATTGGTCATATACTTTTTCCAGTTTCATCCCTGAAGGGAGGTTCTTTTCTATGTTTTGAATACGCTCTTTTACCGTTTCCGCAACGGCAACAGTATTGGCATCACCTTCCTTGTAAATTGCAATTTCTACTGCTTCTTGCGCATTTAAACGGGTAATTGCTTCACGTTCTTTATACCCTTGACGAATATCAGCTACATCCTTCAGGTAAACGGTATTTCCTTCCAATACTGTTAGTACTGTATTTCTGATCTGATCTACCGTTTTAAACTCATTCAGCGTTCGTACTAAATATTGTTGAGTTCCTTCTTCGAGGCGACCTCCTGAAAGGTTGATATTTTCGGCGCCCAGAGTTTGAGTGATGGTTTCAATAGGGATATTTAAATATTAACAAAGCGGTAATTTAACAATAAAATTTCGTATCTTTGTGGTATGGAAAA
>CAXBHO010000148.1:0-5832 GCA_963975485.1 uncultured Balneola sp. | reverse complement strand
GAAATCCATTATGCCGCTTAAACAAGGTACGTTTAATTACCGTCAGGTTAATAAGCATGAAATTCACTAACAAAAAGTGTCAGCTTTAGTCAGTGGACACTTTTTTTGTGTCTTTGATTTCGATCTCATCCGTTCCTTCGTAGTTATCTTCAGGAATAGAGATTGTATTTGAAGTGGAAACCTCTACTTTTTGCCGGCGCGCTAAGATTTGCTGAAGACGTTCAACCAAGTCAACGAGCTTGGTCTTCTTTTTTAGCTTTCTCTTATTCATGAACCTTGAAAACAGGAAAGCCGCAAAACCAAAAATAACAGACACTATAATTCCTACTTCGCCTTCGCTTCCCATTTCACCAAAAACTGAAGCCGCAAAAAACATCACCGAAGCAAAAATTCCGGCAAGAGCAGGAAAGTAAAACTTGTTGAATGTCTTCATGCTTTGTTTAGCTGTAATCTTTAAAGCACTTCCTGATAACTCAAGATCAACTTCAGGAGAATTCTGTGAAGAAATAAATCTGGATAATCCTCGAGGAGTAGCCTTCCAGGTTGTTTTATTTTTTCTATGCTTTAACTCACCAACAGTATTGAAGTGATATTCTATTTGAGCTCGTAATTCTTTAAGCGTATCAGGATTAAGATCGCCGGAAGAAAACCCGAGAACTTCCGCATTGTTGAATCCTGCATCGACTATAACCGGTTCTTCTACGGGAATGCCATGGTGTTCAAGTAAAGCTTCACACACAAAAGCGCGATCTATATTCAGAGAATCTGTTATCTCAAAAAGATCAGGATATTCTTTTTCAAGCTTAGAAACGGGTTGTTGAGTAGACGATCCATAAAACTTCTGAAACATCGTAGCTCTATGTACGATCCGCCTTATTTCCTCTTCTTTGAGATTTGCCATGGTATGTTAGTTCATTTTTACTTTCGTAATAGTAATAAATTCTGCGATCTCTTCTTTCGAAATATTCTCTTTATTGTTGCGACAACTATTTGAAGACCAATAAATGTATAGAAGCATGTTTAAGGCTGAGAAAAGACTGTTTAGCATAAGGGATTATGAAGAAGAGACGAGCTTAACTTTTTATTTCATCTGACGGATCACCCGCCTGATGGAAAAAGGGCAAATTCTCTGGGTCAGACAGGAAATCTGTCAGACCAAGAAGCAATGTTGAAGCATCAGATGGATTAAGCTTCAGGCTTTCTTCTCTGTTAGAAAACGAAAATCTATTCTATTTGGGCTATTTCGGTCAGACGGGCTGTAGCCGTGAGTCTGTTAGAAAGATAGTTAGCGACTTCCAACTACAATGTTTTTTCATTCAGCCTGATGAATCACTCATCTGATGGAGAAACCTCTGTACTATCTTTTTTTGTTATAAGACGTACTCCTCGTTTAAAAGTGATATAGTGCCAGATCCATTCGGCAAATACACGAACCCGGTTTCGAAACCCAATCAGGAAGAATACATGTACAAATCCCCACATGAGCCAGGCGAAAAAGCCCGTTAGCTTAAAACCTTTAATATCAGCGATGGCTTTTGCCCGCCCAATTGTAGCCATGGTTCCTTTATCAACATAGATAAATTCAGGACGTTGGTTCCGGGTTGCTTCAGCCTTAAGCAATTTCCCTATAAACTTACCTTGCTGAATGGCAACGGGAGCAATTCCGGGAAGAGGGTTTCCGTCTTTATCAGGGAAATGAGCCGCATCACCAAGCACAAAAATGGTTCTATCGGACTGGATCGAGAGGTCTTTACCGACCTTTACTCTGCCGATAGAGTCTGTTTCTTCACCCAGAATTTTTAACAACGGAGAAGCAGATACTCCAGCCGCCCAAATTATGTTCGGTGTTTTGATAAAGTGATCTTTGAGTTGTACTCCGTTCTTTTTAATATCTAAAACCGGAGAATTTAATAATACATTTACGCCCATTTTTTCTAAAGTTTCATGAGCTTTTTCCGGTAAAGGATCTTTAAATCCATTTAGAATACTGCCCGTTGCTTCCACCAGATGTATCTGTGTTTCCCCTTTTTTGAAATGCCGATAATCACGCATCATATTTCTTTTGGCGATTTCGGCTATCGAGCCGGCCATTTCTACACCTGTAGGTCCGCCGCCAATTACTACATACGTAAGAAGGTGCTTTCTTTTTTCGGGATCAAGGATTTTTTCTGCTTCTTCAAGAGACAGAAGTATTTGTTCCCGAATATCAAGTGCATCAGAAAGAGATTTTAATCCTGGAGCATGTTTAACCCACTGCTCGTTTCCGAAATAATTATAGTTGGCACCGGGAGCAAGAACGAGGTAGTCATAAGCAATCACGTCTCCATCAGAGAGTATCAGTTTTTTTTCTTGCTTATCTACATCAATTACTTTCCCAAAAACTATATTCACATTTTTTCTTTTTGTGAATAATGCTCGTATTGGGATGGCGATATCCCCCGGCGAAAGCGCTGCTGTTGCAACCTGATAAAGTAAAGGCTGAAATAGATGATGATTTGATTTATCTACTATTGTGATCTGATAATCAGATTTTTTAAGCTCTTTGGCTACGTTTATTCCGGCGAATCCGCCACCTACAATTACTACATGTTTTGACACGATAATTTAACTCAAAAAATTAAATGGTAATTCCTACTAACCTATCTCAAACTTTATCTAAATTCAAATTACTATTTAAATCTGTTAGTTCATTTTTGCCTTCGCTGTAGTTATGAGTTCAGCGATCTCTTCTTTCGAGATGTTTTCTTTATTGTTGCAATACTGGCACACTATTTCCTGCGATTCCCCATTCATTTCTTTGATGTCATCGTAGTTAAGCAAAGACAATGCATTCAAAAAGCGATCTTTATTGCATCGGCAGAAAAAATCAACTAATTGCTTGGATAACTCTTTTACTTTTATAGGAGACATTACTTTATGCATTACAGCGTCAATGTATTGCCCGTCTTCAAAGAATTTATGAACAGGAGGAAATGAACTCAATCGTTCTTGAAGCATATCAATTTGACCTTCTGGTGCATCCGGTAGTTTTTGGATAAGCAAACCACCCGCCTCAGTAACCTCGCCTTCGTCATCCATACCAACACCAAGAACTAGCGCAGAATCTACCTGTTCTGATTGAGCTAAATAATGAGCGAGATCAGTAGTTACATCTCCGTTAATAAGCTGAATAGTGCTTGTTCTTGGTGTTGGTATGGATGCATATTTACTCTCCATAATTGATGTGCATACTCGTAGAATATTAAAAGACTATTTTTCTTTTTCCATCAAACAAAAACAAGTAATAAACTTCCTTTCTCAAATGCTTGAAAAACACCAATATCCAGAAAATATTGTCATTAGGAGTGATAACGGAAGTCAGTTTATAGCAAAAAGTGTTCGTGAATACTTAGGGTTAATAGGGGTGAGTCAAGAATTTACTCATGTAGCTACACCTGAAGAAAATGCACATGTAGAAGCATATCATGGAATACTGAAAAAAGAAGTCTTTCAACGATTTGAGTATAGAACATTTGGAGAAATTGAACAAATACTAAAACGGTATGTCATTTTCTATAACAACATAAGGCATCATGGGCTGTTAGGAAGGATAACTCCAATGGAAAAATGGAACAAAGACGAACACTTAATTTTAATGAAAAATAACGCAGCTTAATTAATAATCGAAATTTAAAAGATTACTCTTGTTTTATAGGGGTCAAAACACCCCCGACCACTGCAGAAATCATTCCCATGATTCCCGCCATAAATGGATTCAAACCAAAAGCCAGTGCTTTTTCCATTCCACTAATGGTGAATAAAGCAATCCCGATAGTGTCAAATAAAAAAAGTGGCTTATTAATATCATTAAGGCGATTTCTAATAAGGTAAGTAAATGGTAAGGCAGATAAAATCACAATGGGATAGGTCATGTCGCCGATCCAAGTAATTGACTCACTACCGATCAGGAGATCACGAACGGTACCTCCTAGCCGTAGCAAAACCTATAACTGCTGCTCCAAAAATATCCATATCTTTCTTTGCCGCCATGCGGATTCCGCTTATGGCAAATACAAAGGTACCAATAAAATCAAGAATGGAGATTATGGGCATGAATGCTTTATTTGAAAAATATTATTTTCCCTTCGAAGACAGAGAATGTTGAGAAGTTTAATAACTCTGAACTTCACAACATCCCTCGGATTCGATCGGGAACCGCCGATTGAATCATCTCCCTTCAAAGGGAGAATAGTTGTCGTTTGAAATTTGAACATTGAAATTTGTTATTTCTGCAAAGCAGCTTACGGTCTGAATTTAATATCCACCTTTTTAGTAGTGTTTCCTGCTTTTGATCGTAACTCCAATTGTCGCTTCATATTTTCAGCAGCACCGATTAAAGCTGTTGCAGAAAATGAAGAATCATCAGCAAGCACAATAGGCAAGCCATTATCCCCGGATTCGCGAACGGTTTGTTCGATCGGGATTTCACCAAGAACCGGAACGCCCATTTCCTGAGCAAGACGCTTCGCTCCTCCATCGCCAAAAATGTAATATTTCTTTTCAGGCATATCCGGTGGAATGAAATAAGCCATATTCTCAATCACGCCAAGTACCGGCACATTCACTTTCTTGAACATGGCTACTCCTTTCCGCACATCGTCCAAAGCCACAATTTGTGGTGTTGAGACAATTACGGCTCCGCTCAACGGAACCGTTTGAACGATTGTAAGTTGGATATCGCCGGTTCCAGGAGGAAGATCCATGATCAAATAATCCAGCTCGCCCCATTCCACTTCTGTTATAAATTGTTTGATAGCACTGGTCGCCATTGGGCCACGCCAAACCATTGCCTGATCTACATCCACTAAAAAGCCCATAGAAACCATCTTGATTCCGTGTCGCTCAATCGGAAGCAATTTCTTCTGCGTGGTGATATTTGGCTTTTCAAACACATTGAACATAGTTGGGATACTTGGACCGTAAATATCGGTATCCATCAGCCCAACTTTGTATCCATCTTTTGCTAAGGCGGAAGCGATATTTACTGCAACGGTAGATTTACCAACTCCGCCTTTACCTGAAGCCACCGCAATAATATTCTTTACTCCAGAAAGTACCTGTTCCTGCTTTTGCTGAGGTTGTTGTGGCGGTTGCTCAGGTTGCTTCTTTCTTTTGGAAACATTGATACCAACCTGAATATCAACAACAGCTTCGCCGTCTATGAATTTATGAATAGCTTCTTCACACTGTCGTTGAATTTGTTGAGCCAGCGCATCATTCTTTTCAGGCATTTCAAGCGTGAAAGTGATGTACTTATCCTGGATAATGATATCGTGAATCATATCCAGAGAAATAAGATCTTGTTTTTCGGTTGGATGGAGAACGTGAGCAAGTGCGGTTTTGATTTGCTCTTTGTTGATAGACATATTGTTTGTGAAAGATGATTTTTCTTAGTTCATTGATCAGCAACAAAGATACAAAGATTTAGATTCAGTATTGGGAGTGAAAGTTGATAGTTGATGAAGTGAGAGGAGATAGGAAAAGGTAATTTATAATTTTGCTCGCTCCCCCAAACTAGCGCAAACCTCTCGCTTGTGTGTTTGGCTAGCTTTAGCTATTTAGTCGTCCAAGCGCGACGCTACACTAGTGTAGCGTCATCCATGAATTGTCCTGGTGCCGTGTCATTGCTGAAATGTCGTCAAATAGGAGGCTGAAATTTCACCAATAGACAGGACAGCCTTTGGCCGCTCCATCACCCTGCCTTCGCCGAAACATATTATCTACAGAGGGTTTTGTTAAATAGGCTCCGTGCAGGCCGGCCGGCTCTTTTTTCAATCAGGCATGGCAGGTCTG
>CAXBHO010000147.1:0-6537 GCA_963975485.1 uncultured Balneola sp. | reverse complement strand
GGAAATCCATTATGCCGCTTAAACAAGGTACGTTTAATTACCGTCAGGTTAATACTACAAGTTCAATATCATCCATTCGCAAGCAGATCTTTTTTGTGGTAGATACTAAACGCCGATCCGGTAGCGAGTATCAGAGCAATAATAACTAGCATAAATTCTGGAGCGGGTCGTACAAAAAATTCTATCAACAAAGCAACAAACATTGTACAAAGCAGCATTGTAAAGGATAACAGTGAGACATATCTCAGAGGACCCTTTATGTGCTTAATTTCAACCACAAGACCTGTTACCAGTAAAATCACAATGACAAACTCAACAATACCTGTAACATACATGAACAAATAGGGATCAACCGGCAATACCTCGGCAAACTGCGTAAATCCTTTTACTGAAGGTTCTTGCGCAGTTAACTTTGGAATAGAGAAAAAGAGCATAGCCAAAATCGATATTCCTTGGAAAAAACGATATAGTATTTTCATATAAATGCTTGAGACTTTTTTTCGTGTAACATTAGATGTGGTGCCGGAGCATTTTCTTTCCGATTAATTTCAAAAAGATGATTGATACAGATAAAGTGGAAAACCTTATCATAAGAAAATATTGTGTGCAATGCCTACAATTTTCAAACTTTAAATATTAGGTTCTTCTGTTTTTGTTTAATGGAGTTATTAATTAGTGGTAATCTAATTTTACTTTCATGAAAAATTTTGGCGTTTTAATCGCAGTCTTCATGTTACTTGCTACATGCAGCAACCAGGCTGAAAAATCAAATAACGCTACATTTGTAACCTATCTGGGCAGTGACACTCTTGCCGTTGAGCAATTTGAAAAGACCAAAGACGGTATTACCGCCCGCGTTGTTCTGCGAAGTCCGCGCACCACGCTTTCCTCATATAACATAATATTATCCGAACAAGAATCTATATAAATATTTGCTAACTTTCTGAATTTTAGTAACTAAAGAGAATTTTTCAGTTCGTATGAAATCCCTACAACTCCAAATCCATCGTGATTTCTTTGCCATCTCTCAAAATGGTGATGGTGGTCTTTTGACCTTTTTTGAGTTTATTAAGCATACCCATGTAGCCATAAATATCTTCCAGTTTTTCTCCGGCAAGACCGATGATAATATCCCCACCTTTAACGCCTGCTTGTTCGGCGGCTCTGCCTTTAGTGACGCCTGTGATTTTCATTCCTTCGCCTTCGTAGCCGTAATCGGGAAGTACGCCGAGTGTGGGTCCGTCCAAGCTCATAGACTGTCGTTGTTCCCCGGGAGCTTCTTTAAAAGCCAATTGTTCAGGAGTTGTATCATCTAAATATTGAATCACTCTCACTAAATGTTGCAAAGCCAACGCCTCGCCTTCGGTATTTATGTATTCGGTATCGTCAGAAGGACGGTGGTAATCGGCGTGCGTATCAGTGAAGTAATGCAGCACCGGAATTTCTTTGTAGTAAAAACTGGTATGATCACTTGCTCCGGTTCCATCTTTAACTAAATTCAAGTTCAAAGAATCAGTGTTGGCAACATTTACGATGTTCTCCCAATCATCAGCAGTTCCCATTCCAAAAATCATGAGCTTTTCATCGGTCATTCTACCGATCATATCCATATTGATCATGGCTAATGCATTCTCAAGATCAACGGTTGGGTTATCTACATAATAAGCGGAGCCTAGTAATCCCATTTCTTCACCGGAAAAGGCTAAGAATAAAATATCTTTCTTAGGACGGTTTTCTGAAAAATACTGAGCAAGTTCTAAGACGCCGGCAGTTCCCGAAGCATTGTCATCGGCTCCATTATGGATTTTTTGTTCGTCTCCACGATACAAAGAACCAAATTCTCCAAGCCCCAGATGATCGTAGTGTGCTCCGATAATAATCACCTCATCCGAATTTGCAGAACCTTGTAACAGTCCGGCTACATTTTTAGATAATCTCTTTTCTCCTTCTGCATCCTGAGAAGCATGGGGATTATTCAACACAGTTGTATTTATGGTGAATTCCTGAAAGTAAGTACCATTATCACCGGCAGGCTCTAATCCAAAATCTCTAAAGTGATCAGCGATGTAATTCGCAGCAATAGCTTCATCGGCAGATCCGGCTTCTCTTCCATTCAGGGAGTCACTTGCCAAAAAAGTGATATGAGTTTCAATATCAAGCGGAGTGATGTCTTCTGATAGATGACTTCGACTGTTTTGAGTGCAGGCAGAGATCAGGAGAGAGGAGATTAAGAGGAAAGAGATGGGTATATATACTTTTGAATTCATAAATGTTCGGTTTTCAATGTTAAATAGGATTTGAAAAATAGTGTTAGTTAAGCTCTACTCCTCGTGTGGTAAAAGATAGCCCTTGTTGCCCCGAGGTGGAAATCATCACAGCTTCAAAAATGGGAGTGTTTGTTTCTGGTTTTATCTTCCAGTCAAAAAGAAAGTTACCTCCGGTTCCTCCCGATTTATCCCTTTCATCAATGATGATTTCTGCCGTTTCCATAGGCGCAAGATAAATGGGACTATCAAAATAAGTTCTGATGGAAACTCCGTGATTATCAAAATATTCTGCTTTTGTGATATATAAAGTATCGACAGGGCTCGGATTTCTCATACTGACGGTAACAGTCAGATCGTGAGTTTTATGTTCGCTTTGGCTGTAGATCTGGGAATAAACGGATAAGTAGGTTTCTCCGGATTCAAGTGAAGTCAGTACAGATTCGTTAGCAGCTCGTTTGGCCCAATTTGTAGGATTGACGGAACTGATTTCCTGATTGCGATTACAAGAAGCGAGTGCTAACCCAAGTATTAATAGTAGAATTGATCGGAAGCACATCATATCAGACGCTTTTTAATTTGTAAGAAAGGTAACAGTTTTTTTGGTGTTTTGATGAAATAGTGTGTAGTTTTACAACTGTAGTGAAAACTACAAAGGTTAGGGGTGCTTTGGCAAAATGCTGAGGCTGAGATCAAACCCTACTACCTGATCCGGATAATACCGGCGGAGGAAAACCTGTTCGCTTATCTTTTTTAGATGCGCTTGTTTCGCCTCCTCTTTTTTAAATCAAAACCATGCCGTTTATGGCAATCCTAAAAAGAGGAACTATGTTTCAACTATTAAAATCATCGCTAATGGTGGCGATTCTACTCACCATATCATCATCCCTTGCCTACGCACAAGTTGAAGTTTCAGGAAAAGTGCTGCATGCCCAAACCAAAGAACCACTGGTTGGAGCTACTGTTTTGCAAAAAGGAACCACAAACGGAGTTTCCACAGAAGTTGATGGCTCATTCGAATTAACACTTACAAAAGGAGCAAAGACATTAAAAGTCAGTTATACAGGATTCAAAACAAAGTTGGTAACTGTTAACAGAGATCACTCTGATATTGAGATTCTGCTGCTACCCAATACTTATATAGCAGATGAAGTTCTGGTAGAAGCCACACGTGTGGATGAATCTATTCCTGTGACTTTTTCTAATCTCGATCAGGAAGAGATACAAAAAAGGAATCTCGGCCAGGATGTGCCTTATTTGCTCAATCTAACTCCGTCAACTGTTGTGACATCTGATGCCGGAGCCGGTATTGGGTATACAGGAATTAGAATTCGTGGTGTTGATCCTGCCAGAATAAATGTTACCATAAACGGAATTCCTGTAAATGATGCCGAGTCGCACGGAGTATTTTGGGTTGATCTACCTGATATCGCTTCATCCATAGAAAATATTCAGGTTCAGCGCGGTGTGGGAACCTCAACAAATGGAGCGGGTGCTTTTGGGAGTTCCATTAACCTGCAAACAAGCAACAACAGTTTGGCTCCGTATGCAGAAATAAATACCGGCGTTGGCTCTTTTAACACTCGAAAAGCTAATATTCAACTGGGATCAGGGTTGATGAAAAACGGCTGGAGTTTTGAAGGACGATTATCCAAGATTATGTCGGATGGTTATATAGACCGAGCCGAATCGGATTTGAATTCCTTTTACCTTTCAGGTTCCAAAAGAGGAAAACGTAGTTTATTGAAAGCGGATATTTTTTCTGGAAAGGAAATTACTTATCAAGCTTGGTATGGGGTTGAAGAAAGTGTGCTGGAAAGCGGAGACCGAACATTCAACGAGGCGGGAACTGAAAAGTCTGGAGATCCGTATCAAAACCAGGTAGATAATTACCGCCAGGATTATTATCAGCTTCATTACTCTTACCGTTTACAGGATAACTGGTCATTAAATACTTCTCTGCATTACACCAAAGGAGAAGGGTATTACGAGGAATATAAAGCAAATGAAGATCTTGACGATTATGGAATTTCACCTGCAAATCCCGGCGACCCTACAGAATCCGATTTAATTAGAAGACGATGGTTAGATAATGATTTCTATGGATTGGTTTTTTCTACGAAATACACGCATTCTCAAAACTGGAATATCACTTTTGGCGGAGGTTTGAACAGGTATGATGGAGGACATTTTGGAGAAGTGATCTGGGCTCGTTTTGCAGGAAATAGCGAATTTGAAGATCGTTATTATGATAACAATGCTGTAAAAACTGATGCCAATATTTATGGTAAAGCTCAGTATTTTTTTAATGAAAATATAAGCTCTTATTTGGATTTACAGATGCGTACAATCAGCTATGAGTTTGACGGGATAGATATTCAGAATAACAATGTGGTTAATATAAGGGATACTGATAATCTCACATTCTTCAATCCTAAGTTTGGGTTGAGTTACTTATTGAAGGAGGGAAGTCGATTGTTTGCCTCGTTCGGAGTAGCCAGTAAAGAACCGACGCGCAATGAATATGTGGAATCATCAAGAGCAAGTCGCCCGAAGTCAGAAACACTATATAACATTGAAACCGGGTATAGGGGTGATTTCGGGAGTTTCTTTGTGGGCGCTTACGGCTATGCAATGTTATATAAAGACCAACTGGTTGTAACCGGACAAATCAATGATGTGGGAGGAGTTGTTCGTCAAAACATACCCGAAAGTTCTCGTTTAGGAATAGAACTGGAAGGTGGAATTTCGATCACGTCTCAGTTTAGTTGGGCAGCAAATGCAACGTTCAGCAAAAACAAGATCAATAGTTACACAGAATTTATTGACGACTATGATAACGGAGGTCAGATTGAAAGGAATTTTTCAGACACAGATATAGCATTTTCACCAAGCGTGATTACAAACTCAATTCTTGGGTTCTCTGAAAAAGATTTTACAGCTGAGCTGACAACAAAATATGTTTCCAAACAGTATCTGGATAATACCCAAAATGATGCACGGACAATTGATTCCTATTTGGTGAACGATCTGAGAATAAGCTATTCGTTCACAAATTTGAGCTTTGCAAGAGCAATAACAGCAAATCTAATGGTGAACAATTTGTTGAATGAAAAATATGAAACAAACGGTTATACCTTTGGATTTATATCAGGAGGAGAACAACGATTCAACTACTATTATCCGCAAGCAGGTAGAAACTTTTTGTTCCAAGTAAAGTGGGAGTTTTAAGAACTTGTCATCATGAGGATACCTCCTTCCGAAGGAATCCCTTTGGGAGAAGGATTTACAAAATTGGATCTATGATTTGACCTCCTCCCGCCAGTTGGCGGATCCCTTCGGGGCTGTCTCCTCCTTCAAAAGGAGAAGGACTCTTGAAATGTATCTAGAATTAATTCGAAGCTTTGCGTAGATAGACACATGCCTGAAATCCAGATCTTTTTATGACTTATTCATTGCGGGATTGAAAGCCCTTCTCGCAAAAACTATAAATTGTGATTAGAGCTCACACAAGGAGATCCTTTAGGAATTGAGCGTTGTCGGCAGACAGGCAGAGCTACTTGGGTAATCCCAAACCGAGTCAACTTACACAAGCAGATCCTTCAGGATCGGTATAACGTATCGAAAAAGTCAGCGGAATAAATTCTTTGGCTTGTTGTGGACTTAACAAAACTTGGATACAGAATTAGGTCATTACTTTCGGCGTTAATGTCTTCGATATTCGACAAGACCAAGATATTTCATTTTCGCTGAGTCAAATAATTCTGCCCATCATGAAAATCCATATTGAATCTTGGTAAAATGATGGGATTAAATAAAAATTAATTCAACATTTCTAGTGGAGCCAAGTACTGCTCCTTCGTTCGCTTCTTCTCCCTGACATTCTAAATTATTTTTTACAAAAACCGCTATATAATGATCCCTTATATTTAAATTTCTTTCTCGGGGGTTTGTATAATCATCATTTCTAAAAATAAGATATATATAGTTTTATGAATGATAGATTCCAATATTTAAACTCTGTTCTTCGCTCAAATACCTTAACATTTCTGTGGGGTTTGTAACCATCTGTATAAATTTAGCCGATAGCATACATGAACTTGGTATATCTTGAGATCTACCATCAAAAAAAAAATTTGGAAGATTTTGACTTTCTTGTGTAAGATCAAGCTCTTTCGTGATTGTTAGCTCTAGTGTCAAGTCAATGTTCATTTGTCGGTTAAAAGCTATCGGATGACCTGTTCATTGACTATTTGGAAAGGTGAATAAGAAA
>CAXBHO010000146.1:0-7082 GCA_963975485.1 uncultured Balneola sp. | reverse complement strand
AGAAGGCTTAATCTTTCAGATCTTTAAGAGCCACGTTTTTATGATCCGGTTCGGGGTCTTCTAAAAACTGTATAACTTTTATCGTATCCTTGCCTCTCATAAGAGCTTTTAAAATTCGGTGCATACCGTCCATTACTCTTCCATCAGAAGAAAGAATTACAGGATATTTAAAACTGGTTTTGTTAGCAAAATCAATATGAGTAGCTATTACTCGTGCTGAGGGAACATCTTCCTTATCCTGAAACCAATAATTTTCATCAAGTTCATCTATGGATTCAAGCATTATTTCTTTAGGTAAATAGTGTTCAGATAACTTTACAAGTCTATCTACTTCCCAAATTAAGGTGTCCCCGTTTACTTTTCGTGCGAAATATTTCTTTTTCATTTATTGTTTTGGAATTTTGATCCAGCTTCCCGCCGGAATGTTTTCATCTAATTGAACCTGATTAATAATTGCTATATCCAACGGTTCAATGTTCATGGGTAAATTAGTTGGTAGAAAACTTGAAAAAGCTCCTGATCTGGATGTTTTTACTAATTCAAGCCTTACCGGTTGTATATTTAAAATTGATGAATCTGTTAATCGGTCAAATCCATCAGTTACCGAAGAAAATTCCGCCTTATAAATCCTAAACTTATCAGAACTTGTGTAACTCAAAAATCGGTAGATATTTCCATCGTAGCTCAACGCTGTTATATCGATCGTTAACGATGTCCCGTCTTCTTGCTGAATGCTTGCTTCGGCTTCATAGCCATTTAATCCGTTTGGTTGAGTTGAGCTTTGTTCTAGCGTATTTACACCTTCCTGATTTAAAAATTCTTTTACTGATGCTTCAGGAGTAGCGTTTTTGCTGTCAATTGAAAACTGAACAACAGCATCTTGGGCTTCATTTACCAAAATAACAGCCGATGGTTGATTGATCACATTGAACCCATCAGGAACCGGAAATTGAAATTTCAAATCCGGATGGTAAAATATTCCATTTCTTTCAAATCCTTCTCGGGGATTTTCACCGTACATGATATTATCAATCATGTTCAGGTATTCTTCACTATCAACAATTGTTTGCTCATACCCTTTATCAGCCCACTCTTTTGCCATACGAGGAATGTTTTTTTCTCTCTCACCCGGATCAGGATGTGTAGAAAGATGAGAAGGAATGCTCTGACCTGCTTTTTCAGATATTCTTTTGAGAGATTTAAAAAATTCTCCTCCTTCTGCGGCTTGGTATTTTTTCATAGCTGAATACTCAACACCTAATTGATCAGATTCTCTTTCATCCTCTCGGCTGTAGCTTAAAAATAAAAGCTGAGCCGTTTGGCTACTTAACTGAAGAATATTTCCGCCATCAAGCCCAAGAGATTGTCCAAGTACCGCACCACCAATAATTGCAAGTTGCCCAAACTGTTGCTCAGCTGCTCTTTGAGAGGCATGTCTTGCTGCTACGTGACCAATTTCGTGACCAAGAACTACCATCAATTGCGCTTCATTTTCTAAATGTGCCAATAATCCTCTTGTTACGTAAACGTAACCACCCGGAAGTGCAAAAGCATTCACAACCGGACTACCTAACACTCTAAAGGTAAACTCTGTGTTTTTGTATTCGCTCGGAGTATCTTCTCTGTTAAAGTGGCTTACTTCCAGTAGTTCTTGTCCAAGATCGTTTACGTAGTTTGCAAGTTCTTCATCGTCATATAAACCGTATTGAGCAATGATCTCTGAATCTGCTTCTTTACCAATCTTTAATTCCTCTTGCCAGGAATAGCCATAAGCTCTTTTATTCCCTGAAACAGGACTGGTTTGAATAGAAACACAGCTTGGCAGAACCAACGATGTTGTTAGAACTAATAATAAAGTCTTAAAGAATAATTTCATTGCCTTAATATATTAAATCAACCGATAATGTTTACTTCAGGAATAAGTAAAATATTAAATTTCTCCTGTATTGAAAGTCTTATTTGGCTTGCTAAGTTCCATATTTCTTCTCCAGTCGCTTTTCCATGGTTTACTAACACCAATGCTTGCTTTTCATGAACTCCGGCATCTCCTATTCTTTTTCCTTTCCAACCGTCTTTATCGATCAACCAACCCGCCGGTACTTTCACTTGTCTTTCTGTAACAGGATAACTTGGAATTTCAGGATATTTTGATTTCAGTTTATTAAAATGATCAACAGAAATTACAGGATTTTTAAAGAAGCTCCCTGTATTGCCAATTTCATTTGGATCAGGAAGTTTACTTTGGCGGATTTCAATCACTGCATCACTAATATCTTTTATAGAAGGCTTGGTGATATGCTTTTTCTCTAACAATTCAGATAAAGCTCTATACGAAGCAGTAGGCTCGCCATTTCTTGATAAAGCCAGAGTAACCGAAGTAATAACTGCTTGTCCTTTTAATTCATTTTTAAAGACACTGTCTCTATATCCAAAATTGCATTCATCTTTTGTAAATGTCTTAATCTCCCCGGTTGATATTATCAAAGCTTCTAAGCTTACAAATACATCTTGCAATTCAGCCCCGTAAGCACCAATATTTTGAATGGGAGCCGCTCCTACCGATCCCGGAATTAATGATAGATTTTCAATACCTCCAAGCCCTCTTTTTACACAAAATAGTACAAGTTCATGCCAGTTTTCTCCGGCTGAAACCGTTACTTCAACTTTATCCTTTTTTGAAATGAATTTTTTTCCGCCTAAAGAATTCAGTAGTACTAACCCTTTGAAATTATTCTTGAATAGGATGTTACTTCCTCCGCCCAAGACAAGGATTTCCAGTTTTTTATCTTTAGCAAAGTGTATCGCTTCTTTTAGCTCCTCAACTGATCCGGCATCAGTAAAAAAAGAAGCTTTTGATGAAACTCCCATTGTGTTGAGATCTGTTAGATCGAAATTTTCCAGAATACTTAATTTGTTTAACATAGAGGCTAATCTTCTTTTACGGATTCCTCCTTAGGCTCAACAAGTTTTACTCTAACTTTTTTGATTCTGTTGTTCTGAACAGAGTGTACGGTGCATTCCAATCCTTTATAGCTAACTCTTTCTCCAACTGTTGGTAAGCTTTCCGTTAAATGATAAATCAATCCACCAAGAGTTTCGAAATCATCATCTTCTGAACTTAGCTCTATTCCAACAACATCTTCCATGTCGTCAAGGTCGATCTGTGCATCAAAAATATAAATACCATTCTTAAACTGTGTGAAAAGTTGTTGATCATCTGATGATTCGTCTGTGATATCACCGACCAATTCTTCAAGAATATCATCCATAGTAACAATTCCTTCCGTACCACCATATTCATCAACTACAACAGCAATATGAGTTTTCTCTTGTTGAAAATCCCTTAGCAGGTCATCTAATTTCTTGCTAGCAGGAATAAATAGAGCATTCCGGGATATTGTTTTCCAATTAAAAGAGGGCTCTTCTTTTCCATTATTCAAATATGGAAGAATATCTTTAGCGTATATCACTCCCAAAATATTATCCAAATCATTTTCGTACAAAGGCATACGGGAAAGTGCTTTATCCTGAATAATGCCCAGAATATCTTTCAGAGAGTCTTCTGTTGAAACAGCAATTATATTTACTCGGGAAGTCATTATTTCTCGGACGGTAATATTCCCAAACTCAATTACATTCTCAATGATCTCTCTTTCATCTTCCTTAATAGAACCATCTTGTTCACTTACTTCCGCCATCGTTCTAATATCATCTGTTGTCATTTTATTTGATGGTTTTGGAAGATATTTCTCCATTATTATCGTACTGTCTGCAATTAATTTCGCAAAAGGCTTTAACAACAGAAAAAGTATATAAATGAACGTGCTCCATCTTCTTGATATTCTAAGAGGGTCATTTATTGCTATAATCTTTGGAGTAATTTCGCTTATGATCAAAATCATAAATGTTAACACAACAACTTCAGCAGTATAAACCACGACTTCTGATAAACCAAACTGTGCTACTATTGATCCTGTAATAACAGCAGCCATTACAGATGCAATTATATTTGCAAAAGTATTGCCAATTAATATGGTTGCAAGTAAACGCCTTGGTTTGTCTAACATGGTTAAGATTCGGCTATCTCCTGAATGAGGATCTTCCGAATTGGTTAGACTTTCAAGCCTAGCTGATAATGAGAAGAATGCAACTTCAGATCCGGAAAAAATTGCTGATACAGCTAATCCTAATATCATTAAAAGAAGCTGTATTGAAATCACAACAAGATCAGCTTCTTCACCAACGGTTGAAGCAGAGAAGTCTGTAAAAAAAGCTATAATAAAAATGTATGTACTCAATTATATGTGTTGTTTAAGTTGAATTGAATTTAATCAGCAGAAAGCTTCCTAACAAAAATTAAAAAAGCGGTGAAAGTTTTACCTCACACCGCTTTAAATATCTAATATTTTAACTAGAAAGGCAGATCGTCATCCATATTGTCAAAATCTTTACCTAATTCAACATTACTCGACATTGGTTGATTCTGATTTTCGGCGTTTTGATTATCGCCTGAATTGTCTCCGCCACTTTTACCACCTTTGCTATCCAGCATAGTCATCTGCAATGCTTTGATTTCAGTAGTGTAGCGTTTTTGTCCATCTTTATCTTCCCATGAGCGGGTTTGAATTGGACCTTCGATATAAACTAAAGAGCCTTTGGTTAAGTACTGCTGACAAATTTCAGCTAATCTTCCCCAAGCTATTACACGATGCCATTCCGTGTTCTCAACTTGCTCGCCATTTTTATCTTTGTATCGCTCGCTTGTAGCGATGCTCAGTGTAGCAACCGCAGTGTTAGATTGCGTGTATCTTACTTCAGGATCTTGTCCTAGTCTTCCGATTAATTGTGCTTTATTTAGTGAACTCATTACGTATTGGATTAAGTTATTTGTTTGTAAAGTAAGACAAGTTCAGAGCAATTCCTTACAAAAAAACTTTAAAAAAAATTTAAGTATTAATACTTGGCAATAATTAAATCCGTCTTTATTCTGAATTTGAAGATGATTTCTGTTAGATTTTTATCGCTAGTATTTCTTATAAGAGCTTTATTCTTTTTAGAAACTTCAATCAATTATTGGGGTAAATCTGTAGCACCTCCCCAATTCATCCTTATTTTTAAGTGTTTGCTTAGTTGTTGCACTTACTTCATGAATTCGCACCTGTATCAATTAAAACAGGTTCTTCCCATAAAAATTAATTTGTAACATTTTGCTGGTATTTGTATCTATTAGTTAGTATCAAAACCATAAAAATAAAGTAGCTAAGAGATATATGAGAGTTACAGTTATTCGATTAATGATTGGGTTGTTGACAATTTTAAGTATAACCTTCTTTGCTTGTAACACCGTCAATCCACCCACTCCGATTATAGAAGTGCCACGTGATGAAGCACCGGCGTGGTCGCCGGACGGAAAATATATCGCCTATAACCATTACAATCCCGAACCGGGCGAGGGCGAGTCGATCTACAGCCTGCGCATATTGGACGTGGAGACCCTGGAAAGCAACTTGATATTGGACGGCTTTGCCCTTAACCCCGACTGGAGCCCCGATGGACAGTAGATCGCCTTTAACGGCGGGGACATCTTCAAGGTCCGCCCCGATGGAACCGATTTACAACAGATTACAAATGTAGGAAGTGCATTCTTTCCTTCCTGGAGTCGAGATGGCAGAATATTTTGAAGCAGGTGGAACCAACTTTGGTTTTGGATCTGCTCAAGCCGACTGGGCTCCTTCTGGACAGCAAATTGTATATGAATTTTTAAATGAAGAAAATAGTGAAGGAGACAATCAAATCTGGACGGCTGATACTTCGGGAGCAAACAAAGCCCAGTTAACCACCAATGAGTTCTCCGCAAACCGCGCACCGGCATGGAGCCCGGATGGGGAATGGATTGCTTGGAATACTGATGATGGGGTTTGGCTCATGAAGCAAGATGGCAACGAACAACACCTGCTTACCCAAGACGGTTCCATGCCTGCTTGGAGTCCCGATTCTCAGAAAATTGTATTCAGCAAGACTACGGCAGACCGGGAGAAGGTGGTTCTGTGGGTTGTTAACCGGGACGGCAGCGGGGAAAAACAATTGACCTTTAATTTTGGATTAGAACTGGAGGAATAAAAGAATGGATAGAATAAAAACCCCACTTATAGTTTTCGCAATTATAGGAATGGCATTTACATTCACCAGCTGTACTATTATGGGCGATGGAGAAGATTGTGATCCAGATACCCAGAATTGCGAAACCACGGATCCGGTCAATCCGGAACCCGGCTGGTTTGGAGCTACCGCATGGCACCCCGATGGGGAGTGGATAGTCGCCGAGCATAACGTGGCTTTTGATACCGATGGCGATGATGTCCCTGATTCGGTAGCACGGAGTGGCATTTGGTTGGTGAACGCCACTACTGGGGAAGTACAGGACGAACCATTATTGGAATGGGGGCATTTCCCGGACTGGAGCCCCGACGGCAGCCAGCTGGTGTTACACCAGGGAAGGCATATTTACACGCTTACCGTTCTCAGCCTGGATCCCCCCCGTATAGATACTACCAGCATCAGGCAATTAACAACAGAGGGACGAAACTTTTACCCGGACTGGAGCCCGGATGGGGAGTGGATTGCTTATGATAATACTGTTTGTGGGTCAACAGGCGAACCACTTCCTGATAACTCTTGTGGAATTTTAGTGATTAAAAAAGATGGTACAAATAAAAAGCTAATCACAAGAGGAAGAATTCCAGAATGGTCTTCAATATATAATAAAATATATTATCAAGGTTTGGAAAATAAAATTTTTGTAGCTGATACAATTAATGCAACTTTTTTAAAACTTACTAAAGATGAAAGATCTGATTCTCACCCTCAGTACTCTCCGGATGGTTCAATCATTGCCTACCTGTCCGCTCCCCCTCCGCCTGCCCCATCGGTAGTTTCTATATGGAGGATGAACCCGAACGGGAGTAGCCCGCAGAAAATGTCCCCCGACTGGAGCGGCGTTTTTGAGCTAGCAATTTACTAGTGTAGCGTCAATGTTCATTTGTCGGTTAAAAGCTATCGGATAGCCTGTTCATTGACTATTT
>CAXBHO010000145.1:0-7142 GCA_963975485.1 uncultured Balneola sp. | reverse complement strand
ATGAATCAAACTAAGAAAAACAAAAACGCTGTCCTATGAACCTAGACCACCACATATCGACGAAATTATAGAACATATCGAAACAATGAACTAATGCTGCGATTCTTCCGCCAAATACGAAAAAAACTCATGGAACAAAATAAAGTTCGAACTTACCTCCTCTATGCTATTGGTGAAATTGCTTTAGTGATGATCGGTATTCTTTTGGCACTGCAAGTGAATAACTGGAATGAAGATCGAAAAGAGCGAGACACAGAGATAAATTATTTACAGCGGTTACTAGTTGAGGTCGAAAGAGATAGCTCTAATTTAGAAAGTACAATCGGTCTTGTAGAGCTCAAAGTGAATCAAGCTGAGGGGCTCTTAGATATTTTAAATAGTAATAAACCGATCTTAGACAGTGCTAATTTTGTAAGAGATGTGTTCTTAGTTGGTCGCGGTGGTAGTTATCGTCCCTACCTACCCTCGTACGAAGAAATGTTATCTAATGGGGAATTGGGAATTATTCAGAATGATACAATTACAGATCAGATATCTCGATATATAAATAGAGTTCAAGGGTGGGAATCGTTTGTTTATCAAGATGGAGAAAAACGTAGGTCAGCTTATATGCAATATATTCATCATTACTATTCCGCAATGATCATGGATTATATCTGGGGGGTAAGAAGAGGTGAAGTTGAGTTTAGTTCTATGAAACCTTTAGGAATCAATATTAAAGATTATCGAAAAGATCCGACTTCTGTATATCATATTCAAAATGTAGGGGCTCTAAACCAAGAATTATTCCTGCTGTACAATCAAAATATGAACATTTATACTATACCGATTCTGGAAATGATCAGAGATGAATTAAATATCTTGGAAAATTAATTATGAATATTATAAAAGGCTCAACTTATTTAAATACATGCTGAAATTTTTTAGACACATCCGAAAAAAACTCATCGAACAAGAAAATATGCGAAAATATATATGGTATGCCTTAGGTGAGATTCTGTTGGTTGTTATTGGAATATTGATCGCATTACAGATCAACAATTTGAATGAAAACAGAAAGGAAAAAAACTACGAGCTTCGGATGCTGACCGAGCTTAGCGTAGCATTAGTAAACGACATTGACAATTTCAGACTATTTGAAGACCTGATTTCGGGGTGGGAAGAATCAATATT
The DNA here is from genome assembly GCA_963975485.1 of uncultured Balneola sp. Lineage (GTDB taxonomy): Bacteria > Bacteroidota > Rhodothermia > Balneolales > Balneolaceae > Balneola. The sequence goes on along the minus strand of CAXBHO010000145.1, from coordinate 5,969 downwards.
CTATCTTACGGATGCCTCAAATATGGAAGACCGATCAAGTCTGGATATAGACAGCCTTCGTCACCATCTGGATTCTATTTGGGGGTTCGGAGTATATATAGCATATAATGACGGGCCGTACGAAGCCTTAAAATCAAGTGGCCTTGATAAAATCTCAAACGACTCTTTGAGAAATGAAATCGTAAATCTATACAGTTTTGCATTTCCATCGTTAGATGTATGGATAAATGAGATAATCAGAGGTTCAATCGAAGCAAAGTTCAGGCATTTTGATCTGCTTTTTGATTTACACGTTGAAAGAAACGGTCAAACTCTGGAAAAAGAATTGATTGTAGAGAACCTAGATTTTCTTGACTCCCCTATTTTTGCGGATATCCTGAATAAGTCTTCTAATGCCACAAAAGGCAGTAAAACACCCATAGTGCAGAACAGAAGACGAATGGAGCAGTTACTGAAATTGATAAATGAAGAATTGAACAACCATTCAAATTAAAATATATGCTCCGCTTCTTCCGCCAAATACGAAAAACGCTCATTAAGCAGGAAAATATGCGCAAATACTTCTGGTATGCTATAGGGGAAATCCTGTTGGTGATGATTGGGATTCTGCTGGCATTACAAATTAACAACTGGAATGAAACTCAGAAAGAGTTAAATACAGAGATTAGATATTTAGACCGATTAATAACGGAAGTGAGCAACGATGTTGAGAATATTTCCAGAGCGATTACTTCCAATGAGGCTCGAAAGGAACGCGCTTTATTTTTAATAAATGCTAGTAATGATAAGTCTCTGATAGTTGAAAACCCTACCTACTTTATTGAAAGCATAGAATACTCCGGATACACCTTTGCACCTGTAACCTCAAATCAGACATTTGAAGAGATTAAATCATCCGGGAACCTCTCATTGATCCGTAATGAAGAAGTGCGAAATGCCATTTCAGTGTATTATACCAATGCTGAAAACAGAAGCCAGTACCGGTTCATCACCGAAGAATTGCAGCTTAAATATCTGGACTACAGGGTGGGGATTTTAGATACCGAACAACAAATTACGATGGGTAGTTTCAGGGAAAGAAATGAATACTCAGCTAAAGATGCTGCCGATGTATACACCAGGTTTATAAAAAAAGAAGATTTTGTATCATGGTTGCCATATATCGTCCAAAGTAAAGTTCGTACCCATGAAACTTACGATGGCAGATTAAATAGTGCTCGGGAACTTAAAGAGATACTAGAAACTGAATTAAATAGGTTAAATAACTGATGCTACGCTTCTTCCGCCAAATACGAAAAAAACTTATGGAACAGAATAAAATCCGAACCTATCTACTCTATGCCGTAGGTGAAATACTTCTTGTAGTGATTGGAATTTTGATTGCATTGCAGATTAATAATTGGAATGAGCAAAGAAAAGAGAAACAGCAGGAAGAAATTTATCTCGAAAGTTTGCATCAAGAAATGATTCAAGACACGGTCCGAATTAATAGATATATCGATCAGTTTACAACCTCACTTAACAGGGTAAGATCCTTTCAGGAAAGGATTTCAAGTAGTGTGTCAAATTTTGACACCCTTAAGAGTATTGCTATAAATGAATTTAGATACGGACTTCCAATAGTTCTGTCTGGGTGTGCACCAACCGACCCTTGTGGTTTATAAATATATACTATTATGAAGTTTTTCTTATCAGCACTAATACTTTTTACTAGCTGTTTAACCGGGTCGTCTGATGATGATCCGATTATTCAAGAATGGCATTATTTTGATCCCGTTCCAGACCCATACGAGTTAACATTGGAGTATGAAGAAGTAGGGAATAGTTTGGAATTAAAATTATATTTAGAAAATAAATCGGATAGTACGAGACCATTATTGTTTGGAGGCTATAATCTTGGACAACCGTATATTTTTGTGGTATTAGATTCTGATTCTACTATCATGTGGCAGGAATATAAGGGAACTATAGATCTTGTAGGAGTAGTAGTCCCAATAGAGCCGGGAAAGGAACTTGTACACACGGCTACCTGGAAATTCGATTCGAATTATAACAGGAGAGTAAGAGCTAATGAAACATATACCATCTATGGGTATGGTAATTTTTCTTATGATTGGAATTTTTCGCTTGATATAGATGAGCCTAGCGTATATATGTCTAATCCAGTAGAATATATATTAAAGTAAAAACCCCGGTTAGAAATTTAAAGAGCTTTTTTGAGTGGTAGACGTTCCGAATACTCGGGGGACCACGCGATCCTGATCTTGGTCCCGAAGCTTCGGGATGCTCTACCATCTGAGTTAGTTACTGTATTGATTTTCATTAGAGTAAATCAGCTTTTTAACTCGTTCCCAAGCTCTTGCTTGGGAATGCAGTCCTGAAGCTCAAGCTTCTATTTTCACCAAACAAAGTAACAGGCACCAAACCTCCTTTTCCTGTATAATTAATAGCTGAAGAATACCTCCAGTGCTCTGGATTACTAACAAATCCTGCCTTTACAGGGTTGCCCTTGATACCATTTTTAATGCGTTGCGTTCGATACCAACAAACCTAATGCCGTAGTTTGGTTAGTTCCCTGGCGAAATATATTGGAGCAGTCGTATGATGCGTTGTCTGATCCGGATCATCCCTACCGACAAAAGTTAAATTCATTGTTCAACCATCGCGTTGGTATTTATAAAATGGATGAGTTGCTACAAGGAGCCAATTTTAATCCTACTGTGGTTGGAGAACAACTGAGTATTTTTGTAATGAGTTTTGCGAGTTTACGAGCTCGGCGAAAAGCGGATCGAAAAGCATTTGAAGAAAATGGGCAACTTGCGAGCTTCGCAGATTCTTTTGAATCAGACGATCATATTTTGGAAGGAACAGATGAAACAGCGCTTATAAATGTGATAAGAAAGTTAAATCCGGTTATTGTTTTGGATGAAAGCCATAATGCAGAAACCGATTTAAGTGTGGAAATGCTTCAGGATTTGAACCCGAGTTTTATTCTTGACCTTACGGCTACTCCAAAAAGTAACAGCAATATTATTAGCACCGCTTCTGCCATGGCGTTAAAGCGAGAACACATGGTGAAACTTCCTGTTATCGTATATAACCATCACGATAAAACAGAAGTAGTAAATAGTGCGCTTCATCTACAAAGTAAACTTGAGCGTCTTGCCGTTAAAGAGCATGAAGATGGCGGAAAGTACATTCGTCCCATTGTTTTGTTTCAAGCTCAAGCAAATCGTGACGATGACTCCACGACGTTTACCAAGATCAAAGAACAGTTACTGGAATTACAGATTCCTGAAGAGCAGATAGCGATCAAAACAGCCAATATTAATGATCTGAATGGCGTGGATTTAATGTCGCCCGATTGTCCTGTTAGATATATTATTACCATCAATGCTCTCAAAGAAGGTTGGGATTGTCCGTTTGCCTACATTTTGGCTTCGTTGGCTAACCGTTCTTCGGCCGTAGATGTGGAACAGATTTTGGGGCGAGTTTTGCGCCAGCCGGGAGTTAAAAAGCATAAATCTCCGCTTTTAAATATGTCGTATGTACTCACAGCTTCCAATCTATTTGCAGAAACTCTCGAAAATATTGTGGGCGCTTTGCAAGCATCAGGTTTTAGTAAGCGGGATTACCGAAAGAAGGGCCGACAAGAAGAGCCTACAGAAAGTTCGGCCGATCCATTAGAACAATTAGTGTTAGGGGAAACTGAGGAAACACCGTTAGTGGAAAAAGATGAGCTTATTGATACACAAAGAGTCCAATTCCATCCCGGAAATTCTGAAAAAGACGAAGTAGAAGATAAGGTGGTTTCGGATATTGAAGATACGGCACTTAAAGAAAGCGAAGAATTTGAACAGAAAATTCAACATACAGATGCCGTTGAAGCTGAAACTTATAACGAACTGCCAAATGCGAAGGTGACTATGTACAGAATGAAAGATCATTTTCGGGAAGAAGCGTTAAAGATCGAACTGCCTCAGTTTTTTATTGAAGTGCCGGGTAATTCTCTTTTTGCAACAGAATCCGAATTGGTACTGTTAGATCAAGAAAATTTAATGGAAGGTTTTAGGCTTGGGAGTCAAAATACAGAAATTGATTTTTCTGCTTTGGAATCGGAACTGTATAAAATTGATTTAGAAGAAGGAAGAGAAAATCAGGTTACGCCGTCTTTTGCACGTATTGAAGATGATAGATTCCGTGATCCACTAGTAGAATATATTTTTAACCAACCTCAGGAAAAAAAAATCAAGAATGTATCTCATGCTTTAACCGAATTAATTGGAGGTATGTATCCAATTCCTGAACAAGAGATTAAAACGTATGTAGAAAGAATTCTGAGCGGTCTTAATAGCGAACAGCTCATTCATTGTGTTCAGAATAAATACACGTATAAAGATCTTATTAAACGCAAGATTAGAAGTTTGGCCGATGAGCACGCCGAAAAAGAATTTCAGAAGAAAGTAGATACTCGGAAAATAAAAGCGATCCCTAATTTTAAACTGAAAGAACAAATTACCCCCGGGAATCTGGCACCAAGCATTCAGGCTTCGCTGTATGATCGGGAAGCGTCTATCAATAAGTTTGAAGAAGAAATTTTGCTGAAAATTTCTAATCTGGAAAATGTAACATTTTGGCATCGGAATTTGGAACGTGGTCGTGGTTTTGCAATCAACGGTTTTAAAAGTAACCATTATCCCGATTTTCTAATCTATACTAAAAAAGGAAGCATCATAATTATAGAAACTAAAGGCGATGATAGAGATAATTCTGATAGTGTTGCTAAGAACAAATTAGGTAAAAAGTGGGCTGAGTTAGCAGGCGAAAATTATCATTACTTTATGGTTTTTAATCACAATGCGATTGATGGCGCCTACAATGCAAACGAAATAAGAGATATAGTTTCTGAACTGTAATTTTTTTTAGAATTAAGAAAGAAAGTTTGATGAGCTTCCATTCTATATAGTAAAAAGGCTTTTCAATTGAGCGGGAGACGGGATTTTAACTCGTTCCCAAGCTCCTGCTTGGGAATGCCGTCCTGAAGCTCAAGCTTCTATTTTCACCAAACAAAGTAACAGGCACCAAACCTCTCTTTCCAGTATAATCAATAGCTGAAGAATATCTCCAATGCTCTGGATTACTAACAAATCCTGCCTTTACAGGGTTAAAGTGAATATAATCTAACACCTTTTCCATCTTCTCATCTGAATCTATCTGTGTAGGATGCACACCCTCTTGCCAAACTTGGTACTGGCTTTGTTTCTTATGCATTTTCTTTGCAAAGCGGAGTTTATCCAGAATCAAAGTTCGGCCTCTCTTTTCCAATGAATTGATAATCATTTTCGCAGTATATGACTTGAAGTTCTTAACTATTTTGGAAATTTCTTCATGCTGAACTGTACAATGGAGGTGATTTTCCATGATTACATATCCATACAGTTTTACATCCCACTCATATTGAATAAAACGAAACGAATCTAAAACAATATTGACAATCTGAGGATCAGAAAAAAGGGGGATGCCATCAACAATAGAACTGGTAATAAAGTAAGGATGGTAATTTTCGTGGAATTTGAAACGGCTTCTACCCATGGGTTTTTAATTAGGTAAGACAAGTTCGGAAGCAATTCCTTACAAAAAATTTTAAAATAGGCTTTTTTGAAGCTGGAGCTTCAGGACTGCATTCCGAACGAGGACGTTCGGAACGAGGTCAAGGAATCCCTGTGGGAGAACCCAGCGAGCCCGACCTTGGTACATCGGTTTCAGATAAAATATGAGACATAAAAAAGCCTCTTAAATTTCTCTAAAAGGCTTTTCAACTGAGCGGGAGACGGGATTCATCCGAAGGAATCCCTGTGGGAGAACCCAGCGAGCCTAACCATGGCAAGGTCGTTCAAGAAAAAAATCTATAAAAAAAGACAACCAAATTAACTTTGATTGCCTTTTCAACTGAGCGGGAGACGGGATTC
>CAXBHO010000144.1:0-7152 GCA_963975485.1 uncultured Balneola sp. | reverse complement strand
AAGTAGAATTGATGTGCTAAAAAACGCACAAGCGAGACGCTTGCGCCAGAGTGCGTTCATTTAGTTATGATCAAAATTTCAATCGTTGAAGATAATAAATACATGCGCGAAGGCTGGGAAACTATTCTCGATTTCGAGCCCGATCTTTGCGTGGTCTCTACTCATGGAAGCTGTGAAGAAGCATTGGAAGAGAATCAGTTAGGGAAAAGTGATATCCTGCTCTTAGATATTGAGCTTCCTGGTATGCATGGTACGGAAGGGGTTAAAGTTTTCAAAGAGAAACATCCTAATCTGATTACTTTAATGGTAACGATGCATGATGAAAATGAAAAGATTTTTACTGCTTTACGAAATGGTGCTGTTGGTTATTTATTAAAGAAAACATCTCCCTCTGAGCTAATAGAGGCAATAAAGGTTGCAATGGATGGCGGGTCTCCCATGAGCCCTAATATAGCTCGAAAAGTCATTTCTTCCTTTCAAAAAAAACAGGAAATGGATATTGAGTTGTCTGATTCAGAACAAGAAATTCTTACTGATTTGGCAGCAGGGCTATCTTACAAAGCAATCTCTGAAAAAGTATTTTTGTCTGTAGATGGAGTTCGCTATCACATCCGTAGCATCTACAAAAAACTGGAAGCCAGGAACAGAGCTGAAGCAGTAGCAAAGGGAATAAGTTATAATCTTATTCAACCTTAATACCACAAAAGGTTTGCTTTTCCTTACTTGAGTGCTTTAAGTTTTAAAATTTGCTTTCAATTCCGCATAGATATGCAGTGCCGAAATAAATTTTATTGCATTAGTTCTGCTATGTTATTTAATTAAGTCTATAGATATCAATTAATAAATCTAAAAATTAAATTCAGGGTACAAGGGTGACTACTGAAAAAAATAAAAGAATTTCCAGGAAAGCTTTATCAAACGAAGCTGATATCTTCGTAGATGTGGTTGTTACAATTAATCCTGATTTATTAGAAGGTCTGCAAGAGAAAATTAATATATCGTTTCAAAAACTAGTATCAAGAAAAGCAGCTAGGTTAGCTAATGAATTTCAGTTTATAATTTCTAACAAAGAATTGTTGGAGACATTAACTAAGAGGGAGCGAGAAATTTTGAGGTTATTGGCGACAGGAAAAAACAATCCTGAAATAGCACAGTGTCTATTTATAAGTAGAAGAACAGTAGAAGAACACAGAAAAAATTTAAATAAAAAGCTAAGTATTAAAAAACCAATACATTTACATAGATTTGCTGAAGCTTTTGAAATGTTAAGTTATTGAAGTTAAATACGGTTTTTTAAAATACCAAAGCTTTGGTATTTCGAGTTACGATTTATATTTACACATTCCAAAAGATTGCTTATAACAGGGATTTAAGTAATCGGGTTAAAATATTATTTCTATAACTAATGAGGGTATAAGATGAAAAAGCATATACTAAAGATTTATCTTTTTTTGGGATTATTTTTGGCGTTAACTGTCAATACGATTGCACAAAGTACTGCTCAGTACAAAGATCGTAGTGTAAGACCAAATAGTATTATTGTTAAGTATGATAACACTGAAATAAAAGCAAAAGGAAAAACAACTACGCCTCAACAGTTGGCTTTAACTGTTAAAAACGATTTCAATGCTAGTATTAAAGTGGCATTTAAAAATTTAAATGCAGAAGAATGGGACGTCAATGGTGATCTTTCTACCATACTTAAAAGGTTGAATAGCCTTCCTGGTGTAAAAGCATTTCCTAATTATGTGTATAAAAGAGAAGCCATGACTCCAACAATGCTTGACGAGTCAACTTTGGGTAGAGAGCTAAAACCAGAACTGCACGGTTCAGATAAACTTAAACAATCTATTAAAACAAAAGGTAGTTTTTCTTTAAGTAATTTAGAATCATTCAATCCTATCAACAGAATTTATGATGAAGACTTTGATGACACGACATCGGTTAACAATGAATGGACGGTTTTTGGGTATGAGAATCCATTAGTATGGAGGCTTAATGATAATGGAGATGGAGATTTTGTTTATCAAGTAATTGGAGACGAGACTGAAACACTAGATGCTTCTACAGATTTAGTAAGTCCTCAATTTGATTTATCTGACTTGGACCCTTCTAAAAGCTATCGTTTGAGATTAGATTATACCAATGGATTTAATGGGGCATTTATTGGATTATATTTAGAAGATGGATCGGGAAATTTTACAGGATACGATATTTCCAATTTTTCAGGGTGGTCTTGGAGAGATATTTCAAGCTATGTCGGAGATTCCCTGACGGTTTACGTATATGTAGAAAAGTTAGGTACACTTCCTGATGAATTTCTTTTCTCTCTCGAAAATATGAGAATCGAAGAATACCCAACCGATGATGCTTATATTGAATTACAATATGGTTTATACAATGATGGGCTTTTCGCAAACGGAGCAATTGCCGGAGCAGATGTTTCCGCTTTTGATGCCTGGCAAACTAATAAGGGAAGCGATGATGTAGTGGTTGTGGTATATGATGATGGCGTTGATTTTGACCACGAAGATCTTGCCAGCAATGGCTGGGTTAACCCCGTAGAAGATTTAAACGGAGATGGAGAAATTACATCAGATGAGTGGAATGGAGTTGATGATGATGGTAATGGCTATGTGGATGATTTTTGGGGATGGAGTGCTGTTTATAACGACAACAGGTACGTAAATCCTGGACGTTTTCATGGTACACATGTTGCGGGTATTATAGGGGCTCAGGGTAATAACGGCGTAGGTGTAAGCGGTGTATCTCAGGATGTTTCTATTATATCTGTAATGATATTTGATGAATTTGGTTTTACTGATGCAGTTTCTATTATGAGAGGTTATGACTACATAAGTAGTTTGCTTGAAAGTGGTGTAGAAGTTACTGCTATTAATCAATCATGGGGTGGCGACGGCTCTTTACTTTACGAAAGTGATGTACAGTTCGTTTCTGTTATGACTGATTATGCACTTCATCATGCTTCATACGAAGCTCTGTGGGTAGTTTCTGCCGGTAACTCTTCTTTGAATAGAGATGACCTTCCATTTTATTCTTATCCTAACAATATTCAATCACCGAATATTATAACTGTTGCCAGTACTGATTGGGCTGATCAACTTTCAGGATTCTCGGATTATGGGGTTCGTACAGTTGATATAGGGGCGCCTGGCTCATCTATAATTTCTACTTTTCCGGGTAATAGTTATGGATACCTTTCAGGTACTTCAATGGCATCACCTCATGTAACCGGTGCCATTGCATTAGCAAAAGCAGCTAATCCGACTGAAAAGGGTTTTGCATTAGCAGCAAGAGCATTTGCCGGTTCTGATATACAGTCAGGTTTTGTAGGAGTTTTTGGAGAAGGAGGAAGGTTGAATGCTAATACAATGGCAGATATTTCATCAGAAGGTGCTGAATCCGGATTGATTGCAAGTCACAATATCGCATTCCTACAGCGTTCTTTTATTGATGGAGCTGCTCAGAAAACAGTTGGCTTCGTAAACAACACAAATAGTGAGGTCTCAGTTTCAGGTCTTACTTTTAGTGGAGATGATGCGGCTAAATTCAATGCGGATTTTGAATCAGTTGCTGTTCCAGCAGGCGGGGCATATGGAGTTCCCGTCACATTTGATGATGGTGATAATTCTGGAGAATTCCTGGCAACACTAAATATTGCTACAAGTGGAGGAACAGTTTCAATCGACTTAAATGGGCGCGCACAGGCTTTCGGTATTGTCGAAATTGATCCTGGATTTGCAGATTTAGGTCCTGTGCCATATGGTACCGAATTGAGCACAAGCTTCAATATTCTGAATACAGGAGACAAGGAAATCCAGTACGGAATAAATCAAAGTTTATTTATTTTTGATGAGGAATTCTCCGATCAAATAGATGCACTTAATAAGGTTAATCCTGCCAATGTGCTATCTAAACCCAAAAGCCCAGCCGACCTTAAAGCGGTTATGGATATGATTACTGCTCAGGTAATGCTTCAAAGAGGCAGTACTGAGAAACAAAAAATCATCTATGAGCCGTCTGGCAAGCTCGAAGATCACACCGAAGAAGTTATTTTCTTTGATGATTTGGACAATGCAAGTGTTACTCTTGAACAATGGGAATTACTTTCCTTTGGTGAAGGTGATGGTGCAGGCTTGAACTGGGAACTCTTTGATATTGATGAAGAAGAAGCGATTACCCAGAACATCTTTCTTGCAGGGGATTTTGAAACTGGCTACGTGAATGATTTCTTACCGGTTGCTATTCCACCTGCCTTCGATTTTACGGCACTTGGAACACCTGAAAAGCCTCAGTCTCCTGCATATCTCAGATTCGATTATGCGGCACAGCTTGAAGTCGGTTACGATTTCTTTTATATAAATGTTATCTCAAATGGCCAACGTCTTGAAACACTCGACATAACAGATATCGGTACACTAATTAATGATGGAAGTACTTATTCAGCAGTTCTCGATATTTCGCACCTTGCCGGTATTGATGATATTGAATTTTGGTTCATCGTTAGTACAGACGGAAGTTTCGTAAATGGTTTTGGTGCCTTTTTCGACAACGTAGAAGTTGTTGTACAAGAAAGTCCATTCTTTACATCAACGCCACAAGGTTCTATAGCTCCGGGTGGCAGCCAAAATATTGACGTAACCATCCGTACCGAATTATTGCCACCCGGCGATTTTGTGCTTGGTACTACCGTAAACAGCGATGCATTCAATGCATTCTATTTTGGATCACCTGAGCATTTAACCTTCTTCGAAAGCCGATTTGCTAATGTTAGCATTAGCCCTGAGGTTGCAGATTTAGGTGAAGTTGGGAATGACGACCCGGTAACATTCGGCTTCAGCGCCACAAATACCGGTGCATTGGATGTAGATTACATAGCTGATGTATTCCTGACTCTTAATAATTCCTCATCTGATTTTTCGGCTTCGTTCAAAAATGTAAAAGATGAAGCACTACAGCGGTTCGAAAATGCAGATAAAGATGCGCCAGGTAGCCAATTTAATCCATTAAAGCACAAAGGGTTCATAATGAATGCGCTGAAAGATGGTAAGGTAAATCCTGCATCCAAAGCTAAAGCACTGCCAAATATACGCTCCAAATTTTCTGCATCATTACTAGCCGAAGACGATATTTATGCCGAAGACTTCGAAGCGGGTGAACTTCCCGAAGGATGGGATGTTCAGGATTTCAGCTTTGGTCTCGGCAATGTTTGGAGTGTAGAAGAAGTAGCGTCTAATGCTTTGTTTGTTGGAAATCCGGATAACTTCGTGATTTTTGATAATACAGCAACCATTGCGTTTTCTCCTTCTTTCGACCTCAGCACTCTACCCTTGGGTCAAAGCCCTGTACTTGAATTCGATTATGCCTTCATGTTAGAACCAGGCTACGATTTTGGTTCTGTTTGGGTTGGGGTGGAAACCGAAGATGAACCCCTGTTTTTCTTCCTTGGAAGCACTGAAGATGTCTTAAACAATGATGGCTTCATCTACAATACCAGAATAGACCTTTCCTTCTTTAAGGATTTTGATAACGTGTTTCTCACATTTGTTGTAGAAACAGACTTTATTGTTCAGTCAGCTTTTGCTCTGGTAGATAATATTCTGGTTCGTTCGGTTGAAGCGTTAGCCTATATCGATCCTGCAGCCGGAACCATAGATTCAGCAGCAACCGAGGAATTTTCGGTTACAGTGAACACCCCGCAGCTTTTCCCAGGAAATTATACGGCCATTTCTGTAGTAGATTATTTCAGTGATGAATCTTTCACGGGTCGTGCAGGGTTCCAGTACACCGATTTCAATATTCCAAACCAACCCCCTGTGGCTGTAAATGATACAATTGCAGTTCTCGCCGGTGATATTATTCCTTTAAATGCACTCGTAAACTATATGCTAAGCAACGATTCGGATGAATTTGGGCAAGTATATTTGGAAGATTTTAGTGATCCTCTTTATGGAAGTCTAAAATACGTTAGTCAGGATATTGGATATGTATATGTTGCTCCATTGAATTATGATGGTGGTGATGTGATGGGTTACTCAATCACTGACGGCATAAGTAGCGATACCGCAGCAGTATTAATATCTGTTAGAGCTAATCCTGAATTTGTTAAAGGAAGCGATCAGCAATACGTTTTCCTCGAAGATAACGAGCTAACGCTTAGCACCGTAGGAATGGCTGCAGGTGTAGGCGGACAGGATGCGGACATAATTGTTTGGGCACGTTCTCATGATGACGAATTGATTATTACTCATAACTCCGAAGCCCATACTCTAAACTTAAGCGCAGTAGAGGATTACTTTGGACAATCTTCAGCTACTTTTTATGTAGGACATGAAGGGAGCCCACAAGATTCAATGATCGTATCGTTGATTGTTGCTCCTGTAAATGATGCGCCGGTAGCAAAGCTCTCTTTTGAGAACAATGGAGGAAACATTCAATTCACAGACTTATCTACAGATCCTAAAGATGCCAGTGATGGTGGTATTGTAAGTTGGGATTGGAATTTTGGAGACGGCTCTTCGAGTGATGTGAAAAATCCTTCACATAAATACACTGAAGTTGGGACTTATACGGTTACACTAAAAGTAACTGATAATGGTGGTTTAACAGCTGAAAGCCAAGAAGTTGTTAATGTAGAAATTATAGTTTCTACAGAAACTAACATCGAAATTCCTTCTTCAGTTAAACTTGAACAAAACTATCCAAATCCATTTAACCCTTCTACAACTATTAAGTTTGGGTTACCGGAAGCAGGAAATGTTCAATTGGAAGTTTACAACATGCTAGGACAGAAAATAGTTGAACTGGTAAATGGAAGAAAAAATGCTGGTTGGCATACAATTAGTTTTGACGCTTCTCAGCTAGCTTCAGGTATCTATATTTATAGAATTACTTCGGGTAATTATGTAAAAACAAATAAGATGCTTTTGATTAAGTAAAACTTATAAAGCTAATCTACATAAACCCCGTACAGTACTTGTGCGGGGTTTTTTTATTTTTTCTACTTAACCTCGTTCCGAACGTCTCGTTCGGAATGCAGTGTAGAAGCCAGCCTCAGGCGGCAGACAGGCTCCAGCTTCTAGTGTAAAGTTAATTATATTATGGCGTATTAAATTTAATTTTGTATCTTTA
>CAXBHO010000143.1:0-7158 GCA_963975485.1 uncultured Balneola sp. | reverse complement strand
TGTGGGTATAAATCGGGGAGGTCAGAATACTGGAAGTGAGATTTTGCATTCTATACGTTGCAATCACATCCAAACCAGCGACTAACTGCTTAATCCGCTACATCTGCGTTCCAAACCGAGCGTATGGAACGAGGGGGAAGAATTATTTAGAGCTCAGGTTTTTACAGAACAATTTAGCATCCAATGTATCCCAAACTTATCAATGAGCATACCAAATTTTGCCTGCCAAAAAGTTATTTCCAGAGGCATAGTGATTTTACCTTTTTCTGCTAAGTTGTAAAACGCATTTTCAAGTTCTGTTTCATCGTCAAAGCCAAGGTTAATTTGTACATTATCGCCGGCAGTAATTTTCTTATATGGTGCGCCATCAGAAAACATAAGTTTCATATCCCCGATGGTAAGCTCCGCATGCATAATTTTATCTTTATACTCTTCCTCGACCGGCATTTCTGCATCTCCAAAACGTTGAATAGCCAACTCTCCACCCAGGCACTTCTTGTAGAAATTAATGGCTTCTTCGCAATTTCCTTGAAAAAATAAATACGGTGCTATCCATTTCATTATAACCTGTTTTTAAATTGATGTTAAAGCGTACACAAGAATATTGGCGCCCATTTCGAGCGCTTTTTGTCTTACTGTAGGTGGATCGTTATGTATTTCAGGATCTGCCCAACCATCTCCTAAATTAGATTCAAAAGTATAAAAGACGACCATTTTTCCATTTCTGAATAATCCAAAACCTCTGGGTGCTAAATTATCATGTTCATGAATTTTTGGTAATCCATTTTCAAAGTTAAATACGTTTGAATAGATAGGATGTGAAAATGGGATTTCTATAAATTCTTCATCCGGGAAAACCTGTTTCATCATATTACGTGCGTAACTGTCAATTCCGTAATCATCGTCAATATACAAAAAACCACCATTGTCTAAATAAGTTCGGAGATTGTTAGCTTCTGAACTGTTAATAGCTATGTTTCCATGTCCTGTTAAAAAAATAAATGGGTAACTATAAAGATCGGTACTTCCCAAAGAGACGTCTTTGTAGGTAGAATTTATGCTAATCGGAAATTGATTCTTAGTAAAGTTAATGAGGTTTGTAAGCGATGATGGATCGTTGTACCAATCACCACCACCACGATATTTTGCTCTGCCAATTTCAAACTCTCCGGAAGTTTGAGCGAAAGGTGACGTCATAAAAAACGCCAAAACTAAAAATGTGAGTAAATATTTCATTAGAAATCTGATGGTGTTGGTCTCTTAATGTAAGTTTGAATAGTGTCAGCAGCAAGTGATCCAAAAACTCCGATTCCTCCTTCTAAGCGATAAATTACATTCGGTATTTCTCCCGGAGAGAGGGTAGAACCGCCTAGTTGTACACTTTGAGAACGGAGGAAATCATAAATATTATCATCAATTATATTTGCAACAATCTGATTGTTCTCAAAGAAAGCAACAGCCAGCCATGGATATTTTAAAGTTACCGTGCCATCAGGTTTGGTTTCAAAATTGGCTTCATTTACAATTCCTGAACTTGTTTTAACAAAGTCTCCAAGTTCATCTTCATTTTCATCGTAGAAATCTGCATAAAGAGGAGTAAAATTCTCTAAACTTGGATTCAGAGCAATAGTTGTAAAAATGAAATAACTTTGTCTTTCGGTATTCACACTGGGAGTTATATCTAACTGAATTTGATTTTCTGACTGATAAACTGCGGTATCAGGTATCTGACTTTTAGTACTAAATGTATCAGGAACTGCTGTGTAGCCAATTATTGGAGAAGCCGTTGGGTCGTTTGGGATATCTGTTATTCTAAGTTGATAAGTTCTGGCGGGTAAAACTTCATGTGGTATGACGGGCTTATAAACTCCATCTGTATCCATTTGATAAGGAAAAACCTGTTCTACGGGAGATCCTTCACCGACGGCAAGCAGGTTTATTTGTATATCGGCACCAATTACTGCAAAATTACTAAAGCTATACTCGGATGATACCGGAGCTGTAGTTGATAGATACACTTCAGGAAGTTTATTTTGAGCAATTAAATAACTCTCAACCACATAAAATTCTTCGTAATCATCTTGGGGATATAAATTGCAGGCGCTCAATATTATGGAAAAAACTAGTAAAGCAAAAAGGAGAGATCGCATCAGTTTAAAATTTTACTGTGTAAGAGATTGTAGGTAATAAAGGAAGTAATGGAACTTCAGTTCGTTCAACGGGATTTTTATCAAAGTCGAAATTATAGAACCATACATTTCTTCTGGAATAAACATTTATGATCTGAAACTGCCATTCCGCTTCACCCAAACCAAAGAAAGTTCCGAGCCTTGCAAACGAGACATCCATTCTGTGATAAGGGGGCAAACGAGAGGCGTTGATTTTACCAACGGTAAAGGTATTTAACTGATCGTTAGCCCATGGAGTATTATTTGCTGAATATTGGCCAAGTGCTTC
This sequence comes from uncultured Balneola sp., assembly GCA_963975485.1. Taxonomy (GTDB): domain Bacteria; phylum Bacteroidota; class Rhodothermia; order Balneolales; family Balneolaceae; genus Balneola. The sequence continues at coordinate 4,701 of CAXBHO010000143.1, read as the reverse complement.
CGTATAAGCTTGTCCGGTTGCATAATTAAAAGAAACTGTTGATTTCCATTTTTTACTCAGCTGATAGGAAAAAACAACATTTACATCATTTCTGCGATCATATTTAGGCGGATATCTACGACCCGTACCATTGGGATTGCCGATATCATTATTATAGTTGTCGAATTTTTTCCAAGTGTAAGCGAATGTATAACCGATGAAACCGGTAAGCCTTCCTGCTCTTTTTTCAAAGAAAAACTCGGCTCCGTAAGCATCTCCGTCACCCACACGAAAGAGTTGTGGATAATCAAGTCCTGCTACATCCTGAATGAAAGGATCTAGTTCAAAGATGTCATTCATAGTTCTATAATAAAGTTCCACATCAAAACCGTAACCAATAAAAGGGATAGTTTTGGTACCAATAATAAATTGATCTCCGAAGGAAGGTTTTACTCCGTCATCAGCAGTTAACCATACATCAAAGCCGGAAAATGCTTCATTAGTTATTAAAGTTAGGTACTGATTGTAGCGACCATAAGCGGTTTGCAAACGAATTCTATCATTGGCTTTATATTCCAGAGATAACCGAGGTTCTAATCGAAAGTAATCTCCGTCAGAAAGGTAGCTGGTTCTTAAGCCGCTTACTAGTTTCCATTTATCAGAAGGTCGCCAAGTATCCGAAATATAAACAGATCCGTACCGGGAATGACTTCTTGAACTGAAGCTCGGTTCGTTATCAAAACGATCGTTAAGGCGAATGGTTAAAGTTCCGGCCCATATTCCAATTGCAAGATCGTGTTTTTCGTTTGCAAGGTATTCCAGATCAGCTTTTATAGAATAGTCATAAATATTATTTCTACGCTCAATAGGAGTTCCACCTAATTCAATTTCAGGGTAGTTAAAATATTGAGAACCGGTGAGTACAAAATTAGAAAAGAGTTTCTCGTTAAAGATATGTGTCCAGTTTCCGCTTAACGTTCTATTTCCATAATTCAGTTTAAACGCTGCGTCATCAGCAAAAGGGAAATTAACTTTATCCTGACCGGAGTAAAATGCCAGAGAAAGCTTGTCGTCAGCAGAGGCATCAAAGTTCACTTTTCCATTAAAATCCAGAAAGTAAAAACTGGATGGAATATTATCAGTAGTGCTTCGTAGTGCAGCTAAAACCGGCTCGAGAGTGCTTCTACGAGCAGAAAATATCCAAGAACCTCTTTTATAAGGACCTTCAATTGAAACTCTTGATGCAAGCATCCCAACGGTAGCAGTACCTTCTGTTCGGTTTCTATTTCCATCTTTATTGTAAATAGTGAGCACAGAACTTAATCGACCGCCGTATTCGGCAGGGTATCCTCCTTTGTATAATCGAACATCTTTTATTGCATCCGGATTAAATGTAGAAAAGAATCCAAAGAAATGACTTGGGTTATACACGGTGTTTCTATCCAGCAGAATCAGCGTTTGATCGGGGCTTCCGCCACGAATGTATAATCCACTGGAAAAATCTGATGCGGCTTTTACACCCGGGAGCAATTGAATGGATCGGAATACATCAGCTTCAAAAACTTTTGGGAGCGATTTGATCAACTCTGTATTTATCTGTGCAATACCAATGTCTTTTTCCTGATCTTTTACACGCTGGCTGGTTACAACAATCTCTTCACTTGATACAACATTTGGAGTTAGGTCAATGTCTAAACGAAGTGTCTCATTCGCAGACAGAGTTATTGTTTTTTTATACAGCTCAAATCCAACGTATGAACAAGCTATGGTATAGGTTCCGGGTTGTAGGTTCGTTATAGAATAATAACCCAGAGTGTTTGTAGAAGTACCTCTGTTATTCTCAAGTATAGCAACGTTGGCACTAATAAGAGTCTCGCCTGAAGTTTGATCATTTACATATCCGCTTACAGAAGCATTTTGGGCATAAATCATACTGGGCAACAGTAGCAGGAAGAAACAGAAAAGTTTTTTGGTCATAAAAATATATTCAAACTCGATGTAGAATTAATTCACTTTGATTGTTAAGAAACGAATAATTAGAGATCAAGGTTCGGCGGGTCTTGTTTTTTATTAGGAGGAATTAAATCTGTACCAATGGTTTCATTTAGTTTCTCAATAAAATAAGCAGATAATAAAGGAGATTCTTTTTCTATGTTTTGATGAACAAAGAAGTATAAATTTTCCATTCCATCTTCTTTCCAAATTTTTACCCGATCTACCCATTCATCCAGACGAGTATAATCTGTTTCATGATTTGCACCTACATATCGGACAAAAGCAGTTGGAGTTGTTAATCTCATGTGGAGAAGATCTCTGCGGCCTGCAGTATCAGTAATAATATTTGCCACATTGTGTTTTTTGAATAACTCATAGGTTCTGTTGGCTACTACTTGTTCGTTGTACCAATCTGTATGCCTCATTTCAATACCGAGAGGAAGGTCTTCGGGCCATATTTCCAGAAAGCGTTCAACGCGATCAAAATCTTTGGGTTTGAAATCATCCCGAAGTTGAAGGAATATCATTCCCAATTTATCCTCAAAAGCACGGATAGGAAGGGTGTATTCCTCGACCAAGCTTTCCACACCTTTTAGCCTTTTAAAATGACTGATGCTGTTTACAACTTTTGGAAAGAATTTGAAATTATTGCCCGTTTTTTCTCGCCAACCGGAAACGATATCTTCACCAAAAATACGATAATGCGTGGCATTGAGTTCAATAGAATTAAATTGCTTGGCATAATATTCCAACTCATCTTTGGTGCCACGCGGATAAAAACCTTTTAAGTCTTTCTTGTTCCATTTTGCACAACCAACATAAATATCTAATTTTTTAGAGGAACTATTTTCCAGCACTTTGTATGTATCAGGATGATCTTCGGGTAAAGAAAGATCAAGTTCTCCGGGATTGTCTACACTGCCAAATTTCATCTTTATTGAATTAAGAATTAAGAATTAAAAATGAAGAATTAGGAATTTCCATGACTTAAATCCTAATCTTTGAAAGGTACACTTGTTGGTCAATATCTTCATCCTTAATTCTATAATTTTTAATTCTTAATTTCGTCACAATCAAAGTATAATATTGTATTAAATAATCCGTATTTTAATAGAGCAAACAACGATGGGGGTGTTCTGGCTTCGACGGGACGCGTAATATCGCAGGTTGCATGTCGAGATTGTCCAATGATTCTCGTAATAACAATCATTATGGAAATATTTGTAATTGACAATAATTACTCATACCGCCTAGCAGCGTAAGCTAGCTAAGCTGTTCCCCCGGCTAACGTGCCTATCAGTGCCGGGCTGAACATCATAAAAGATAGGATAGCGTATTGGTGTTTTCTGTCTACAATGCGTGAAACTTACACAGAATAGTGGGGAGTCGCTTAGTTGTTGGGCTAGGCTCTTTGCGAAATTAAATCAACAACTAAACATGTAGATATTTGTAGGTTTACTGTCTCGGACCGGGGTTCGACTCCCCGCACCTCCACAAATTGAAAGCCGATTAGTTTTTGAACTAGTCGGCTTTTTTGTTTTAAGATTTTGTCTCGGACCGGGGTTCTGCCGAAGGCATCACGATGTGGGACTCCCCGCCCTAACCTAGCGCAAGCGTCTCGCTTGTGCCGGAAAGGCAACCAACAACAAATTAAAACGAAAGCCCAATTCTAATATATTAGAGTTGGGCTTTTTTTGTAAGGAATAGTATTTGAACCTGTCTTACTTGCTCTGTCTCGGACCGGGGTTCTGCCGAAGGCATCACGATGTGGGACTCCCCCCCAACCTAGCGCAAGCGTCTCGCTTGTGCCGGAAAGGCAACCCCTAACCTAGCGCAAGCGTCCCCTAACCTAGCGCAAGCGTCCCGCTTGTGCCGGAAAGGCAACCAACAACAAATTAAAACGAAAGCCCAATTCTAATATATTAGAGTTGGGCTTTTTTTGTAAGGAATAGTATTTGAACCTGTCTTACTTGCATAAAAAGTAACAATGAGTAGGAAATATAAATTTTTAGATCAGCAACAAGCTTATTTTGTAAGTTTCGCCGTAATACATTGGATCGATGTATTTACGAGAAAAGTATATTGCGATAAAATTATAGAGAGTTTGCAATACTGCCAAAAAGAGAAAGGATTACTTATTTATGCATGGTGTATTATGCCGAGTCATGTACACTTAATAATGGGAACGCATAAAGAACCCATGCAAGATATACTTAGAGATTTTAAAAGCTTTACTTCTCGATCTATCCGAAAAGAAATTCAAAATTATTCTAAAGAAAGTAGAAGAGAATGGATGAATCGAATGATGACTACAGCGGGATTGAATAACAGTAATAATAAAGATTGGCAATTTTGGCAACAGAATAACCATCCGATTGAGTTATCGAACAATAAAATTATTGATCAAAAACTGGCATATTTACATTATAATCCAGTAGCAGCAAGCTATGTTGAGAACCCAGAACATTGGCTGTATAGTAGCGCGAAAGATTACTACGGAAAGAAAGGGTTGTTAGAAGTAGAATTGATTTACTAAAAACGCACAAGCGAGACGCTTGCGCTAGAGTGGGATGAAGTAGAATTGGTTTACTAAAAATGGCACAAGCGAGACGCTTGCGCTAGAGTGGTACTAAAAACGCACAAGCGAGACGCTTGCGCTAGAGTGGTTGTTAGAAGTAGAATTGATTTACTAAAAACGCACAAGCAAGACGCTTGCGCTAGAGTGAG
>CAXBHO010000142.1:0-7233 GCA_963975485.1 uncultured Balneola sp. | reverse complement strand
CGCAGAACAAACAATCCAGCTAGGTTATTTTGAAGAGAAAGGTTTTGCGCTATTCTTATTCAGATGAACGATCCGCAATCTCCAAATCAAAGGCAATGAGCGTTGTTCAGGAGATCTCGGGTCAAGTATGCCCGAGATGACGGGTTGGTGTGAGATAAAGGTGATGGAGGTTTTTATAATAGAACTCAGGGTTCCATGTCTCCATCCACTTTTGACCAAGATTACAAAGAATTTGGGAGCAGCAATCTTAGAGGAGGGAAATTTTTTAAGAATGATAAATTCCTAATTCTCTATTCTCATATTCCTAATTCATTCCAATCAATTTACTATCTTCTGAAAATTCTCAGAAAAAATTTATGGAACTAAATCCTTTAGATACCGAACAAATCGGCTTAAAAACACTTGAAAAGCATCTCATTCATTCAGAAAGTGCTGTTTCATTAAAAATTGGATTGCCCAAGGAAATGTCCAACGATGAGCGCAGAATTTCATTAACTCCTGGAGGTGTTTCTATTCTAACAGGAAATGGGCATCAAATTTACATTGAAGAAGGAGCCGGAGAAGAAGCCAATTTCCTAGATCGTGATTACGCCGATGCCGGAGCCGAAATAGCATTTAGCCCTGAAGATGTATTCAAAAAATCAGATTTAATTCTAAAAGTAGCACCACTAACCGATGATGAATTGGAGTACTTAGACCAAGATCAGTCTATAATTTCAGCTCTTCATATTGGAACACAACGGGAAAATTACTTTGAAAATCTGTTAAAAAAGTCCGTAACCGGAATCGCATATGAATTTATCTGTGATTCTGACAAAGAGTTTCCCATCGTAAGAATGATGCACGAAATCACAGGTTCTATCGCCGTTCAAAAAGCAGCGCATTATTTAGAAAATCAAAGCCTTGGACAAGGAATTATGTTGGGTGGAATTTCGGGAGTTCCACCTGCAACTGTGGTGATTTTAGGGGCCGGTATAACAGGAGAGTATGCAGCACGAACCGCACTTGGTTATGGAGCTCAGGTTTTTGTAATGGATACAAATCTAAATGCGCTTCGAAGACTTGAAAATGCATTAGACCGAAGAATTATCACAGCCGTTGCCAATGAACAATACTTGAATTCTGCCTTAAAATTTGCGGATGTAATTATTGGAGCCGCTATGGCAGAAGGTGATCGCTCTCCTTGTTGGGTTACCGAAGATATGGTAATGGGAATGAAGCCAGGTAGCGTAATAGTGGATACCGTGATCGATCAAGGTGGCTGTATTGCTACAAGCCGGGCAACTACACATTCAAATCCGATTTATAAAGCATTTGATGTGACTCATTACTGTGTTCCCAATATGCCTGCTGATGTTGCCAGAACAGCTACTTATGCTTTAAATAATGTATTGGTTCCCTACATTTTATCTATTGGAGATGCCGGCGGAGTTAAAGAATGTTTATGGGGAAATATAGCGCTGCGAAACGGAACGTATTCTTACAAAAAACATCTCACAAAAAAATCGCTGGCTAAAATGTTTGGCATGGATTATCGTGAAATTGAAATGCTGATCGCTTCTAAAATATAATTTTAAATTGTCGATTATGAATTTTGAATTTGCAATGCTAATTCATCATTCATAACTCATAACTCAACATTCATAAATCCTTAATGTCCGAATTATCAGAATCAAATTATAAACGTATTGTCATCATAAACTGGTTGCTTAGCGTACCAATGATGGTTCTTTTTGCATGGCCTTATTACTATGCAGCCAAGCTAGTTGGTATGGATGAAAGCTTTCGATATTTAGGAGCTTTTATGTTCGCTCTTCCATTTATGATTACCATTCTGCACGGACATGTAACCATGGCTTTAGGTTCTGCCCATCGACAGCATTACTACAATTGGCTACGTGACCATTCTTTCAGTTTTGGATTATTCTTCTTCCCAATGCTGGTTTCTACCCGCTTTAGAATGATCGTACTAATAATCAGCTTGGCTTTTTTACCCGTTGGGTATTTATTGGGGTTGTAGAAAAATGTCCTGAATCACCAGAGTTACAAGCTTTTCCGAGATTAGACACGAAAAATTACACATGGAATACAACTAAATACTATACAGCCAAATATTCTTAAATATCACTTAGCTCTAAAATCTACCAGGATTAAACCCCCTTCTCGCTTTTAATCTGAATCAAACAAAGAACATAAGCAAGCATGGGCTTTAGTCCTGCAAGCTTAATGATCTTTTAAATACATTCTAAATCGCCTTTCCTTCCTTAATCTCCTCCACCACACTTGGATCAAGTAAAGTCGAAGTATCTCCCAAGTTATCCAGGTCATTTGCTGCAATTTTGCGCAACACTCGTCTCATGATCTTACCCGAACGCGTTTTCGGTAATCCTGAAACAATCTGAATCTTATCCGGTTTAGCAATCGGTCCAATGATTTTTACGACTAAATCCATCAACTCTTTTTTGAAAGTATCAGTGTCCTTTATTTCACCATCGCAGATCATATACGCATAAACGCCCTGTCCTTTTATGTCATGCGGATAACCAACGATCGCTGTTTCTACTACTTTTTCATGTTCATCCAGTGCGTTTTCAATTTCAGCCGTTCCCAAACGGTGACCTGAAACATTTAATACATCGTCCACACGTCCTGTAATTCTATAATAACCGTCTTTATCTCTTCGACAGCCATCACCGGTAAAATAATAGCCTTTATAAGTAGAAAAATACGTTTGCTTAAATCGTTCATGATCTCCGTAGATAGTACGTGCTACAGATGGCCAGGGATGTTTGATACAAAGATTTCCTTCTACATCATTTCCCTCAATTTCTTTACCGTTTTCATCCATGAGCGCAGGAAAAACCCCGGGTAGTGGAAGCGTTGCAAAGCCGGGCTTAGTAGGTGTAATTCCTCCAAGTGGAGAAATCATAATTCCGCCTGTCTCCGTCTGCCACCACGTATCTACAATAGAACATTTTCCATTTCCGATATGCTCATCGTACCAATGCCACGCTTCTTCATTGATCGGTTCTCCTACAGAACCGAGTATTTTAAGTGAACTCAGATCGTACTTTTTAACAAAATCAAGATCGTAGCTCATCAATGCACGAATAGCTGTCGGTGCAGTATAGAAATGAGTTACTTTATACTTCTCCACCACTTCCCAAAATCTACCTGCATCAGGATAAGTCGGTGTTCCTTCAAAAATAATTCCTGTTGTTCCGGTAAAAAGTGGGCCGTAAATAATGTAACTGTGTCCCGTAATCCAACCTGCATCTGCCGTACACCAGTACACATCATCTGCTCCAACCTGAAATACGTTACGGAAAGAGTAACTGGTGTACACCATATAGCCTCCACAAGTGTGCACTATGCCCTTAGGCTTACCTGTTGACCCAGAGGTGTATAAAATAAATAACGGGTCTTCTGCGTCCATTTCAACAGCTTCGTGTTCTTTTGAAGCATTTCTGATCAAATTGTGCCACCATTCATCTCTTCCTTCAATCCATTCAATATCTCTGTTTGTTCTTTGGCAAACAATCACACTTTCTATCGAAGGAGTGGTTTTCAATGCTTCGTCTGAAATATCTTTGAGTGGCACATGCTTATCTCCTCTTCTTAAACCATCGTTAGTGATCAACATTTTTGCTTCACAATCATTGATACGCTCACTTAGCGATTGAGCAGAAAATCCGGCAAATACAATAGAATGAACAGCACCAATTCTTGCACAAGCCAGCGCTGCAATTACCAGTTCGGGAGTCATCGCCATGTAGATACAAACACGATCTCCTTTTTTTATCCCTTTACGTTCCAACACATTACTAAATCGACATACGTCTTCGTGCAATTGCTTAAACGTGATGGTTCTTCGAAAAGAATCGGGGTGATTAGGCTCGAAAATGAACGCTGTTTTATTACCAATCGTATTTAAATGACGATCAAGAGCATTTTCGGTAATATTAAGTTTTCCACCTTCAAACCATTTTATGTCAGCTGTCTCAAAACTCCCCGACTGAACTTTGTCCCAGCGTTTTCGCCAATAAAAAGTTCCGGCTTCGTGTTCCCAAAAAGCTAAACGGTCTTTCTCACTTTCTTTAAAGGTTTCTTTGTATTCATCGAACGATTTAATATTCAGCCACATTTTACACGTAATTTAGTTTATTATTTATCTTTGATGTTAAACTAAAAAAGCCTAACGGTCAAATAGGCTTTTAAATTGAATGAATGAGGCTTGAAAACTAATCTTATGAACGTATTTTATATTCAACCTTAGTAATAAACGTAAAAGACAATATATCTGATCGGAAGGGTATTCATTTTATCTGATGTCTGGTTTTATTCCCTTTACGTATCATTTTTATTATATGAGCTTTTTAAATACTACGAATCTGATTTCAATTCCAGTATATATTTCCCATTTGTAATTTGAAGTGTATCTGGTTTAAACCTATACGGTAAGAATGTAGAATCTGACTTCGCTGAGTCGACTACAGCAACAAATGAAAACTTTCCCTCGATGTATCGTCTCCCATATTCATCAATTTTGTTAGCCAAAGTAAATTCATTTGAATTATCATTTATTGAATAATAATTAATAATATCATCTCCTCCAGCATATTCTGCATACGTAGCACCTAAGTAATAATCATCGGTAATTATTCCATCTGAAATGGAATAGGACTCCGCATTCTCATCGTATTTAAATGAAAAACTCACAAACTCGTAGTAACTATCAATTGAGGATAATGAAAGGGAAATTAAATGCTTGTAGTTATTTATAAAAAGTAAGGAATCAGCATTACTCTCAGTTTCCTCAAAATCAAATAATCCTGCAAATGGAAGAGTGTACTGTGTAGTATTTGAAAACTCTGGAGGTATAAATGCTTCCCAATCTTCGCCATTTATGTTCATAGAGAAATTAGATTCGAAAGCAGGTGGTTGTTCTGGAATAATTTCTTCGGTAGGTTCTTCAATAGTATCAGCGTCGTTTACTTTGCAACCTGCATTAAAGATGATTGAGAATGAGAAAATAAATAATAGAATTTTTGATGCAGGAAATCTCATGGCAGAAATTTTTTCTTGAACATTTATAACGAAATCTGTTCATCCTTTTTATCGTTAAACAAACTAATGATTTAGAATTAATTTGTCAATCGGCATATCAAAAATTAATAAGTGGTTCAACAACAAAAATGGGATATCTTTCCTTTTCAGCAAGAAGTTTGGGATGCGTTTCTTGATGGCAAAAACGGGTTATTGAACGCCCCGACCGAAAGCGGAAAAACTTTTGCGCTTTGGATGCCGAATTTAAGTGAAGAATCCTCAGGGAATTAAACCCAATGATATTACAATGAACTTAATTATGGGGAATCATGATTTCTATACAGTTCTTGAATATGAAAAATTTGGGTTAATATGCTTTCAAGCTCACAAAATAGATCCTTTTACTTTGGTTCATGATATTCCTGAAAATAAACTCTCAGAAAATAAAGTTTTACTCTCCGCTTTTGGAAACTTTATCGGAACACATAATATTAAACCTGATATAAACGACCTTATATTTCCCATTCTAGACGGAACGGTGATAACAATAGACCAATAATTTTAACTTTTATGAGATTTTGTTACAAAAAAGTTTTCCACAAAAAATTCCTATTTGCAGTATTAATGCTGCTGTTCTCACAAAATTTGTTACATGCTCAAAAAAGTGCTCTTTCCACAAATTCCGCTCTCAAAAAATCAATATCTACCCAAAAAAAAGGAATGATGGTACTTGGAAGTTGGGCAGTATTAAGCATTATTTCGGGTACTGTTGGGTTTTATAATTCTATCGGAAGTGAGAAATATTTTCATCAAATGAACGTAGCTTGGAATTTGGTGAACTTAGGAATTGCAGGATTCGGATACCGGGGAGCGGCTCGTCTTGATCCTACCCTAAACTATGATGATGCACTTGATAAGATGCAAAGTTTCGATCAACTATTGTTAATAAATGCAGGTTTAGATCTCGTTTATATTGGAACCGGAGCTTGGCTGTGGAAGCGGGGAATAAGCAAGAATTCATCGCGCCAGATCGGTTACGGTAAGTCAATTGTACTTCAAGGTAGTTTCCTTCTGCTCTTTGATGCTACACTTTACTTTATTCATAGCAAGCACACTCAAAACCTTGTTAAAATAACCGATCAACTAATTTTTACAGGAAACGGGTTTTTACTAAATTTTTAACTATTCGTTGGCTTTTCTTTTAAAACAATGATGCAATCTACCTAAAATTCTATGCTTCTTAGTACGAACGTTTGATGACGACAAATCGAATTCTTCACTTGCTTCCTGAGCAGTAGTATCAGGCTTATCTATGAAATACTCAATAAAAACACGGGATTTTTGCTGTAGTTCTTTCAAACATTTTTTTAATATTTTTTGCCGATCTTTGTCTAACAATCGTTGAAATTGTTGTTCAGGCACAAATCGTGCGTTTAACACATCCTCTTGGTATTTAAAATGGTGTTGCTTTTTTATGTACATGAGGTACTCATTTCGGCATGCCTTAATTAAATAACGATAAAAGTATTTTGGTTCCTTAATCTTGTCCTTTCTGACCTGTTCAAAAACATCTACAAAAGCCTGCTGCACACATTCACCTGCGTCATTTGGATCAGCACTCATAATAACGATCAAATAGTCTTCCAGCCTGGAAACAACTTCAGTAACTAGTTCCGTTGCTTTAGTATTGTCCCCGTTTTGTAGAGCTTCAACCAGCTCAGAATAATCAACTCTAGCTTTTGCCAATGTAGACTTAGATTGTTAAAAATTAGGCTAATTCTAAATTAAATTAGCTTAGTTCGTGTAGAATATAAAACTAAGTTACTGACATCAAAAACCTTTTTTTAACTATTAACAAGGCAATAATGTAGTAAACATTAATTTTTTTTAACATTTTTTTGGATGTAAAATATTTTTAGCCTTAGTTTATAGGTGTAACAAATAAACCTGTTCTTACTCCTTATGTGTACTGATACTATGTCAAAAACTTAAATTGTAAAAACAAATAAAATTTGTAACAATTGTGTTGTTGAACACTCTTGTTATTAACCACAATTATATAAACAAAACTAAATACCATTATGAAAACATTTAATTCTCTTTTCGCCCTGCTTACTATCGCTTCATTGTCTTTTGCCTGCGCCTCGGTTACCGATGCCGGCTTAATGGACGAAGCTAACGAGCCAA
>CAXBHO010000141.1:0-7597 GCA_963975485.1 uncultured Balneola sp. | reverse complement strand
TTTCCATACCACAAAGATACGAAATTTTATTGTTAAATTACCGCTTTGTTAATAATCTCATTCCGAACATCTCGTTCGGAATGCCTGCTTTGAGGCTCCGCCTCAATGGAAGTTGAGCTTCCAAATTAGCATCACGCAGCCTGCCTTTGTCGGCAGACAGAGCTACCTGACGAGGAAGACACATAGTTAGATGGCACTTGTCCAATCTTCTAATTTAATGTTATTAATCCGGTTAAAATGATTCGTGTTATTCGTGGCCATCATTAAATCAAAGAAAACAGCTGAGGCACAAATCAACAGATCAATCTTAGTTAAGGATAGGTGATTTAGAGTAGTAAACTGAGATTTTAACGACCCTGCGGCGAGTCGAGTTAAAATTATTAAGTTCCGAACCCTGTCCGAGTCCGTTTGTCCAAAGGACTGCTTCTAAGAAAATTTTGTTATAGAGCAAGATACCCCACCAATATGATAACTAGTCAATGACTCAAAAGTAGTGTCAGAAGTAAAATATTTTTGTTTACAATCCAAGAAACCTCACTTGTAATTCTCGTAAAGTTCAGGATGAAATATAGATTTGCACCTTTTAATGGAAAAGATTGCTACGAGAAAACAGGACAAGATTCAATGTCTTCATAAGGAGAAGTTAATCACCCCACGTTTAAAAGGGACGGAATTTCGGGTTTTGATATTTTATAATCCTTAGGTGCCTAAATTTCTTTAGTTCATTTATTAGCTCTATCCATAAAAAGGATATAGCTCAGCATTTCATCAACAATTTTACCTGTTGGAGTATAGATATTGGCTCCTAACATGTTTTCCAATTTTGATGTGTCAAGAAAAAACTGATCGGGTTTGATATGATGTACTTTATTTATAACATCAGGGGTAATTGATTTTGATTTCAGTTGTTCTTCTATCTCTTTGAATAAAGAGAAAAGAGAATGGGTAGGTCCTGATACGTTATAAATATTATTCCATCTCTCATTTTTTTCAATTAATCTAACAACAATATTCGCTAAATCTTTAACGTAGAGATACTCATGGTTAACATCGGGTGTGAATAAGTTAATTTTATTTCCAAAAACTAGTTTTTTTGTAGCAGTTGAAGGGAAAGCAGACCCCAGATTATCTATTCCGAGTCCAAATAAAGTACTGGATCTTAAAATCAAATACGGCATTTGGCTTGAGATTATATCCACCTCCCCATTCCGCTTTGTAATTCCATACTCTTCATCTGGCAAAAGAGTACTTTCTTCATTTAAAACCCCATTACGTTTAGTACCATAAACACTTTTTGAAGATATATAAACAATTTTTGTAGGCTCTTTTAGCCCTTCCAGAAGCTTTCTTGTACCGTTTTCATTAGAATCGATTTGTTGATTCTTTCTATAGCGTAGAGCCGCCGCACTATGAATCACTAAATCATATTCAAGTGTTTTGGGCTCGATATCTTCTAGCCTTCCTTTAAGAGTATCAATTTCAAAGTTCCCCTGACTTCTTAATAGAGTGAGGATACAAGCCCCTAAATATCCAGTAGAACCAGTTATTAGGATTTTATCCATACCTTGTCTTTTTTAAGAGTTTCTACATCAGAATCTAAAAGCAGATTATCGGTCAAATACTTAATTACCTCACCAAAATCTCTGGTAGGCTTAGTTAGATTCTCAAAGCCAAATTGAGGATAGAAAAGTTCAGAAATGATACCGAATTCATCATATCCCAACTTTGCTCTTGCTGAACTTGAACCAGTAAGTCGAGGGTTCATTTCAAAAATTTTCCAAATACCTCTGCTATTCATTTTTACTTGGAAATTAACAGGGCCATGCCAACCATTTTCAAAAAAAATAGTACAACTTTTTCGTGCCAGATTTTCAATTTCTAAATTCTGTATTTCTCTGGAATATTCCGCCCTACCATGAATCATTGTATGCTTAGAAACAAATAAATCAGTTATCTCGCCATCTTTTGAGATAATCGTTTGGGCTGCATAATGTTCTTTTTCTTCAACCTGAAAAAAGAGTGGAATTCCTTTTTTGAAAATGTCTTTAAACTTATTGATATGCTCGGCATCTCCTAAAAATTCTTGTATCAAAATTTCTCCATCTCTAGCAAGTTCAAATAACTGATCGTTATTAAGCACATAAAATACTCCGTGTGAACCAAAACCAGATTTCGGTTTAACTATTAACGGAAATCCGTGCTGTGCTACAAAATTATTTAGAATTGTTTCACTATCACCAGTTGAAAATAAAATGGTTTCTGCAAAAGGAAGATTATGTTCAGAACAGAAACGGTAGCTTTGATATTTATCAAACATCATTTTTGGAATATTTGATGATCCAAAAGGAATATTATTCAAAAATAATTGTGGATATTTTGTTCTGATCTCACACAAAAACACGCAATCCTCATCCCGACCCGGAAGAATCATATCAGGTTTTTCATTTTTAACTATAGTTAGAAATTGATGTTCGAATTCAGGACTAAGCGTGTTTGGAACCAAATAGACTTTATTACACCTGAAATTCCTTGCATTTTCTGCAACTGAATTGATCCCAATAATTTCAATTTGATCTCTTCTTGTTTCTAATGAGTCCAGAATATTTTGGCCTAATAAACTCCCAGAGCTAGTAATAAGTAATTTAAGTTTTGTAGACATTAGGCAAAGGCGGATTTTGATGAGCTTGGATCTTGAATATAGGGTGATATTGGTGTTCTGACATTAAGAACCATAACCGTTGGGTTCTTTAGGAACTCTTTTACTGAATCTATAAAAGCATGTTCAGTCGAAATTTCAATCACCTTGGCACCAAGTGATTCAAGAAATAAATTCCAATCGATTTCTTTAATTGACACCACCTCAGCCGCAGACTCAGATATTTTAGAGTAGCGCTTATGAACATTCCCAAAAGCACTATTATTACACACTACAACCAAGATATGCTTTTGGTGTTTTACGGCTGTCTTAATTTCGATGCCATGCATTTGAAGGCACCCATCGCCAGTAAAAATTACAACATTCTCGTCACGGTTAAATGTACTTCCGATTCCTGCGGCAATTGCCCAACCCAAAGGAGCAACAGTTGAAGCAGAAAAGAAAGATTTTGGGGAATTAATTTTCAAGTGAACCCCAGGGAATATTCTATGTGTCCCCGAATCCACAAAATAAATGGTATCTGAGGGCATTTCATCAGAAAGAATTTCAATTAGCTTTGCAGGCTCAACAAGTCCTTTTTCAGTAATAATCTCTACGGAAGGTATGGCCGATTCTTGCGATAACAATTGTTCAAACCAATTATATCGGTCAGTTTTGTCATAGTCGTGTTCCATTAATAAAGAATGGAGTGTCTTTAAAACGAAGAACGGATTATCTTCTATGGCTAAGCCATATTTTTCTGACTTAAAACAACCGGAAAAAATTATAGAGATTAATTCTTTTCCGGAGTATAGTTTGGCGTTCCAGTTAAGAGAATCTCTCTCATTTTGTTCGATATCAAATGCAATGATATAATCAAGATTATCTGACAACATTAACTCTTTTGATGCCATTGAACCGGCATAACCAAAATTACCTAGCGCCAGATTATGCGCTTCTGGAAATGCTCCTTTAGCGGAATATGAAGTGGTAACGGGAATATGAAATTTTTAAGCTAAATCGAATATCTGTTCTTCCTGTTCTTTTGTGTTGAACGAATCTCCTATCCAAAACACTAGTTTTTTATTGCGCTGAATTAAACTTTGAAGTAAGGATACAGTGTCGGTAGAGTTTTTAGTTTCCTGATATTTAAGAGCTTTTAAATTTATGGATGTTGGAATCTTATTTATTGTCTCCTCTAAAACACAATAAGGAACTATCAGATGGGTCGGCCCAAAAGGAGGAGTGAAAGCCTCCGTAATTGCTCTTTCAAGTGTTGTATCAAGTACTTCTATAGACGATACTCTATTCGAGTATTTGGTTATTACTTTAAACAACTCATCATCATTCGAACCAAGGTGATTTCCAGATTGAAAAGCAGGGACTTCTGAAAATCTTATCGGTACATCTCCAGAAATAATGAGCATCGGGATTCGCTCGATTCTGGCCGTATTAACTGCTGTAATTAAATTATTGGATCCAGGGCTACTTATGCTAAAGACAACACCAAGCGTATTTGAAGATCTACTGTAACCATCAGCCATATAACCAGCAGAAAGTTCATGACAGGCAATTACGGTAGTCATATTAGTGTTCAAGGAGGCAGTGACAAGCGGGTCTATATGCGAGCCTGGTATACCAAAAATAGTATCAATACCAAGTAGTTCAAGTTTCTTTAGAATGAACTGCGCGCCAGACATAGAATCAGTTTTATGCTGTTGGCTACTTTCAAAATGATTTTTAAAAGAAGGAGCAGGATTTATTTTTTTCAAAAATCAAGTATCAAGATTTTGTATAGCTAATTACTCAGAACAAATTTTTTTTTATATCATAAGTATTTCCCAGAATAAAAAGAGACCGTAAAAAATATTCCAATTCTGGCAATCTAAATCTGATCTGTATTAAAGGATAATTCATAACTTTAATTTTATCTTTTGCAACTTACATACCCAAGTTTAACCTGCCTGCGGTAGGCAGAACAGCAGGTCGAGTTAAACTCAGCATTTAAGCTCGTTCCGAACGTCTCGTTCGAAATGCCTTCTTTGAGACTCTGCCTCAATGGAAGCAGAGCTTCCAAGTTAGCATCACGCAGCGGAGCTGAGTGAGGAGGAAAATCAATTGGAGCAGGAACTCCAGTTTTTTCTCCCAAGCAGGAGCTTGGGAAAGAGATTAAATGTAGAATATACTTTTAGTACCTGTTCGTCTATTTAAGGATTTTATCCGAACCGATGTTTGCATAAAATCATCCGTTTCAAGATAATTTTAAATCATAATAAATCAATGGTTTTCTTGCGATAAAAAAGAAGATTTCCAATGCTAAATCTCAATTCACTTTTTTAAAATTTCCCAAAAACCACGTGGCGAAATAATCTTGATCTTGGTGATATTTTTTGAAAGAACTAGCAGATCTTTATCCCCGGTAACTAAAATATCAGCCTCTGCCCTTAAAGCCGATTCCAATACCCAACGATCATCTTCATCTCGGACTTCTATTTCAGAAGCTTCTTCAGGAATGGGCTCAACATGGTATTTATTCAGAAATCGGATGATTTCCATAACTTTTTGAGAAGGTACTTTAAGCTTTGTTGTAAGTACACGCTCCAATTCCTGTAGCACAAATTCTCCTGTCATTAATTGATGATCAGAAAGAATTACTTCAAGAAGATCAGCACACAATCCCCTTGCCGTAAAAGCACTTACTAAAACATTGGTGTCCGTAAAGATTTTCATTTTTTATACCCCTGTTTCTGTGGAGGAGTAAAACAGGTAATTCTTTTCCGAAGTGTACCGCAAAGTCTTCAAATTAATACAGAACAGACTCATGAAACTTCACGAAAGACATCTTCATCTGTGAGCCATCCCTGAGCTTCCCCATAGGGTAACAGTTCTTTCCGTAATTGTTGAAATGACTCGACCGCCAACTGTCGTTTTAAAGCTTGGCGAACTAATTCGCTTTTTGACCGACCGGTTTTTTTAGAAGATTCTTCAAGAAGTTCTTCGAGTTCTTTGTCAATTCGAATAGTGAGCGTTGTGTCCATGACTGTAGAATTGTGTTGAATGTTTTACAATGTAACACAAAATTAACGGGCAAACAATTTATTTATTCCATCTACTCCAAATGCAATTCCCTACTACAATTACCCCTCCAACTAACGTAAGCATATTACCTACTATTTCGTAACTGCTAAAGGAGACGGTTCCTACTATGATCAGGATCATTCCTAACCATAGTATTCTATCCTCTTCCGGTTTTGTCTGAATGGTCGTTTTCTGTTCTTCCATAATAGCCCTTATTTATATATTGAAATCGGAATCATACACCTTGTTGGCCGTATTTGCAGTCTTATTCTTTTGGCCTAAGTTTTTCAATAATCTCTGTGCTCACCCAATAGATATTTGCCAATCCAGGCTCTATATCTCTTTCATCCCTACCAAAAAATAAATACTTACCATCTGGAGTGATTCTTGGACCTTTTTCATTCAAACTAGTGTTTATGGTATTTCCAAGATTTATGGGTTTTGTCCACGTTCCGCCTTTCTCTTTGAAATAAACATACATATCATTATCCTTTCTTCCATCTTCTTCCTCATTCCGCGCGGTTAATATCAAGTAATCTTGAGATGGGGAAATGAAAGCATGATGACCAGATTCAAGTGCAACTTCCCGTACTTCAGGAAACTCACCATTTTTATTGGGTGCATAATAAGTTTTGAATTTTGTCAAATTGAAATAATAAAGGTCACCGTTTTTAGCCTGATTAGGAAAAAACACCAGGTCGTTATTTATAGGTGAATCAAGCAGAATGGCCTCACTCCAGGAATCCCCTAAACGGTTTACATACCAAATTTTTTCATCCGTAAAACCAGAGTCCATAGCTGTGAAATAAATTCTTTCACCATCAGGGCTAACGAATGGATGCAATTCTTCATTTTTATTTCCTTTAGTAAAACTTGCTTTTTTAATGGAGGTCCAAGTACCATTAACAAGTTTAGAGACATAGATTTGAGACGCCTCGTCTTCATATTTAGCGTCAAAGTATAGTTCTTTTAAATTTGGAGAAAACGAAATAGTGCTTTCAAACCTTCCGTTGATTGAAACTATTTCAGGAGCGAAAACTTCTGGAATTAAACCTGGTGGTTTTTGACCGAAATAACGATTTTTTACCATTGGAGAATCTAAGTCTTTTGATTTAGGCTTCTCGGTTTTGCAAGCATTAAAAAAAAGTGCATATACAATTATTAAAAAAATAGAGTAGTAAGTTTTCATAGCTCAGAAGTTTATGTTTGAAATAATTACTCGATTATTCCTTAGGTCTCAGATTTTCAATAATTTCTGCGCTCACCCACATTATATCTACATTTTCATAGTTATCTGAGCCTACATTCCTATTAAAGAAAAGGTATTTACCATCCGGTGTAACCGAAGTAGCTATTTCCTCTGCATCAGTATTTATTTGCTCACCCAGATTGATGGCATCACCCCACGAACCATCTTGTTGTTTGAAACTGATATAAATGTCTGAATTACCATAGCCGCCTTCTCGTTCACTATCAAATATGAGATAGGATTCATCTGGAGCGATGAAAGGATGAAAGCTTTTTCCGCTATTGATATTTTTATTCAGTAGTTGTGGTTCTTCATGTTTTCCATCTACCAATCGCGAATATCGAATATCACCCGTAAAATCTGGTTTAAACTCATCAAAAAAATAAGTTCCCTTCGAAGATGCAGTAAGGCGCATAATTGGCAGATCATCAAAAGGAGGATCAAGCCATTTAACTTCCGACCAACCTGATTCCGTGCGCTCTTTATATCGCCTGCCTAAATGCATGGTTTTTCCATCTGGGGAAATAATAGCTTGACCAACTCTGGACGATACAACAGAATCACTCCATTGGTTATTTAAATATTAACCTGACGTTTATATACCGATATAATTATGTATATTTGCACCATGGAAA
>CAXBHO010000140.1:0-7713 GCA_963975485.1 uncultured Balneola sp. | reverse complement strand
GGAAATCCATTATGCCGCTTAAACAAGGTACGTTTAATTACCGTCAGGTTAATAAAGAGTGATTATCGTAGAATCTAAGGCAAAAGAAATTCAGTGTGCGTCCTACTGGATTCGAACCAGTGGCCTCTGCAATGTCAATGCAACGCTCTAACCAACTGAGCTAAGGACGCTTTTGATGCGTTCAAATATAACGAGATTTATGCTTTAGGTAAAAGTTAGTTTTCGTATCTTTAAGGCTCATTAAATTTGTTATTTGGCATGATCAATCGCAGGCACGTTCGTGAAACGGTACTTCAATCGCTATACGCAATTAAGCAAAGTGGCGATACTGTACAATACATCACAGATTCTATAATAAAAGAAGAACTCGGTAAAGAAAAAGAAGCTCTCCGTTTCGCAGAAAAATTATTTTTCACAACGCTCGAGCATGAGTCTGAGTTGGATGAAATTATCATAAAGCATATCAAGAACTGGGATATTCAAAGACTTGCGCTTATCGACCGTTTGATTTTAAAGATGTCAATTTGTGAGTTTCTGTATTTTGAAGAAATTCCCACCAAAGTTACCATCAATGAAGCGATTGAGATTGCTAAGAAATTTTCTACAGGCAAATCAGGACGATTTGTAAATGGAATTTTAGACGCTTCACTCGAAGACCTCTCGAAAAGCAGCAAAATTAATAAGAAAGGTAGAGGTTTGATAGACCATACCGTAAGAAATTGAATTGAATTATTTACCTAATACTTAAGATATTATGAGTTTAAAATGTGGTATTGTTGGATTGCCTAACGTTGGAAAATCGACCCTTTTTAATGCACTAAGTAATGCGGGAGCAGAATCAGCGAACTTTCCGTTTTGTACTATTGACCCCAATGTTGGACTAGTACCCGTACCGGATGATCGTCTTACAAAACTAGCTTCTCTGGCAAGTTCAGCAAATACAATTCCTACAACTATTGAGTTTGTGGATATCGCAGGACTAGTAAAAGGTGCAGCTGAAGGAAAAGGAAAAGGAAACGCTTTTTTATCTCATATTCGTGAAGTGGACTTAATTATTCATGTAGTTAGATGTTTTGATGACGATGATATTATTCACGTGGAAGGCGGAATAGATCCGGAAAGAGATGTCACGATCATCGAAGAAGAATTGATACTGAAAGATCTTGAAAGTGTAGAAAAAAGAGTAGAAACGCTAAAGAAGCAGTCCAAGAGTGGTGATAAAACTATGAAAGCCCAGCTTGAAGTTGCCGTACGATTGAAAGAACATTTAGAGAATGGTAATTCAGCAAGACTTTTCGAAGTTACTCCAGACGAGAAAGTAGCCTACAGTGATTTGATGCTTTTATCAGGTAAACAAGTGTTGTATGCTTGTAATGTATCAGAAAGTGACTTGGATACTGGCAATGAATACGTTGAAACTGTGAAGCAAATTGCATCTAAACAAAATGATGAAACCGTCATGTTTTGCGCTAAGATTGAAGCTGAGATTGCCGAGCTTGACCCTGATGAGAAAGAAATGTTTCTGGAAGAGTTGGGATTAACCAGTGCCGGTTTAGATCGTTTGATTCACTCTGCCTACAAAGAATTAGGCCTGATAACTTATTTTACCGTTGGGCCAAAAGAAGCTCGCGCTTGGACCATCAAGAAAGGAACAAAAGCTCCCCAAGCTGCCGGTGTTATTCATACCGATTTTGAACGAGGTTTCATCAGAGCGGAAACTATTGCTTATGACGACTATGAGAAGTATGAAACGGAAAAAGCAGCTAAAGAAGCAGGTAGAATGAGGCAAGAGGGCAAAGAGTACGTTGTAAATGATGGAGATGTAATGTTATTTAGATTTAATGTTTAGAGACTGAATAACTGCTATTTTGAAGTAAACATATTTTTAGTTAGCTATGAAAAACACTCATTTTCTTTTATTGATTTTACTTTTTGTTGGTTTATCTTGCAAATCCACAAAAGACGATTCTTCCATTACAGATTTAGGCAGAATATTTGTATCAAGTAATACGCAAACTAAAATTGCGGTATTTGATTTTTCTGACAGCGATAACATTTCAAAAGTAGAGTTTATAACTTCCACCAATGATGCGGATGGAATTTACTATGACGGTAATCGTGATATTGTTTATCAAGCCGATAGGGAATACGATCGCATTAATGCGTTTGCAAAATTATCTACAAATGAAGCAAGTTCAGGAATCCTACCTACAGCAATAAGTGTCTCTGATTTTTCAAACCCAAGAGGGTTAACTTCGGATGGGAATGTTGCCATTGTAGCTCAGGATGCTTCTGACTCAAATAATCAACAGAATGGATTATTTATGTATGATGTGAGCGCAGATCTTATAACTCTTCGCAATCAATATACCGTTGATTTTCCTCTTTGGGATATTCAATTAGTAGGAAACACTTTATATGCGGTGGAAGATGAGTCAGATAGCATAGCCGTTTTTAACAATTTCTTTGACAATACAGATGGTTTCATTGAACCTGATTTTAAGATTAGAATCGAGGGGATTGTTAGAACGCATGGGCTACATTATTCTTTGGCCGGCGACCTTATGATAATAACTGATATTGGTGACGCCGAAGCAACAGCTCAGGATGGAAAGCTTATTATTATCGAAGATTTTAGCCTGAAATTATCTACAGCCCTTCAGGAACCTGACGAAACTATTTCTCTTACTGATCAAATTATAATTACCGGATCTAATACCTTGCTACGAAATCCTGTAGATGTAGTTTTTCACGAACAGGCAAATAGAATTATCGTTGCTGAAAGAGCCACTAATGGCGGAATGATTTTATCCTTTGAATATCCCAATCAAACCGACCAGATTAATACATTTAATAACAACCCTGATTTTAGTGAAAACTATGCAGGTATCTCAGGGTTGTATATCAATTCTAATTAATCGGCTCCAAAGCTTTACTCTGAAAACACTGTTGCGTTGATGACTGGTTTACGACTTAAAGTAGCTTTAAGAGGTACAAAGAGGGAACTTCAGGTTTAGAAACTTCAATAAGGAAAATGCTTCCCATGGTCTCTCTGACATTTGATACCTGAATATCTCTTATCGAACTTTTAAAGTAGAGTTTGCAGTGTTTTCCCCTATTTCAAAGTAAAGTACGAATTGAGCTTAGAACAAGATTGGATTAATAGAGCAAAAGAAGGGTCTATTTCTAAAGCTATTGAAACTTGATTTGGGTAGTATCTTCAGGAACCAGGTAAGGATTAACAGTATCATACACGACCCAGGCATCTCTAAACAATCTTTTCACCATTTTTGAAAAAAGAAAAGCTCGTTCCCTATCGTGGAAATCACCAATATGAACACGATAATATGGTGTTTTAAAGAACGTATAAGTTTCCGCTTGGTATCCAACGATTGTAGTATCAGACCAAGCTCTAAATCTTGAGGCTATCGTATCGGCTTCAAATACATCTTGGCCGGAATAAATCTGTATTCGAAATCCCTTAGTTAAGTCAATGTCTTCTTTAACTTCTTTTTTTATTTCTGAAAACTCTGGGGGAATAGTATTGGTGTTTGATGAATACGTATCAGAGAGATTGCTTATCATCAACTTTGAAACATTTTCATTTGTCTGAGTGTTTGTGATGGACTTATTATCGGTTTCAGTGCCTGTGTTAGAGCCATTGGTTGTTGGCTCTGAAGTGGAACAACCAATTACGACCGTTACAGCGATAACAATTAATAAAGATATGTTTCTGTTAATGCGCATTAAAATCCTACAGGGTGCCAGGTTGTTTTAGTCTCCTGAAAATCAATAATGAAATAAGGACTTTCAGAATTCTTTTCATACCAATCCTGAATGTCTTTTTTGATAACTCTCTTAATATTATTTGATGCTAGTTCATCAATCTGAACTTTGGTTTCTTGATCTAATTTATCCGTATAGAGGATAGCGTTTACATCCATATGAGAACTAAAATGTTCCACTAATTCTGATCTTTTTCCTGTTAAGATATTAACCACCCCACCGGGCACATCGGAAGAATTAAGTACTTCAGCAAAACTTATAGAAGGGAGGGGATATTGCTCTGATGCGTGGATAATGCAAGTATTTCCGCCTGCAATAATTGGTGCAATAACAGAAACTAATCCCAAAAGCGGGCTGTTTTCTGGAGCTAAAACTGAAACAACTCCCGTGGGTTCCTGAATGCTAAAATTAAAATGAGCGCTTGCAACCGGATTTACCGATCCAAAAACCTGCTGATATTTATCCGTCCAGCCTGCATAATAAATAAGTCTGTCGATCGAAGCATTAATATCGGCATTTGCTTCTTCATTGGTAAAACCAACTGATCCAAGTTCTTTAACAAACTGGTCTCTACGGTTTTCCATCATTTCACCAATTCGATATAATATTTGTCCACGATTATACGCACTTTTGGAACTCCAACCGCCAAAAGCGGCACGTGCAGCTAATACCGCATCTCTGAAATCTTTACGAGTACAACGGCAAGCATTGGCTAAAAAATCACCTTCGCTGTCATAGACTTTATAATAATGTCCGGATTCACTTCTTGGAAAAGCTCCACCTACATAAGTTTTGTACGTTTTTTGAACTTCTATTCTGTTACTCATGATAATTTCCTTATTTCAAATTCAAATATGCAGACAATCCGTGTAAACCACCTTCACGGCCAACACCACTTTCTTTATAGCCACCAAATGGAGAAGTTGGGTCGAATTTATTGTAGGTGTTAGCCCAAACAACTCCTGACCGTAATGCACTGCCTACTTTAAAGATCTTAGAACCTTTGTCTGTCCAAACTCCGCCGGCAAGTCCAAAAGGAGTATTGTTTGCTTGTTCAATCGCTTCATCAGCTGTTCTAAATGTTTGAACGGTCAATACAGGTCCAAAAATCTCTTCCTGAACTACACGGTTTGATTGTGATACATTGGTAAACAGAGTAGGGCGGATAAAATATCCGATATCAGGAACAGAGCATTTACTTTGATACACTTCAGCGCCTTCTTCAACACCTAATTCCAGATATCCGTTAACACGATCATATTGCTCTTTGGAATTTATCGCTCCAACATCGGTATTTTTATCAAGAGGATCTCCGACGATCAAAGTTTCTAGCCGATCTTTAAGTTTTAGGATTACTTTTTCAGCAATGTTTTCTTGAACCAATAATCTGGAACCTGCACAGCAAACATGTCCCTGATTGAAGTAAATAGCATTAATGATTCCCTCAACTGCTTGATCTATCGCCGCATCTTCAAATAAAATGAGGGCTCCTTTTCCACCAAGTTCTAACGTGTATTTTTTGTCAGTCCCGGCAAGCGATTTTTGAATGATCTTTCCAACATTTGTTGATCCTGTAAATGCGATCTTGTCAATATCTTTGTGATTTACGATCTCAGCGCCTGTTTGTCCGGCTCCGGTAATAATATTCACAACACCGCCTGGCAAACCTGCATCTTTTACTAATTCAGCAAACATCATTGCTGTAAGTGAAGTAGTTTCAGCCGGTTTAAGAACAACTGTATTTCCACAAGCCAGGGCAGGGGCTATTTTCCAAGCCAGCATAAGTAGCGGGAAATTCCAGGGTATAATTTGACCGCAAACACCTAAAGCTTCAGGTTTTTTTCCCGGAAAAGCATATTCAAGTTTATCAGCCCAACCGGCATAATAAAAGAAATAAGCGGCAGCTAATGGGATATCTACATCTCTGGATTCACGAATAGGCTTTCCACCATCGATAGATTCTGCAATTGCGAACTCTCTGGCACGCTCTTGCAACATGCGTGCAATGCGGTAGATGTACTTACTGCGCGACTTTGCCGATAACTTAGACCATTCTCCATTAAACGCTTTGCGAGCAGCTTTTACAGCTTTATCAACGTCTTTCTGAGTTGCTTCGGCAAATTGGGTGATTTCTTCTTCCGAAGATGGATTTAGACTTTTAAAATATCTTCCTTTTGATGGCTTCTCGAACTTGCCTCCGATAAATAACTCATATTTATCTTTGATTTCCAGATTAGCCGGACTTTCAGGTGCAGGAGCATATTCCCACAAGGAAGCAAAATCCAGCTTAGAATTAGGAGAAGTTGGTTTATAAGTAGTGTCTGTTGTTTTTGATTCGGACATAGTAAAATTGTTAGTAAAATCGGAAAGTATTCCCCTCCTTGGGAGGGGTTAGGGGTGGGTTATTAATCACCCAAGATTTAATCTCATTGACACAGTGATCAGGATTCAATCTTGCATCTTCTTCTGAAAAACGAAGAATATTCACTCCTAATGAGTTTAGTATTTTTTCTCTTTTTATATCATAACTTAATTTAAAATCATGAGAACGACCATCAATTTCTATTGCTAATTTGAGTTTTTTACAATAGAAATCCACAATAAAATTATTAATAGGTTTTTGTCTATCAAAATCAAAACCGGATAATTGTTTTTTGTTTAAAAGTTTCCACAATTCTATTTCACCGGGTGTAGAATTATTTCTCAATTTCCTTGCTTTTTTTACGAGGTTTTTATTGTATGGGATTATTTGTAGAGGTTTAACCATTAATGCACCCACCCCTCAATCCCCTCCCCGGAGGGGAAGAAAATCTCAAATGCTATAGAGTTTAATTTTATCAAATCAGCTTACTGAAAAATAATCAGGACCCTGGTAGTGTCCCGTTTGTTGTTTTACAATTTGCATCAGGAGATCATTTGCTAACGAGCTGGCACCAAATCGGAAATATTCGTTACTCAACCAGGCCGCTCCTAAAGTTTCTTTTACCAATACCAGATATTGAATGGCCTGTTTTGCTGTTCTGATGCCTCCTGCAGGTTTCATTCCAATCATTTTATTGGTCTTGTAATAGTAATCTCTGATCGCTTCTAACATAACAAGAGTAACAGGTTGAGTTGCAGCCGGAGATATTTTACCTGTAGATGTTTTAATAAAATCCGCTCCGGCTTCCATAGCAATATCGCTTGCTAATCGTACATTTTCGTAGGTATGAAGTTCCCCTGTTTCCAAAATTACTTTGAGATGCGCATCTCCACAAGCTTCTTTAATGGTAGCGATCTCATCAAAAACTAAATTATATTCGCCTTCTAAGAATGCGCCTCGGGTAATTACCATATCAACTTCATCGGCACCTTCATTCACAGCAAATTTTGTGTCCTCGATTCTGATTGAAAGAGGAGCCATTCCGCTTGGAAAAGCCGTTGCTACACTTGCAACATTAATGTTCGTACCTCTTAAACTGTCTTTTGCAATCCTCACCATGCTGGGGTACACGCAAACTGCTGCAACTCTAGGTATATCAGGAACAGATGGATGCGGACTCTTAGCTTTCTGGCACAGTTGACGAACTTTACCTTCAGAGTCTTTACCTTCTAAAGTGGTAAGATCTACCATACTCAATGCAAGTTTTAATGCCTGCATCTTAGATTCTTTTTTTATACTTCGTTTATTAAGGCGACTAACTTTTTCTTCTACGCCTACACGATCTATTGGTAGTACTTCAAATTTTTCTTTCAAACTCATAGTAAATTTATTTGTCTGAATATAAGGTTTTAATGCTGGGAATTAAACGGCTGATAACTAAAATATTAAAAAAGTGATACTGGTAGTTTTAAATATGGTTGTTAGAGTAGATTCTCAAGTTTCTAAAAGTGGTTCTACAGGAAACCTTGTGGGTAAATATATGAGGTTGTACTTTTGAATAAAAA
>CAXBHO010000139.1:0-7933 GCA_963975485.1 uncultured Balneola sp. | reverse complement strand
CAATTGTTACATTGTCGATTGATATTTGAAATTTAATTTCAAAGAAATTCAGGATGGGATTAGATATCACGGATCCAGATTTCTGGAACAAAGGATTAAACTCGCTGGAAAGAATGATCGAAGAAGCAGAAGCTCTGAGCTCGCAAATCTCAAATAATCAAATTTCAAAGACAGGTAACCAATTGTTACATTGTCGATTGATATTTGAAATTTAATTTCAAAGAAATTCAGGATGGCATTAGACAGGCAAGATAAAGCATTACGGGAATTTAAACAGATCATGGAAGATCTGGTTCATTTGTTACGAAGCTCAACCCGAGTTCAATTAACATATATGTGCTGGGTTAATCATTCAAGGCAGCAGTTTGTGTGGGAAACAAATAGTACAAATTTACCAAATGTCATGTTTCAGGATCGGGTTAATTTCGAACATCACTTTTTAAATGATTATAAAGACATCGAAGAGATTACCGTTCTTCAAATTGGTGAAGATATTGCTAAAGGCAAACTGATGCACTATTTCGATTTTGTGCAAGCTAAAACAATGGTGCTGGTTCCATTTATCAATAAAGGAGAAACCGTAGCAATTACGGTATTAGAAAGCGATTTAGATATTGAAGTAGAAAGAATCAAAAGCGAAATTCTATCTTATAATAATGCATTGGTAAATGTGTTGGATACGTATTTAGAAGTTGTTGACTTGCATGAGCAACAGAAAGAATGGGAGGTGTACGAAAAGTCGCTATCGAAATTCAGCCCCAGGCAGCATAAAGTTGAGATTTTGAAAACTGTGCTGGATGAAATGCAATCCTGTATCCCAACGGGAAGTGTTTCATTGTTATGCCACGGAATGGATACCTGGAATGTGGTTTTAAATTCCGAAAAATCCACTAAGTCTAATAAAATTGGGCTCAAGATGGAAGAAAAGAGTATTGCTTATGAAGCGTTGGAAAAGGGAGAACCGATTTTTTCTATGCACTTCAATAATAATCCAAAACGTATTTCAAGTGGAGAAGGAATCACAGAAGGTGCCAGTTATGCAATTCCGGTAGTTATCCATGATCGAAGACAAGCAGTGATTGTTGTAAGTGATAACGATCCGCTTTCGTTTAAAGATTCAACAAAGCACAAGCTTTCAAATTTAGTTCGTATTGCAAGCTTGACCATTCAGGCTACTTTAAGCAAAACATCTATGGCTACTGATTTGTTGACGCATAATTTTGATGCATACATGTCTGAATTGTGGGAAGCTACCGTTGATACAGAATTAAAAAGAGTGAACGGTCAATCTAAAACCAAAACTTGGTTCGGGCTGATTTCACCCGGAGATATTTCGGCGCTGCGAACAAAATTCAGACTTGAAGAACTTCAGAAAATTCAGGAAGATTTTGTACGATTTTTAAATCCAAGTGTATATGGGTTTCCGGGATATATTGGATTCAATTCTGATTACGTGTATAGCTTCATCATTCAAAGCGACAGAGAATCAGCTGTTGAAGAATGGATTGATAAATTTAAAACTCGTCTTGCCCACGGATTAAGGCTATCCAATGGACACACCATAAATATCAATTTTAAGATTGGTCTTACTCAACTGGATGAAGATTGTGCGAATTCTTATCAGGTGTTAACAAAGGCAAAAAGAGCTCATTCAGAAGCAATTAATGACTCTGATGCTGTAGCTGTGGTTGCATAATGGGAAACGCATATCTCATAATAATAGATGGACTTGGTGTAGGGGCACAAGAAGACGCTCATTTGTATGGTGATGAAGCAATGAACACACTTGGCCATGTTTCAGAGCAAACAAAATGCAAGCTGCCCAATCTTGAGAAAATGGGAATCGGAAATATCATTCCGTTAGCTTCGGTAGCAAAAGTAGAGAACCCATCAGCTTCCTTTGGAAAGATGAGAGAAGTTTCTGCCGGAAAAGATTCCACTACAGGACATTGGGAAATTGCCGGCATCCACTTAGAAAAGCCTTTTCCTACCTATCCAAAAGGGTTCCCACAAAAAGTAATAGATAAATTTTGTGAAGGAATTGGAATTGATAAGGTACTCTGCAATCTTCCGTATTCAGGAACAGATGTGATCAGAGATTTTGGGGAAGAACATTTAAAGACCGGATATCCGATTGTTTACACTTCCGCAGATAGTGTATTTCAGGTGGCTTGCCATGAAGACGTAGCTTCAGTAGAAATGCTTTATGAGTGGTGCGATTTTGCAAGAAGAAAAATTTGTGTGGATGAACATGAAGTAGGAAGAGTTATTGCTAGGCCATTCACGGGAACCTATCCGTTTGACCGAATTTCAGAACAGCGGAAAGACTTTTCTGCTATCCCGCCAAGCAATAATATTCTGGAAGTTTTACTGGAAAATGGGATAAAAACATATTCAATTGGCAAAGTAGCAGATCTTTTTGCCGGAAACGGATTTTCTCAATATCGCAAAACTAAAAACAACGCAGAAGGTATTTCTCAGTTGTTATCTGCAATGTCAGCCGTTGAAGAAAGTTTCGTATTTATTAATTTGATTGATACAGATCAATTATACGGTCACCGTTTAGACCCCGAAGGATATGCAGAAGGTTTAGAGGAATTTGACGGAGCAATCCCAGCTATTTTATCAAAACTAAAAGAAGACGATCTCTTAATTATTACGGGCGATCACGGAAATGATCCATGTTCCAATTCCACTGATCACTCCAGAGAATTTGTACCTTTGTTGGTTTATTCCAAAGAGCTTCCCCTCCTTGGGAGGGATTGCTCCGAAGGAATGCCTTTGGCAAGGGGTGGGTCAACTTCTAATCTTGGAACCAGGGAAACCTTTGCGGATATAGCTGTTTCTATTGCTGATTTTTTTAAGGTGAATAACAGTTTTCCAGGAAGTTCTTTTCTGAAGTGATTAACGTGAGTTTGAAATAAGATTCTTTGAGTACAACGAAGGAGAGGTCATCTCGCGGCGAATGCCCGAGATCTGGATCTTTATTAAGGGAAATATTTATTTTCCCCGAAGGGATGCCTTTGGCGTTGGACGCCATTTGGATATTAGGTCTATCTGAAATAGATAAAAAGCACTTTTAAAATAGTAAAGAAGCCGTTTTTTATAACGAACTCACGTTAATTAAGAAGTCATTTTTGGATTTAAGGAAAAATTGGAAGTTGTTAAACGTATATTCGGTCAACCAATACTCAACTCCTGATGACATCAGCTACTGATCTTAATTTTTATTCAAATCTGATTGAGCACCGTCAATCCATAAGTAAGGTATTACAAAAAGAGTCTCTTTTCTCTGATGTTCCATCAAATTGGCATGTTATTATAACCGACATCAAAGATTCTACTAAAGCCATAGAATCAGGAAGACAAGAAGTTGTAAATCTCATTGCTACCGGAAGTATTATCGCAGTATTGAATATTGCGCACGAAGCAAAAACAACGATTCCTTTCTTTTTTGGTGGCGATGGAGCAACGTTAATCATCCCACCACAAATCTTAGAAGAAAGTTTGAATGCATTAAAAGAGCATCAGCAAAATAGTTTTGAGAATTTTGATATGTTTCTTAGGGTTGGGAGCTTAGCTGTGAGTGAAGTATTTGAAAATGAATTTCGATTGAAAATTGCTAAAGCGAAGATCAATGATTATTTATCAATACCGATCATTTTGGGGGCTGGACTTCAATTTGTTGAATCGGTTATAAAAGGAGATGAAAACACCTATCAAAATCCTGAACTGCTTAAAAATAGTTTGAATTTAGAAGGAATGGAGTGTAGATGGGACCGAATAAAACCACCGGAAGAACTACATGAAATTCTGTGTTTATTAGTGAGTGCTGTAAATCGGGATGATCAGGCTTCGGTTTACAAAAAGGTGTTGGATAAAATTGAGTCAATTTATGGTTCACACAAAAAAAGAAGTCCTATTAGTGTGGCCGGTCTTAGATTGAATGCCACGCTTGAGCGAATAAACTCGGAAATGAAAGTTAAGCATGGTTCAAAAAATTTGAAATTTTTGATGCAACGAATCTTCGCTACCATAGTCGGGAAATTCTATCTTCGATACAATGAAGAAGGCAGGGAATATTTAAACAGTTTGGTAGAACTAACGGATACGCTTGTGTTAGATGGGCGAATAAATACAGTGATTTCGGGTCTCAGCAAGCAACACAATGAGCTGGAAGAATATCTAGATGAACTGGAAGAAGCCGGTGAAATTTCTTTCGGAATGCATAGGTGTAATGAAAGTATTATGTCTTGCTACGTAAGAGATCGAAAAGATCAGCATATTCATTTTGTGGATGGTATTGACGGCGGTTATACCAAAGCTGCCAGCGTATTAAAAACAAAATTTATTGATAACTGAGAAATTAACTTTAATAAAATAGTAGTGAGACTTGAGTATTGAGTAATGAGACTGACTCTCCATTACTCAATACTCATAGCTCAGTACTCAATACTCATAGCTCAGTACTCAATACTATCATTATGAAATACCCAATTACCATATTTATAGCTCTTATTTTTACAGCAAGCGCATTTGCTCAAAAAGGTGCGAATCCGATAATTAAGAATTTCGGGACAATTTATGAGATTCCAAATGCCGTAAATCCTGATGAGAACATTGAATACAAGATAGTAGTGGATCTCAAAACTTTGCAGCGGGATAAAGAAAGCATCAATCCGGGATTGAATAATGTAGCAAGGATGATAAACCTTCATGGATTGGGTGGAGTTAAAGCTAAGAATCTTAAAATTGCAGTAGGCATTCACGGTGGAGCTACTGATGTTGTCCTGAATAACGAAACTTATCGAAGTAAATACGAACTGGATAATCCGAACCTGAAACTTATTAACGAACTAAAAGAAGCCGGCGTGGAGCTATATGTTTGTGGTCAATCTTTACTTTCAAGAAATTATGAACAGGAACAGGTAAATAAGCAGATCAGAATCGGACTTTCGATGCTCACCGTAGTTACCACATATATGCATAAAGGATATCACCAAATGGTATTTAATTAGAATAGTTAGTTTTGGAATTCTTTTGATGTCAGGTGATTTGTTGACGGTTCTATTTTTTTTAAGAGCCGGAAATGAACACCCCGAATGAAGGCCGGTATGCCCCGTGCTTCATTAGCCCCTCTAAGAGAGGGGAACTTTTTAGAGTTTACTTGTAGATTATCAATCACTGTAATTCCCCTCTGCCAGAGGGGATGATTCAATTGCGTCCAGCATTTGAATCCGGGGTGTTCATGAAGACCATAACCGAAAATATGACCTTATTTTCATCAATGAATTACCTGACATCTAAAGCAATTTTCAAACAATCTCCGCTTTTTAAATCTACTTCAGGTTCCTAAATTCCTGAATGTCCAAAACGAAAAAATCCCTATTAACAACCTTCCTGACTTTTTGTATTCTCTACATAGCAGTTTGTGTGTACTTCTATAATATTCAGAATTCTATACTTTTTCATCCAAGACCTTTACCCGATGGACATACATACAATTATGAATTCAATTTTGAAGAACGCTTTTTTGAAACAACGGATGGAGCTAAAATTCACGCCATTCACGCAAAAGTTGCTGATTCTTCCAAAGGACTCGTAATCTATTTTCATGGCAATGCCGGTAATAACGATACAAGTCCCACAAAATTCGAACTATTTATGAATGAAGGATATGATGTTTTATATCCGGATTACAGAGGTTTTGGAAAAAGTACTGGCTCGTTAAAAAATGAAGATGATCTGGTTGGAGATATGAAGATCATGTATAATGAAATGAGCAAAGAGTATGAGGAATCAACTATTTTTCTGCTGGGTTATTCAATAGGTTCCGGAGTGGCTGCTCAAGTTGCTGCAGCTAATGATCCGAAAGGGCTAATGATCTGGACTCCCTATTACAGTATGGTCGATATGAAAAATGCTTCCTATCCATTTTTGCCAAGTTTTTTGGTTAAATATCCCCTTAGAACAGATTTGGCATTGCAACAAATTGATGAACCAATCACTATATTTTATGCCGAAAACGATCAGGTTTTACCTGTAGAAAGATCAATAAAATTAAATCAATTCTTGGATGGAAACGATCAACATTTTATTTTAAAAGGGCAGGGACATAATGGGGTGTTCTTCAATAAAGAATTGAAGAGTAAAGTCCCCGGAATTTTAGAAGGAACTTATTAGTGGATTACATTTTAGCCATCATAGCATTAATCATCGGAGCAACAGCAGGATTTTTCATTGCTCATTTCAAATCAAAGTCTGAGACTTCAAGATTAGAAGAGCGAAATACCAATTTGGACGATCAGCTGACAGAAACAGAATCAAAGCTCGAACAAACTCAGCAGGAAAAAGAAGCGCAGCTCAAAGAAGAAAGAGAACGAAGCGCTGAACTGGATCGGCAACTGGCCGGATTAAAATCAGAATACAATTCTCTTCAGGAGAAGTTAGCAGATCAAAAAAATGAACTTGCAGAAATGCAGGAGCAGCTTAAAGTTCAGTTCGAAAATCTAGCGAACAAAATTCTGGATGAGAAGTCAGAAAAATTCACCAAGCAAAACAAAGAAAGTCTGGATCAATTATTGAATCCGCTGGGGCTAAAACTGGAAGAGTTCAAAAAGAAAGTGGAGGAAACCTACGAGAAAGGAACTCAGGAGCGTTCCGGACTCAGAGAACAAATCAAAAATATGGTTCAACTGAATCAGCAAATGAGTGAGGATGCCAAGAATCTTACCAAAGCTTTAAAAGGAGATGCTAAAGCGCAGGGAAATTGGGGAGAAGTGATTTTGTCGAGCATTTTGGAAAAATCAGGATTGCGGAAAGACGAAGAATACTTCACCCAACAAAGCGAAACAACGGAAGATGGCAGGCGCTTGCAACCTGATGTTGTAGTAAAACTTCCAGATGAAAAATTTCTGATTGTAGATTCTAAAGTTTCGTTAACTGCGTATGAACGATTTACTTCTGCCGATGATGATATCGAAACTCAGTCGGCGCTTAAACAACATGTGTTATCAGTTAAATCACATGTAAAGGGACTAAGCGATAAAAACTACCCCCAAATTTATGCGGATAAAACTCCGGATTTTGTCTTGTTATTCATTCCCGTTGAACCAGCTTTTGCAGCAGCATTGCAAACCGAACCAAATCTCTATAATGAAGCGTTTGAAAAGAATATAGTAATCGTAAGCCCTTCCACTTTGCTGGCTACACTCTTTACCATAAATACCATTTGGAAGCGAGACAGACAGAATAAATATGCCTTAGAGATTGCTGATCGAGGCGGAGCATTGTATGATAAATTTGTTCTTTTTGCTGAAAGCCTCGATGAGGTTGGTCAGCGTATCGATCAGACAAAGAAGAGCTATGAGGAAGCGAAGTCTCGTTTATCAGAAGGAAGTGGTAATGTGATTCGGCAGGTTGAAATGTTAAAAGAACTAGGGGCTAAAGCTACCAAACAGCTCCCCGACTCCATGAAAAAGGAAGATTGAAGGTTTTAAAATCGAGGTGACACTTTTGTCTTGTCCGAAGGGCTCCTAGGGAGATACAAAAGTGTCCAACGCCGAAGGCATCTCTTTGGGAAAATCAATAAGATTCCAAACTTCTCACATCGGAATAATACTTGAACTCTAAAGAAATTGATACCGATGTTTCGTCAAACAAGGAATCTTAGGTTTTTGATTATTACTCTAAGACAAAGGAAGATTAACCCTCAAAACTAATTCGTCATTGCGGACGCAGAACAAACAATCCAGCTAGGTTATTTTGAAGAGAAAGATATCGTACAACCCTGACTTGGATGAACGATCCGCAATCTCCAAATCAAAGGCAATGAGCGTTGTTCAGGAGATCTCGGGTCAAGTATGCCCGAGATGACGAGTTGGTGTGAGGTGACGGGTTGGTGTGAGGTGAAGATCTCGTCATTGCGGACGCA
>CAXBHO010000138.1:0-8078 GCA_963975485.1 uncultured Balneola sp. | reverse complement strand
TTGATCTGGAGATTGCGGATCAAGTGTGTCCGCAATGACAGGCCGTAAATTGATCGGAATAAATTAGGAATATGAGAATAGTGAATTAGGAATAGGTTTTATATGAGGCAACCTATTCCTAATTCTTTTATTCCTAATTTATCATTCTTAAAAAATTTTCCTCATCTAAGATCTCAACTTCCAAATCCTTTGCAATCCCGGTCAAAAGCGGATTGAAAACTAGTTTTTAGAATCTGCCGAGGGCATCACTTTGTGGGAACTGAAGTTCATAATAAAATCATAAGGAAAAGAACAGTTATCTTATCAAAAAAAAGATGAAAGTTGCTGTAATTGGTGGTGGAGCTGCCGGATTTTTTAGTGCTATTTCTGCCAAGCACCATAATCCTGATGCTCAGGTTACTATTTATGAAAAATCTGATAAGCTTCTTTCTAAAGTCAGAATTTCAGGAGGAGGAAGATGTAATGTTACCCATCATTGTTTTAAGATCAGTGAATTAGTAAAATTTTATCCACGAGGAGAGAAGCCACTTAAGAAAGCATTTGCAATATTTTCCCCGACTGATACCATTAATTGGTTCAAAAACCGAGGAGTTGAGCTGAAGACTGAATCAGACGGCAGAATGTTTCCAACTACGGATTCATCACAAACCATTATCGATTGCTTGATGAAAGAAGTGAATGATCTGGGGATTGGTATTAAAACAAAATCAGCCATTAAGTGCCTTCGACCAACTGATAACAAAATATTGCTTGGGTTTAAAAAGGGAGAAACGAAAGAAGTTGATAAAGTAATAGTTGCAACCGGGGGAAGTCAGCGACCGGAAGGGTTTAATTGGCTGAAAGATTTAGGGCACGATATCGAAGAACCGGTACCATCTTTATTTACCTTTAACATGCCGAACGAAAGTATTAAAAAATTAATGGGCGTAGTGGCTGATCCTGTCTCCGTTAAAATTATGGGAACTAAACTCAGAAGCACCGGACCGTTATTGATCACGCATTGGGGAATGAGTGGGCCTGCTATTTTGAAGCTTTCATCTTTTGGAGCAAGAGATTTGAATGAAATGGATTACGATTTCAAAGCTCTGATAAATTGGACGGGAGAGTGCACAGAAAATGAAATTAGAAACAAACTGGAAGAAGTAGTTGAATCAAACAAAAAGAAGAGAATTTATAATGTAAATCCGTTTGAATTGCCGGGGAGATTATGGGAATATCTCATCCAAAAACTTGAAATAGGTAATGAGATGATTTGGGATAATATGGGAAAGAAAAACATTAATCGGTTAGTTCATGTTCTTATGAATGACGAGTATTCTGTGGAAGGAAAAATTACTTTTAAAGAAGAATTTGTAACCTGTGGTGGAGTAAATCTTCAGGATATTGATATCAAAACAATGCAAAGCAGGAAATCCCCGAACATTTATTTTGCCGGAGAAGTGCTGGATATTGATGGAGTAACAGGAGGCTTTAATTTCCAAGCGGCCTGGACAACAGGCTTTATTGCAGGGAAGTTGAATTAGATTAAGTGGAATTATGACTTTTAAGTAATCGAATAACATTCTTTGAATCTATTTTTAAGTTGTTATATAGGTTATTTTTTTTTGGTGGAATTTTTTCGGCATCGTTTGTTGTAAATGATGATATGTTATGTATTTATAAAATTTTAAATTAGAGTGTGCGGGAGGTTAAGCTGAAAAAGATGTTCGTTCTATTCGTAATTAGCATATAACGATAATTTTCAAGCGAATCTGGGCTCAGTTCGGAGCCTTAATCTCATCCTCAGGGCTCGAAGCTTAAAATCAGAGACGTTATCGAACTCACTCATATCTTTTTAATTTATGGGTAGTGTGACTTGAACTTATTATCACTCAATAGAAAAATTAGTTATATTAGACATATGAAGACGTTGACAATAAATATACCAAACACAGCAGATATTGATGACAAAGAGGCAAGAATGTCATTGGCATCTAAATTGTACGAAAGAGGGAAATTGACATTGGGAGAAGCTTCTGAACTGGTAGGCTACTCTAAAGAAACCTTCATGGAGTTGCTTGCCGATTACAATGTATCTTTGATAAATTATCCTGCCGATGAACTTGATGAAGATATAGAAAATGCCAAAAATCATAGTATCTGATACAAGTTGTCTCATTCTTTTTAATAAAATTGGAGAGCTTGATCTTCTTAAAAAGCTTTTTGGAAAACTTTATATCACAGAAAAAGTTTTAGAAGAATTTAATCAACCTGTTCCCGATTGATTTAAAGTTACACAATTGAAAACGGATGTTCATAAAGGATTATCCAGTTATCTTGATACTGGTGAGGCAACAAGCATTGCATTAGCCTCAGAATATGAAGACTCGCTCGTGATCATTGATGAGATAAAAGGTAGAAAAACGGCAAAAGAATTGGGTATCCCGGTAACTGGATCACTTGGTGTATTAATGACAGCAAAGGATAAAGGTTACATAAAAGCTGTTAAACCAATTTTGGAAAAAATTCAGTATACAAATTTTAGAATTTCTAAAGAATTGATTGACCAAGCGCTTAAAAAGGCGAATGAGGCTTGATCAAAATCGTCGACTAGGGAAGAAGTAGAGGTGACATTGGTGTCGGGGGCTTGTTTAGAAACTTTAGCCATTCATCAAATCTCAATCATCAGATCACTAATCTCGAAGGCACTTATTTAATCTCATCTGAAAAAACAGTCCCGATGTTATGGCGGAGATTGTATTGGCTTTTCATAACTTCGCCATAGGCTCCACAGCTTCTTATAGCCAGAACATCACCTCTTTGAACTTTTGGAAGTTCGTACTCACTCCGAAACAAATCAGAACTCTCACAAATAGGGCCAACCACATCATATTTTTCTAAAGAGCGACCATTATAGTCAGAAATAATCTGAATTTCGTGTTTAGCTTGATATAAAGCAGGTCTGATTAATTCGGTCATGCCTGCATCTATGATTACAAAATTCTTTTCCAAGCCTGATTTTGTGTAAAGAACTCGTGTGATCAAACTTCCGGTTTGTCCCACAATAGATCGACCGAGTTCAAAATGTAATTCTTGGTTGGGTTTTAGCTGGATATGTTTTTCAAAAGTGCCAAAAAAATGTTTAAAGTCAGGAATTTCATTTCTATCAGGATCTGAATAATCAATCCCAAATCCCCCACCTACATTTATGACAGATAGATTATGTCCTTTCTTTTCGAAGAGCTCATTAATCTCATTTGCTCTGCTGCATAGCTTAGTAAATGGCTCAATCTTTTGAATCTGCGAGCCGATGTGAAAATGAATACCAATTAATTTAATGTTAGTTAATGAAGGTAATAAGTTGAATATTTCAGGAAGATCCCTTTCATTTATACCAAATTTATTTTCCTTCAGCCCGGTAGTTATATACTTATGGGTTTTTGCATCAACATTAGGATTAATTCTCAGTGCTACTTTGGCATCATATTCAAAATCAGCCGCCAACTCGTTAATAACCTGAAGCTCTTGAATCGACTCTACATTGAAACAAAATATATTATGCTTTAACCCAAGTTGTATTTCAGCATCACGTTTGCCAACACCTGCAAAAGCTATTTGATTGGGAGAAAAGCCACATTCGATTGCTCGTTGAACTTCACCACCGCTTACACAATCTGCACTTAACCCTGCTTCTAAAACATGTGTTAATATTTTAGGATGCGAATTTGCTTTTAAAGCATAATGAACATGATATCCTTTAGAAAGCCCATGAACTTTTATGTGATCTAAAGTCTTTTGAAAAAGTTCCAGATCATAAAAATAAAATGGAGTACTTCGATTTTTGAACGAAGTAATTTGTTCTTCAGAATACATTAAGCGGGTAAATTTGGATCAGGTTTTTCATCAGTTTCATTATCTGATGGATTTTTAGAATCGGCATTTTCGGAGATTAAACCAATAATTACATCACCGGGTTGCGGAGAAGGTGGATTATCTAAAACAAAAGGTTCAATTTTATCTGTTTTCGATACTGAAAAGAGAGGAAGGGCATGATCACCGTAATTCTCTTTATAGTCCTCAAAAGAAAATTCAGAAGTTATTGGGGTTTTTCTAATACCGGCACCGGAATTTAAAAACTCAGAAATTTTATTAAAGTTCATGCCTTTAGAGAAAAGGGTTCTTCCGCTAAGTGAATCATTAGATTCCACTTCTTTTTTACTGGCGCTGGATAATGGAGCAAGTTGAAATACGTGTGAATTACTAAAAATCTCAGAAAAATGAATAGAAGCAAGAGAGTTTACTTCGTCATTAGGTGTTAGTGATAGCATCTTTCCGATACCTTCAAGGTCAATTTCATCCATAGCATATTCAGATAAAATATTACCGTAGTAGGTTTGAAGCCCGGATTTACGAGCCTTAGAAATATTTTCCCAATTTGAGTCAGCAACCAATACTTTGAAGCCAAGATCTTTTATTGCCTGCGCAATTTCCCTCGCCCAATTGTGTGCACCTAAAATTACTACACCAGTCGGATCAGCTTTAGCAACATTTAGCAACCGTGCTACAGGAGAAGCTGTTAAACCATAAATTGTGACAGTAGTTATAATAACAATGAATGTATAAGGAACTAATTGTTCAGCTGCGGCATATCCTTCCTGTTCTAATCTTAAAGCAAATACAGCTGAAATTGCAGCTGCTACAATTCCTCTGGGAGCCATCCACGCAACAAAAGCTTTTTCTTTAAAGCTAAGTTTAGAACCTATAGTGGACAAGTAGATCGAAATAGGTCTTATTAACAAAATTAAAACAACTAAAAACAGAGCTGATGACCAGTTAAAATATTCTAAGCTGCTTACTTTTAATCTAGAAGCTAAAAGAATGAAAAGCGTAGAAATTAAAAGAACCTGAAGGTTTTCTTTAAACTCAATGATATGTTTTATACGGGCAGACTTTTGGTTTGCTAATATAATTCCCATAATTGTAACCGCCATTAAGCCGGATTCATGTTGGAGATGATTGGAAATTACAAATATGCCAACAACAATTGTAAGTGTTACAGGGTTTTGTAAATACTCCGGTATCCAATGTTTTTTGAGAGTGAAATACATGATACCTGCACCAAGAGCGCCAAAGAAAGTTCCATCTACTATTGTAGTAAGAATTGTTAAACCGGCTTTCCCTGATATGCTATCGAACCCACCGGAAAGTATAATCTCAAAGATCAGAACGGCCATCATTGCTCCAATCGGATCGTTTACGATACCTTCCCACTTCACGACTGAAGCGACTTTTTCAGTGGGTCGAACTTGTCTTAATAATGGTACGATTACGGTTGGCCCGGTTACAATTAAAATGGCGCCAAATAATACAGAAAGCTCTAACCCGAGGTCAAGAATATATAAAGCAGCAAGTGAGGAAAGCACCCAGGTTACTAATACACCAATAGTAATCAGCTTTATTACTGTTCCACCAATTTTTTTGAACTCTGACATTTTCAAACTTAAGCCACCTTCAAAAAGGATAATAGCTACGGAAATGGAAACAAAGGGGCTTAACAAATCACCCATCAATTTATCAGGATCGAGTAGGCCGGTTACAGGTCCGGCAACAATCCCAAATCCAAGTAAAAGTAAAATTGCGGGTAATTTTGTTTTCCAGGCCAGCCATTGAGCCGAAATTCCCAATGCTAAAATGCTGGCAAGGCCAATCGCAATGTATTCAGACATTCAGTTTTAAGTCGATTATTTATGATTGAATAGTAAGAAAGCAACTTACTATTTTTTTTAAAAAGTTTAAGGGAACTATTTAAGATTATATGTAGATTTATATACAACATTCATAAGGGCAAAAATCCTTAAAACGTTCATTAGGGATATTATGCAAGAAAAACTCTCAAAAAAATTAACGATCTTTGATGTTTACGCAGTAAGTACGGGAGCTATGTTCAGCTCCGGTTTTTTCCTGCTACCCGGTTTAGCAGCTTTAGAAACCGGAAATTCAGTGTATTTAGCGTATCTGGCCGCAGGCTTTTTGATACTGCCTTCCATGCTCAGCGTAGCAGAATTATCAACCGCTATGCCAAAAGCCGGTGGGGCCTATTACTTTTTAGATCGAAGTTTAGGTCCTCTGATGGGAACCATTGGGGGATTAGGATCTTGGGTTGCACTTATTTTTAAAAGTGCTTTTGCGCTTATTGGGATGGGAGCATATTTAACTCTGTTTGTGGATGTACCCATGTTACCGCTCGCTTTAGTTTTAACGGCAGCTTTTGGGTTGTTAAATATATTTGGAGCCAAGGAAACGGCGATTCTTCAGCGAATATTAGTCTCAGCCTTAGTTTTAATAATGGCATTTTTCATCATACAAGGATTGAACTACATCTATATTGGAAATGAGGCTCTACCGCCGCTTAAAGAAGAAAATTTCTTTACTAACGGAATTAACGGGTTTATATCAACTATTGGATTGGTGTTTGTTTCTTATGCAGGGCTAACTAAAGTCGCGAGCATTGCAGAAGAAGTTCAAAATCCGGATAGGGCAATTCCTTTGGGAATGATCTTATCGTTAATCACGGCTAGTTTAGTGTATGTAGTTGGTGTGTATATTTTGCTCAAAGTGCTTCCGGCAGAAACATTTTTTGCGAGTTTAACTCCGGTGGCAGATGGTGCAAATGTAATTCTGGATTTTCTTCCGGGAGCATCAGGAGTTTTATTAGTTGTAATTGCGGCAATAGCAGCGTTTGCTTCTACAGGTAATGCGGGGATTATGTCAGCTTCTCGTTATCCGTTAGCGATGAGCAGGGATAGCTTGGTAGGTGAAATTTTCAGCAAGATTGGTAAATTTGGCACACCGCATATTTCTGTAATCGTTACTACGATTATCATGGCTTTGGTTCTGATTTTGTTCAATGTGGAGGCTGTAGCAAAATTGGCGAGTTCTTTTCAGCTGCTACTTTTCTTTTTGTTAAACCTTTCAGTAGTGGTAATGCGGGAAAGTAAAATTGAAGCCTACAAACCTG
Source organism: uncultured Balneola sp. (assembly GCA_963975485.1). Lineage (GTDB taxonomy): Bacteria > Bacteroidota > Rhodothermia > Balneolales > Balneolaceae > Balneola. The sequence goes on along the minus strand of CAXBHO010000138.1, from coordinate 1,081 downwards.
GGTATAAATCTCCTTTTTATCCTTGGGTGCAGATTCTTGGAATGATAATTTCTTTATGGCTTGTAGCAGAAATGGGACTTTTGGCAGTAGGTTTAACCGGAAGTTTAGTGATAGCGTGTATTGGATGGTATTTTTATTACGCTCATGGAAAAGTAAAACGCCAAGGAGCAATTTATCATATTCATGCAAGGTTGGGACAAATGAGATATGAATCACTTGAGCATGAGTTAATGACTATTATCAATGATAAAAATATGAATACTTCTTTGACTTACGAAGAAGTAATAGCTCGTTCTATTATCACACTAGTCCATGATGAGAAAGCGGATTTAAAACGATTAATAATGAAATCAACAATAACATTATCGACCCGGCTTAATGTTGACAGAGAAGAACTTAAAACGGGTTTGTTTGACCTTGAAAATGATTTTACAAAATTAAAAGAAGGAGTATTTTTTAATTTTGTAAGAATGGAAGGAGCTAAAATACCTGAAATGGTTGCTATTCAGTCAACAAAAGGAATTTCTATAAATGTAGGGAATAATAGTGAAAAAGCTCATGCTCTTATATTCTTAGTAACTCCTATAGACAGACCTTTGGTTCACATGAGGATAATCGGCTATTTGGCAGAATTGATAGAAGCGGAGGACTTTTTAGACAGATGGAATAATGCAATCGACGAAAAAGCACTAAAGCAAGTACTTCTTAGCGATGAGCGATTTATTCACGTTCGATTGCAAGAACATACTAAAACAGAAGACTGGATTGGGAAAAAAATTATGGAGCTCAGTCTTCCCGGAGAGTGTTTAATTACCATACTTGAAAGAAATAATGATATAATTATACCTAAAGGAAAAACGGTTCTTGAATCAGGAGATATGCTCTCAATACTGGGTTATCCGGATGATATTTCAGAGCTAAAAATCTGGTTAGATCATTAAGAACCTGAGTTAAAAAGATAGTAGCCTTCGTTTTCCATCAGTCGAGCAGAAGTCGACAGATGGAGGAGTTGCATGACCTGTCATTGCGGACACACTTGATCCGCGATCTCCAGATCAACGTCGGGGAGCGCTGTTTGGGA
>CAXBHO010000137.1:0-8425 GCA_963975485.1 uncultured Balneola sp. | reverse complement strand
ATAAAAACCTCCATCACCTTTATCTCACGCTAACTCGTCATCTCGGTCTTGAGCCCAACCTAGCGCCAGCGTCTCGCTGGTGCCCCAACCTAGCGCCAGCGTCTCGCTGGTGCGATTTATATACTCTTTCCTGATTTCCGCATTAGGACACCCTGTTAAAAGTTAAATAACTCAGCGAGTACCTTCTGTTCCCTGAGCTCGATTTAATAATCGACTTCTTTACTATTTTAAAAATGCTTTTTATCTATTTCCAGATAGCCATATATCCAAATAGAGTCCAACGCCAAAGGCATCCCTTCGGGGAAAATAAATATGTCCCTATACATAGATCCAGATCTCCTCAAGGGATGCCTTCGGCACGGGCATACGCCCTCCTTCCAAAGTCTTTTACGGCGGACAGGCCGCAAGATGACCTCTCCTTTGTTTAATGTTAGAATCTTATATCGAGCTCAGGTTATTTACAAACTTCTACAATACTTGAGTGAAGATTTTTAGTAATTCAAGAATTGTGAAAATTCAAGGAAGCTATAATGTTCAAAATTGCGAAAGTTTTTTTAATCCTGTTACTGACATGTTTTTTAACAGTAAAAACACAGGCTCAAACCTCAGAAAAAGAACAGGTGTTGCAACAAATAGAAACACTTTTTGATGGAATGAGAGCGGGCGATAGTTCAGCTGTTTCAAAAGTATTTTCACCTAAAGCCACTATGCAATCTATATCAAAGGATAGAGAAGGAAATACGGTAATAAGTACCGGCTCTTTATCGGGATTTAAAAATGCAGTAGGCACTCCGCATGATAAAGTGTGGGACGAAAGAGTAGCCAATATTCAAATTAATATTGATGGAGATATGGCAACTGCCTGGGTTCCATATTCGTTTTACTTAGACGAGAATTTTTCTCATTGTGGAGTAAATTCATTTCAATTTATAAGAACAGCTGATGGTTGGAAAGCACTTTCAATTGTTGACACCAGAAGAAGAACTAATTGTACAGAAGATTTATAAGCCTGAGTTTCCACAAAATGGTGCCTTTGCAGATTCTAGCTCAGGTTAAAAATAACGCCACCTTCCCAAATCAGACATGGGGTTGCAACCCCACGTCTGATTTGGGAATTTTTGATCTTTGTGCTTTTAATGATATGTTTAAGAATCGAATTCAGATTATGAAAACACTAGCTGTAACACTATTACTTTCATTTATAAATATGGCATCTTTTGCTCAAAATGAGTACGCTAAAGATGTTGAATCCATCGATTCTATTGTGGAAGCTCTTTATGCGTCAATTTCAGGTGAAAAGGGGGAAGAAAGAGATTGGGAGCGATTTAGAAATCTTTTTATTCCTGAAGCTAGATTGATTCCTACAGGTAAGAATCAGCAGGGAAAATTAGTGTACAGCGTATCTACTCCTGAACAATTTATTCAACAAGCTAATCAGAATTTTGTAGATAATGGTTTTTACGAATATGAGACTCACAGATCAACTCAAGATTACGGTCACGTAGTTCATCTATTTAGCACATATGCATCAAAGAGAAGTAAAAATGATGCTGAGCCATTTAACACAGGAATAAACAGTATTCAGTTATTTAGTGATGGTGAGAGATGGTGGGTAGTAACTATTTATTGGGCTCATAACACGGCATACAATCCTGTTCCCAAGAAATATAAAAGTAGAAATGATTAACTGATAGAGTGATAAGGTGAGGTTCTTCCTATACTCAAAAATCAGCATTCAGCATTCAAAGCTGGTCTCATTCTACGATCTTGAATCTGGATTTTGTTTCTTTTCGTGTAAAAGCGTCAAAATGCCACCACTCACTATTGATCGGGAAAAACCCGGCTTCCAGCATTACTGATCTTAGAATAAGTCTGTTTTCAACTTGCTGCCGGGTTAGTATTCCCCGGGCGATTAAATCAGTTTCATTGGTAATATGCGCTGCTTCACTAAAATTGTCGTAATCGGTTCCCATATCAATAGGTTTACCGGTAGTGTCTGCAAGAGTAAGATCAACTGCGCAACCGTAATTATGAATAGAACCTGATGTAGGATTTGCAACGTATTGGGAACGTTCATCGACCGGAATATCAACGGTATCCCAAAGAACTTGTTGAATTCTTCTGGGGCGAGCAGCATCCCAAATTAGTATTTTTAAATCAGGATGGCTTTTCTTTAAAACATCGGCAGCTAAATTTAATTTTTGGAGAGCCTCAGGCTGTAAATAGGCTTCTTCAAGATTCCCATACACATCTTCTCCAATAAAATTATTATCGGTGGAGTACCTAAGGTCAACAAGAATATTAGTGTTGCTTGTGTTTACTTTTTCAAGACCTTGTTCTGTATAAATCTTTTCCCAATTCATAGATTCTTTGTTTGATTGAGAGCAACTCATCAGCAAAAGGCCGAATAATATTGGCAGAATAGATTTGCTAGTTATTTTCATTAGCTCTGCGTGTATAATCGAAAATCATTCTCGAGATGTCAGCAGCTGCATCCAGAACAGCGGTTCTATCAGGAGCATTCTTAGATAAAAAGATGAGTATATATCCTTTATTTGGGCTCGTATATACAATACCTGAATCGTGATGTACATTTGTGATCCAGCCGGTTTTATGGGCTACTACGGTGCCTTCGGGAAGCTTAGCAGAAATCATATCATTATAGATTTGATCTTTCAGAATTTCTAACATTTCGGCGTTAGCTTCAGCGCTTATTAAGGTATCTGAACTTAAATGATCAAAAATCACAAGAAGATCTCTGGCGGTGGTTGAGTTACTTAAACCTTGCCGATAAGCTTTTAAATCTTCCACTCCACGTAAAACTTCAATGCTGTCAGCGCCTAGCTCCCTCATGGTTGCGGTAACTTTTTCAGCATCTAAATAGGCGATTAATATATTTGTGGCAAGATTGCTGCTTCGGGTTATCATTTCATAAGCAAGATGATAAAATGTAGTATTCTTGTTCATGTTTTGATAAAGATCTTTTTCACTATCCTCTGTCACTTCCATCGAGAAGGAAGATTCATCCACAATACTCTTAAACTCTTTGGTAATTTTTATAGAATCTGAAAGATTAAATTCACCTTGCTCAGCTCGTTTATATAATTCAATGAGTACCGGTGTTTTCATCGTGCTTGCTGCATGAAAACGTTCATCAACGTTGATAAGAATTTGTTGCTCAGAATCATTTATAGCCTGATAAGCAATAGCAAAATCACCTTCTAAAGATGATATTTGGTTTAATATTTCTGTTCTAAGTTCTTCTAAATTTGAAGGATGCTCTTTTTTTGAGCATGAAATAAGAAGAACGGAAAGTAGAATTGACGTTATTATTTTCATGAATCAGTACTTATTCCAGCTTAGCCTTTGCTAAGCAATTTGTCAATGAGTTTTGCTTTAGTGGGATCTGAATATATTCCAAAACCTATGATAAGCGTACCTTTTACGCCATCTTTTGACTCGATAGAATACACGGTAGCTTCATTTCCAGGATCGGTACCACTTTGATGAGAATAGGATTCAAGTATAGTAAGCTCATGAATGTTAAAATTCCGATCTTGGTTACTACAGATTATAACATTGTCTGAAATTTTGAAGGTGTTTATAAACCCTTGTTCTTTCATAGATTCAACGGCATCAGCTAGATCTTTATACATGTCTTAATGATTTGAATTATAGGTAAAAAAAAAGCCCTCCATTTAATGAAAGGCTTTCATAGAAAAAAGTAAAAATTACTCAGCGTTTTTATGAGCTTGAATTTCTAGACGAATTTCTTGAGCTAGTTTTTTAAGATCTTGTAATCCTTTACGAGCTCGTGTTCCCGCAGCCTTGTTGCCTTTATCGTAGAATTTTTCCATTTCTTCTTTCGTTTCGTCAACCAAGCTTTGTAGTTCTGATACTCTACTCATTATATGTCTCCGTTTGTTTGTTAAAATTATTTTCCATTTTGGAACTGCGTTGAAGCTATAGAATAAGGGCTATTCAGTCAAATTAAAAAGTGCTTTTTTTTGGAATAAATGCGATTTATTGAACATTTATTCAATTTTTGATGCTTTTTTTGGATTTGGCCACTCCGAAAATAACATTCCGGTCGTTAAAATTGCTGAATTTTGAATGTGAAGTTGCTCTTCCGATAGATGCTTTTCTCTGAAATCGGAAGAAAGCTCGGACCATTTCAGAACTTTTTCATCATCTGATGTTGTGAAAATATCCGAACTATGATCTTGGGAAAATATTACCAACTCATGATCACTCAATTCCTGAGTCAAAAATTCGGCTAATTCTACAGGCGGTATATATTCTGAATCCTCATCATTGCTGATAAGGCTCGAGATCAACAAAAGAGGAGAAGCCGGAAGATTTTCAAATACTTTTCGATTTAATGAAAGCTTTCCATCCGGCTTAGTAATCAATTCTTTTTGGTAGCCATGCAAACCAATCGTTGATACCCCGTGATCGGCAAAAAGTGCTACCAGCCGATGGTTAAGATCCATGATGGCTCTTTTACGAGCATCTTCTCGCATCATTCCTGTTTGTATGAGCCGATTTGTGTATTCACTATCACCATGGACGAGAATACCTTGTCTTGTTTTATGAGCGGATAACGATTGGGCTAAAGATTTTAGAAATACAGAATGATCTAGATGCTCGAAATCAAGAAGAGCTACGTATTTTCGCAAAACTATTTGGTTAATGATGTTGAAGAAAAACTAAAAGGAAGCAGATCGCCTGTAAAATGCGTTGAAAGCGTGCCATCAGCATGATGAAAATCAATCTGATTATCCGGCATGTGTTCGTGAATTACTTGCCTGCAAGCACCACATGGGCTGCTAAACTCACCTTTCAACGTATGTAAGCTCATAGATTCCATAAGTGTATATCCATAAGAGATTGCTTTTGCGATAGCCACTCTTTCAGCGCATAAACCTTTGGTCCAATCACTTACTTCTACATTTGTGCCTGAAATAACGCCATCTTTACAAAAGAGTAATGCCGAGACAGGAAAATCAGAATAGGTGGTAATTGCTCTTTTTAGTAACAAGATCAATTCATTTTTGATATCGGCAGGCTTTATATCGATTCCGGGATCTATAAACTCAATAGCTTTTATATCTTCTTGCTCTGTTATTGTAAGTTTGAACTCTTTAACCCAGAAATCAAATTGTTCAAGATTCGGATCTTTTTTGACAATCAATTCTGAAGGCAAATCACCATCAGCTAAACAAATACAACATGCAGCTTGTATGGCTGGAATTGTAATCGGGAAAGATACATTCTCTATTCGTACTCCCGGGTAAAACTTCCCTGACTCGCCTCGTACTATACAAGCTTTAGGCTTTTGGGAATAGGGGACGTACGCTCTTTCTTCTAATTCTTTCCAATTCATAGGTCAATAATGTATTGTTAATTCTTAACAGGAACCAATTTCATGGTTCTAAGATCAGATTTTTCAAATAAGCTGCTATCCTGATAAAAAACTCTGTACTGCCCATTTAGCCACATTTCAGTTTGATCGCCAAAATGATCTGAGAAAGGGCTTCCTGATTGCCCGGTTGGAGTAATTGTTTTAACAGAACTCAAATTTGAAAGATCAACAATTCTACGAATTGAAGGCCCTAAAACCATTTCAAAAGGATTGTTCCAATCGTATTGCCCGTTATCAACACTCATTCCATGGCCATCTATTTTATATGGTCCTTTACTCAGTAAATTTTTAACGATAAGCTTTAAAGAGGAAGAAGCATCAGGTTCAGCCGCAGCTTGTGCAAATAATGGAGGACGTAAAGTAAGCGTATGAAGTTGTTCCCATCTCCAATCTTCTGACTGAGACCCTAGAGAATCACTTAAGAATAATATAGCATCCTGCATGCTTTTTAAAACGATGTCCGCTTTTGTTTCTATTTCTGCGGTATTGATGTTATCGAAGAATGAAAAAGCATTCGTATCAATAGTTGCAGGTGTTTGCAACATTAAAGCCTCCATTGTTCGTACAGGAATATTTTCGTGATGCAGAAAATTAGTGTAAACCTCTTCTCCAAAATCATCCTGCAAAGTGTTTTTAGTAAGATTTAAAAAGAACACATCGAAAATTGAGGCTGCTGTAGCGTTAGTAGTATATTTGTAATCCCAGTTTTCTAAATAAGAAACCGCATTATCAAAATTAAAGACATTCTGGCTTTTGATGATATCCAGAATAACAGGGGTTAGTTTCTCTGCATGTTTTGAGTACACATCGTTCTGAAGCGTAGAAAAAGTTTCAGCAGTTAGCTTTTGGTTAGTTTGCAATATTTCTGTTATCCGCTCTATTCTTGATGGTGGCTCCCAAAAAGTAGCGATATAATGAGCGTAACTATCCGTAGTAATTTTATTATTCGCATTTGCGATCCAACCTTGTTCAGGATTGATAACTGACGGCATTTCATCATACGGAATATATCCAAGCCAATCTTGTTCAGGATCCCAACCTTTCCTAAGTGCAACTTTATTACCGGTTCTTATAGGCAGCCGAGCAGTTGAAAACATGGCAATGTTACCTTCTTTATCTCCATACATAAGATTTTGTCCGGGAACGCCAGAATGAACAAGTGCATCTTTAAAATCCTGAAAAGTATTCGCCCAGTTAATTTGGTAAAAAGTTCGGAACTCATTGCTCATATCATGACCTGTCCAGCGCATTGCAATAAGTTGATTATCTGTTAATCCACTTTTGGGATAGATGTCGGAAATAATTGGACCATGTTTTGTGTAGCGGGTTTCCAGCATTACATCGTCAGCATCTTTTACTTTAATAACTTCTCGAACTTTTCCGAATGAAAGATAAGTAGCCGTACTATCAGAGAGCGAATCTGCGACATATCTGCCACGATCCTGAGGGTCAATTTTTTCCACAAAGAAATCGGTATCATCAGCCATGATGTTTGTAAATGACCAAGCCATTTCATCGTTTTGGCCGATTACAACTCCGGGAACACCCGCGAAAGTTGCTCCGGATACATTTTTGCCGTTCAGATTCAAATGTACTTCATACCATCTACCGGGCATGCTTAACCCCAAATGTGGATCTCCCGCAAGTAAAGGATACCCGGAATTTGTTTTAGAACCATCAACAACCCAGGCATTACTTCCCACATGAGTTCCTTGCATTTGAAGCAATGCTCGTTTATCAATTTCCTGTTGGAGCATCGGCATTAATGAAGCAGTTAATTTAGCTGATTGAGCTTCATCAATAGAAGTTGGAGCATCTCCGGGATACCTGAGTTGAAGCTGTTCAAATTGATCAGCCGGTAATTTTGCTTCTAAGTAACCATACATTACTTCTGTCCACCAACTCATGTTTAATTCCCATGCCATTAATCTTATAATCGCAATAGAGCGAGTTGGATTCCATTTTATAGGCTGCATTCTGGTAAGAGCAAACTCAACCGGGAGTTTATTACCATTGTTGTTGATGAAATGGTTAACTCCATCTGAATAGGCTTGTAGAATTGCTCGTTCCTGTTCATTCAATTCATTTTTCTCGATCTGAACGGAGGTTTTCCATATCCCCAGCGTTCGCTGATATTTATCTAAATCAATCAATTCAGCTCCAAAAAATTCAGCAAAACGACCTTCAGCAGCAAGTTGAGTAAGTGTCATTTGCCAAAGGCGATCTTGAGCATGCACATATCCCAAAGCGCGATACAGATCTAATTCATCATTAGCATAAATATGCGGAACACCAAATTCATCCCAATGAATATCAACTTGACTAGTCAATCCATTTAATTCTATGGTTGCTTCATAATTGGGCAACGGCTTATAAAATGTCCAGTAGAAAGCAAGGCCGGCAAACCCAAGAATAAGGATTAAAAAAAAGATTAAAAGCTTAACGAAAGTGTTCATTTGTTTTGATGATTTGAATGAACTACAAAATTAGCGAATTTCCGGTTCCAAAGATAGGCTCTTTTGTGAGAGGAGAGAGGTGTGAGTTTTATATCAAATTGCCAAATTCAACCAAAGCCCCGTCATCTCACGGCGCATGCCTGAGATCCAGATTGTGAATTAAGCATCTTAGTCTCAACTTAAATTTAGATTCCTCCGTGGGAGTGCCTTTGGCGCTGCATTCGCATGGAGATGACTGTGAGTTTTTAAAAATATTCCATCATTTTGCTGAAAGCGGCCTGTCCGCCATACAACTCTGGAAGGAGGAGTGATGGAGCGTAACCACTGTCATTGCGGACGCAGAAGGAACAATCCGGCTAGGTTATTTTGAAGAGAAAGGTGTTGCGCTATTCGTATTCAGATGAACGATCCGCAATCTCCAAATCAAAGGCAATGAGCGTTGTAAATTAGAGCACAAAAATCAACAAAGCCGTCATTGCGGACACACCTGATCCGCAATCTCCAAATTAAAGGCAATGAGCGTTGTTCAGGAGATCTCGGGTCA
>CAXBHO010000136.1:0-8479 GCA_963975485.1 uncultured Balneola sp. | reverse complement strand
AATCCATTATGCCGCTTAAACAAGGTACGTTTAATTACCGTCAGGTTAATAATTCAACTTCAGCACAACTTTGGTAGGGTTAAAGTTAAAACCAATTAGGCTGATTCATAAATTTATAACACAGCCGAAGTTATTTAATTTAAGCATTTAAAATCCTTATTTTGAAACATGTCTCACGATCATAAACACCACCATCATCATAATTTTGACGATTCCTCTACAACAAAGTTGTGGATCTCAATTTTTCTGAACCTCATTATTACAATTGCTGAATTTGTAGGTGGTATTTTATCTAATTCACTTGCTCTTCTTTCTGATGCTGTTCATAATCTGAATGACACTCTTTCACTTGGAATAAGCTTAGTTGCTCGTACAATTTCAAAAAAAGGAGCCAATCAGGATAAGACCTTCGGTTATAAACGCGCCGAGATTATCGGTGCTTTTATAAATTTGATCACGCTTGTACTTGTTGCTCTTTTTTTGATAAAAGAAGGTGTAGAGCGATTTTTCGATCCCCAACCTATTGATGGTTTTACCATGTTTTGGGTAGCCATTGTCGGCTTGCTAGGGAATTTTATCACGGCTGCACTTCTTTTCAAAGATGCCAAAAACAGCCTTAATCTTAAAAGTGCTTACATCCATATTTTATCTGATGGACTTTCCTCCATCGGTGTAATAATTGGTGGTTGGCTTATTCTTAAATACGAATGGTACGTTGTGGACAGCATACTTACTGTTGGAATTGGAGCTTATATACTTTTCCATTCATACCATATGCTTCGAGAAACCATCGATATTTTAATGCAATCAACGCCTAATGAAATTGAGATTCCTGAATTGAAATCTAAGATTGAAGCACTCCCAAAAGTTTGTGGAGCGCATCATATTCACGTTTGGCGGCTGGATGAACATGAGATCATGATGGAAAGCCATATTGTTGTTGAAGAAAAAGATATTGGAGAGATGGAGCCTATCAAAACAACGATCAAGAAACTTTTACATGATGATTTTGGAATACATCATTCAACACTGGAATTTGAATGTCAACCATGTAACGCTTACAAACATTCTCTAGAAACACATCATCATTAGCTGTTTAATTCAACTATGAAATTCTCTTCTCTTTTTGGCCTGCTCATTCTTTTATGTTTTTTTATTGCTTGTCAATCAGGTCCCAAAATTATTGATGACCTTACTGATAAATCTTTTGAACTGATTAATCAAAATAACGAGCAGATTACCTTTCCTGATGATTATCGTGGCAAATATCTGGTGATGGGATTTATCTACACCAATTGCCCGGACATTTGTCCACTAGTAACACAGAATTTAATAAAGGTTCAAAAAGAGCTGGGTAATCCCGATGACGTACAGTTTTTGGGAGTTACTTTTGATCCTAAACGGGACACGCCTGAAAAGCTCAAGGAATACAAAGAAGTTTTCAATCTTGAAGACAATTTCGATTTTCTCACTGGTGATAGTTTAACTATAAGCGAATTAATGGATAGCGTTCGGGTTCGTTCTCAGGTTTCATTCACTCAAGTTAGAGACGATGGAAAAGAAGTCTATTTCATGAATCATTCTGACAAAATCATAATCGTAAATCCAAAAGGTCAAGTAATTTACGAATATGGTGGAAGCATGACTCCTGTAAATTATATCCTCGAAGATCTTAAAAAAGTAAGAGGTTAATCTGATATGGGAACCAAGTTCTTATTTGGTCTGCTTGTGGCTTTATTTGTTAGTTGTAATTCAAAAGAAATTCCAAAAAATGAAGTTAAATCAAAAATTGAAAACTGGGCTCGTCCAAGTGCTAAAGGTCAAACGAGTGGCGCTTATTTTGTTTATGAAAACAAGCTTTCAGTTGCAGATACTTTATTATCAATACAAAGCCCTGAAGCTGCAATGGCTCAGATTCATGAATCTTACACAACTGATGATGGTTTAGCTGGAATGAGGGAAATGAAGCAAATCATCGTTCAACCCAACGAAAAATTGATCTTAAAAAAAGGCGGGTTGCATGTTATGCTTATGAATCTAAAACAAGATTTAAAAACCTCTGATAGTGTAAGTATAACTTTGACGTTCTCACAAGCCGGAGAAGTAAAGCCTAAACTTCCTGTTTTAAGCAATAATTGATTAAAAAATAAAGCCCGAATGTTTCACCATTCAGGCTTTCTGGGTTGATTAAGAAAATGAGCAGGGTTAATTGCTCTCTTATTAAATACGAAGCAATCGTTTAATCAGATTGGAATTTATTCTTTGTTCACCAAATCTACATGTCATCGCGAGCTCAGACCCACGATATCCTGAACAATGCAACGCCTTCACGAGGAGTTTAGGTTTTTTTCCACCCGTCATCGCAGACACACCTGATCTGCGATCTCCCTATCAACGCAACACCTTCACGAGGAGTTTGGGAGTTTCGAGCCGAGCACCATCCTAAACGACGACGTGATCTCCCTGAGTTAGCTCCCTGCCACATTCGGGGAGATGCCGCATCAAGTGCGGCAAGACGGGCTTTGGTTTTGGCAGATGAGCAAGATTTTTTTAATCTATGATTATCCGCTCAATCCGCTTCGTCCGTGTTCCATGTAGTGCGAATCCATCAGCCTTGTAAAGCCCGACAGAGGTGGGAGCTTCACCTAATGCCGATGGTCTCCGTCGGCGTGGAGCATTCATTACGAAGGTTAACTTTTTGTGGATAGCAGAAAAAATGCCGCCTTGTTCCGAACCCATCCCTTCCCCTGCAACAGGGGAAGGGTACTTTTTTAGGAGCTTCGAGATTAACTAAAAACGTGAGAACTCAGGTTAAAAAAATTAACCACCTTTTTATACTCAAGCACTTTTCACACGAGCTGTAAAATATGGTAACGAGAGAAAGTATGATTCTGAACTATGATCTGAGATTATCCGCTCAATCCATGTTCCATGTAGTGCAAATCCATCAAACGGTAAAAAAATCTCTTTCCTTCGGTGCTCTGCTTCAGAGCAAAAGATTAACCTCAAAGCAATTCTTTAGTGAGAAGCAAAAACCTCTGTAGTTCCGTCTTTCTTCACTAAATAAACATCATAGTTATCAGCTGGGCGCCCTGGAACTTCCATACCAGGAGAACCCATCGGCATTCCCGGAGCTGTAAGCCCAATAGCTCCTTCCGGTTTTTCTTCTAACAATCGGTTTACGTCTTCGATAGGAACATGCCCTTCTACAAAATAATTGCCAACCATTGCCGTGTGGCAGGACTCAAGTCTTGGAGGAACGCCTTTCTCTCGCTTCACTTCCATTAAGTTTGGAATTGGTTTTTCAATAACCGCATATTGATCTTCATTCATTAAATCAGCCCATTTTGTACAGCACTGGCATCCTTCATTTTTATACATAACTACTTCAATCTTATCTGAAGTTGGGCTAGAAACTATTGAATAATCTTCCTTGGCTTCACTAGCAGGCCAGAATAACACCGCTACGAGTCCTATCGTAAATAATAATCCAAATACTAAAATCTTATTGTTGCTCATGATGAATATGGTTTTTAGGTTTCTGCTAATTTAAGAAAAATATTGATGAAATTTTGACTACTTCTAAACTGTTAGCTTAATATTAAGCCAATAACTAACTATAAGATAAATAGATAATGAAATACTTGATACATCTTTTTTTGATAAGTACACTTTTTGTTGCGTGCACCCAAAAGAAAAAAGAAACCGTAGAAGTTAATATTAAAGGAGAGGAAATAAGCTATACTGCTGATGACTTAACGATGAATGGATATATTGCTTATGATGCTTCTTCTAAGGAATAAAGACCCGGGATTTTACCTCGTTCCGAACGTCTCGTTCGGAATGCCTTGTTTGAGGCTCTGCCTCAATGGAAGTAGCGCTTCCAAATTAGCATTACGCAGCAGAGCTACGTGACGAGGAGAAGAGTTGGATAGTAAACTCAAATCCTTGAAATAGATTCCACTTAGAAAAATCTGTCTTCCTTCCAATTCAAAGGATTCTTTAGAATATATTCTGATATCGCATTGAGAGATTTCTGATCTCGGATAATATGGTCGTAATACCTTGCTTGCCATTGGAAATCCGTTCGTATTTTTCTCGCTTGTTTTGTCACCCCGATTTTGAATCCACGAATTATTGACCCCAAATTTTGAGATTGAGGTCCGAATTTGTTTTGGGATGTTTGTTTTGATGTTACCCCATGTAGGGACGCAAAATTTTGCGTCCCTACATGGGGGTTTGACAGCCTGCCATCATCTTTTTTGTCAATAATTACAATTCCGTGAACATGATTCGGCATAACCACAAATTTACCTAATTTCACAAAAGGGAAATGTTCGGGGATCTCATTCCAACATTGATCTGCATATTTACCAATTACTGATAAATACGTTTTTTGATTCTTGATCTCACCAAAGAAATGCTCTTTATTCTTGGTGCATATCGTTACAAAATAGGAACCGTTCCAGCCATAATTCCAGGACTTTAACCTGGTTGTTTGATTTCGATATTTATTCCTGAATTTATCAGACATTTCTTTCTTTCTATAAATCAGTGATCACAAAAAATCAGCGATCACAAATTCGAATCAGCTAAATATTCATGCACATATTTGATCGCCATAGAGCCTTCACCTACTGCTGAGGCAACACGGTTCATTGCTCCGGCGCGGACATCACCTGCCGCAAAAATTCCTGGAGCGCATGATTCCAGTAAGTAAGGTTGCCGTTCCAGTTTCCATACTTTTGAGTACGCATCGTATCGTTGCAGATCTCGTCCCGTTTCTATAAATCCACGGTCGTTTTTGATTACACTGTCATGAATCCAATCCGTGTAAGGTTTAGCACCTATAAAAATAAATAATCCGTCTGCATCAACGTCATACTCCGAATCTTCTTCGCTGTTAAATAACTTCAGATTTTGAAGATGACCATTTCCAGAGGCTTCCGTAATCTCACGATTTCCGAGCACTTCAATATTTTCAGTTCCATTTATCTGATCTATGAGATAGGAAGACATACTTGAAACCAACGAATCTTTTCGAATGGTGATAAACACATTTTTAGCAAAAGTGGAAAGATACATTGCAGCTTGCCCGGCTGAATTACCTCCGCCAACAATATACACCTGCTTGTCTTTGAAGGCATGGGCTTCCGTCATTGCAGCGCCATAATAAATACCTGCTCCGGTAAAATCAGAAATTCCTTTGCTTTCCAATTTTCTATAATTCACTCCGGTGGTAACAACTACGGCTTTTGCATTGATCTCGCTTCCGTCTTCCATACATACCGTTTTATACTGATCGTTGAACTTTATATCTATCACTTCCTGCGGAGATAAAAACTCAACGCCAAATCTTTTGGCTTGCGTGATGGCTCTTCGCGCCAGATCAGAACCACTTAATCCTTTTGGAAACCCTAAATAGTTTTCGATTCTGGAACTGGTTCCTGCTTGTCCTCCCGGAGCTCTTTTTTCAATTAGTAATGTCTTCAAACCTTCGGAACCACCATATACGGCTGCTGCTAAACCTGCAGGACCTGCGCCGATAATCACAACATCATAAATATCTTCCGAAGCGGAAGGATTTCGCCCCAATTTATTCGCAATTTGGATCGGCGCCGGGTTGGTTAAATGTTCTCCATCTTCAAAGAAAATAGCCGGAAGATCTTTTTGGTCTACAGAAAACTCATTCAAAAGTTCTTTTGCTTTATCATTATCCTCAATATCCAACCACCGATAAGGAATCAGGTTTCCTGACAAATAATCTTTTACCGTATGAGATTTTGGCGAGTACTGATAACCAACCAGTTTAATCCCTGTAAACTCCGGACGGAAATTTGCATGCCATTCGTCGAGTAAATCATCCAATACTGGGAACAATTTTTCTTCCGGTGGGTCCCAGGGCTTTAGTAAATAATAATCCAATTGAACTTCATTTATTGCTCGAATAGCGGCGTCCGTATCCGAATAGGCGGTAAGCAACGCACGCTTGGCTTCCGGAAATATTTGCTTAGCTTTTTCCAGAAATTCCACGCCTATCATTTCCGGCATACGTTGATCTGAAAGAAATAGCGCTACTGTTTCTCCTTTTTTCTTTAGCTGAGGAAGACTTTCAAGAGCCTCTTTGGGAGATTGCGTACTCATTACTCGATAATCCTTCCGGTATTTTCCACGTAAATCCCGTGTAATGGCTCTGATTACCTGAGCGTCATCATCAATTGCAAAAATTATGGGTTTATTCATCCTTTCGGAATTAAAAATTAAGAATGAAAAATTAAGAATGAAGAAAACAATTTTGAATTTTTCATTCTTAATTTTTAATTCACTCAAGTGGAAAACATAGTTCAAAAACAGTACTTCCCGGTTTGGATTCTACCTCAATAGTGGCGCCGTGCTTTTCTATGATCTTATGAACCACATCTAGTCCTAATCCAGTTCCTTCGCCTACATCTTTGGTTGTAAAAAACGGATCGAAAATTTTCGACTTTACTTCTTCCGGAATTCCCTTCCCGTTGTCTTTGAAAAATAGGTACAAATTTTTGTTTTTCGTTTCGGCTTTCACTTCTATCTTCCCGTCTTCTTCCACAGCGTCAATGGCGTTATCTAATAAATTGGCCCACACCTGATTTAGCTCGCTCACGTATCCGCAAAATTCCGGTAAATCTGCCGGTATATTTAATTCGATATCCACTCTTTTCTGTTTCGCCTTATGGTTCAGCATGGTAACCGTACTTTTCAGTACTTTTTTAAGTTCTATCACTTCTTTATCGCTTCCTCGATCCATGTGCGAATAGGTTTTTACGGAAGAAACCAGATCTGAAATTCGTGTTGCCGAATCTTCTATTTCTTCCACCATTTTTTCTGTAGTCAATACATCTTCCACCCAACCAAGTACTGCCGGCAAAAACTCTTCGCCTACATGAGAAGCAACAAATTCCAGATCTTCAATACTGAAACAGAACTCCGCAAAAGTTTCTGAATATTCAAATCCTTGTTCTATTCCACGATCATCCATCCAATCTGTAAGTTCGTCTTCAAGAGCTGTCCGCTCCATTAAGGATTGATTATTACTCGATCCTTTTTCTGCTTTTCTGAAAACCAACTCGTTCACGGCATCCACTTGCTCGTTGGTGAGACGGATATTCATCACCGCTTTAAATTTTTCGGGAGTTTGAGTTATTCTCTTTCTTAGCTCCGTCGCGCTTCGCACCATGGCAGAGGCTGGATTATTAAGTTCATGAGCTAATCCTGCTGAAAGTTTTCCAAGAGCTACCAGTTTTTCGTTTTGCTGCTGCTGAGAGGTAAAACTTCGGATTCTATCAGACAAGCTATGGACAAACGCTTCTATTAATTCATAACGTTTAGTGATCTCAATAAATAGATCCGCATGCGTTTCCAGAATGGTTGTGTCTTCCATCACCACCAAATGTGCTAGCGTGGATTGCATCCTGGAAAATGGAAGCCGACCAGAAATATCTCCGGTTGCGAAATCACCAAGATTTGCAAAAGAGTTTCCCTGAGGTAGTTGAATTCTTATCCGCCCGTCCAATATGATAAACATTCGATCAACCTCTGATCCCGGCTCAATGATCTTCTCGTCTGGCATATAGGTACATATCTGAGAATTCTCAACTAACCATAAAAGTTGATCTTCAGGAACAGTTTCAAACTGGGGGAAGCTTTGTAAAACCTTGACGGCGTATTCATTGAGTGTACTCATAGCATTTCGTTGTGTATGTAACAATACCGCCAGTTTTCTCCCGGCTCTATTGATCGAATTACGGGATGGTCATTTCTTAAATAATGTTTTCTGGCGTGTTTATTTTTTGAAGAATCACAGCAGCCTATATAGCCACACGTCATGCACATTCTCAACTGAATCCATGCATCGCCTTGCTGAGCACATATCTTACATTCATGGGCTGATGATGGCTTTGTAATTTCTATCATATTTTCGTGTTCGCAGGACATAGCACTATACTTTGTTTTCCAGAATAAATTCCTTCACTGAATTATGGTTTAAATCGCCTTTATACTTCTTTTCGTTCATGAAGAAAGTCGGGGTATCATCAACGCCATTCTTAACTCCACTTCGAAAATCTAATTGAACCCAACTCAAATAACTATGAGCTTCCAAATCTACATGAAACTGTCGCATATCAAGCTCTAACGTCTCTGCCAATTCATCCAGCTTTTCTCTGCTTAAATGCTGACCATTATCAAACAAGAGATCATGCATTTCCCAGAATTTACCCTGCGCTCCAGCGCAAAGAGCTGCCTCTGAACACATCTCGGCATGTGGATGTTTCTTCTTGATGGGAAAGTGCCTGAATGCAAATTGAAGGCTTTCATCTTCCTTCAAGATCTTTTGCACAAATCGATATCCCAACCTGCTGTATGGACACTCATAATCACCATATTCAATAACTCAACTTCCGCAAAAGTATAAATAGTGCTTGTATATGGCGCATGTAGTTGC
>CAXBHO010000135.1:0-8491 GCA_963975485.1 uncultured Balneola sp. | reverse complement strand
CCTGAAGATCAGACTTCTGATTCTATTTTAATAGTAATTCAATCATACGAGGTCTTTTTTATCAAATTTTCCTTGACTCTCCACCATGGTACAGGCCTTATCTTTGATCATTCAATAAAATTTTGCATCTAAATAAAGAATGATCAGCCAATCTTCATTTTCCCTAAAAAAGTAAATTACAATTCTTAATGAAATTATTTGACTCTTCTGCATCTAAATCTCCAAATGGAATTCTTTGGCTGCTGTGCGCTGCCGCAGCCCTGATATTTTTCCAGACCTACATGATTGCACCACTGATCCCCAGGCTTTCGGTAGTTTTTGGGGTATCGGAGCAGCGGATTGGCCTGATTGTACCCGCCTACATGATTGCCTATGGCGTATCCATTCTTTTCTACGGGTGGCTTTCAGACAGGGTAGGCCGCACACGCATCATCCTTATCTCCCTGCTTGCCTTTGTGTTGTTGACGGCGTTGACCGCTGCGGTACAGTCAGCTACTCAATTAGTACTTCTGAGACTTTTGACAGGCTTGGGTGCCAGCGGAGTGATTCCAATGTCGCTGGCTCTGGTAGGAGATCTTTATCCGCATGACCAAAGGGGAAAACCACTTGGAATGCTGTTTGCTTCGATGGAAGGCGGCATGGCGCTGGGCTCTACCACCGGAGTGATACTCGAACCATTTACAGGATGGCGGATGCTGTTTTTAGGAACAGCACTGCTGGCCGCCCTGGTTTTATGGTTGCAGTACACCTATCTGGATCGTTCAACCCGCTCATCGGGAGCGTCATCTGCCTCCATTTTGCAGGCCTTTTCCGGCTTCCGTAGTTTGCTCTCAACTGCACGGGGAGCAAGAACCTATGGGTACGTTTTCTGGAACGGCATTTTTCACTCCGGAATCTATACCTGGCTGGGGGTATATTTTTCTCAACGTTATGGCTTGGGAGAGGTGGGTATAGGGCTGGCCATCCTGGGATACGGCGTGCCGGGATTGGTATTGGGCTCGATGATAGGCCGCGCGGCCGACAAATGGGGACGGTACCGCATTCTTGTTCCGGGCCTGGGCATTGCCGCTTTAGCCGCGGCACTGATGGCCACCAACGTATCACTAATTATGGCGGCTGTTGCCGTCACCCTCATTTCTCTGGGCTATGATTTAACACAACCCCTGTTTGCAGGCATCGTAACCGAGCTGGGAGGCAAAAAGCAGGGCGGGCAGGCCATGGGACTGAATGTGTTTGCACTTTTTACCGGCTTTGGGTTGGGCAGCCTATTTTTTGGAGAAATCATGCGCCTGGGCTTCAATACCGCACTGCTGATATTTACCGGCATTCAAATAGCGGTTACGCTGGCGGCCATTCCATTATTTAAAACGGAAAGCTCCAAAACTGTTGTGGATAGAGACTCATAGAAACGTGCTTTATAACCATAACCAATCTACCGGACTGTGTTTAATTTGTAGCTTCCTATCCCTTTAGCACTTTACACTTGACTCTCACCCATGGTACTGGGATTATCTTGGTAAAAGCAGTACAACAGTCAACAAAATTAATGGACGTCAGTAGTTCTGCTTCGTGGTTTAGAGCAGGATTACCATAAAGTAAGATACTGTGGAAGAAACCTTTCCGGAGTCTCGTCTAATGTATATAAAGCAAATGAAAGATACCGATTCAGTAGAAACGCTGATTCGTTCAGCCCGCGAGGGAGACCGTAAAGCGTTTAAAACTTTATATGATCAGTATAAACAGCCTGTTTATCGCACGGCGTACAAGCTACTCGGAGACCGTATGCTTAAAGGAAAATACGGTTTTGACAACCTCTATAATCTCAAGGGTGGCATCCTGGCCTAGGTCGATGAGGTGGATGAAACCATGGCAAAATATTGATGTCCGAAATATAAGAGGCCAGTGTCGAGTATATAAAGCCCAAAAATGCAAATTAATCTGTTTATTTTGATTACCCCTCATTTATGCGATTTAATCAAGGATTCTTTTCAAAAAACATTTGACTCCGTACCAAGGTACAGATCCTATATTCTTTCTGGAATTCTGAGCTAGTTAATATTTAATTAGCTAGAATAATAAAACACTAGAAATTTTGTATAAAGTACCTATAAACTATGCCTGAATATATATATAGGTTTTCGGAAAAAGTCATAAGCCTAGCGCTTCTCACAATAGGTTTAACCTTTTTTTAAATGTATCCTCTTTGGCCCAAATTACTACCAATAACGCTCTACCGGTAGGAAAGAGCAAGGGAATTCTTCGAATTCAAAGTAAAATAATCAGAGCTACAAATGATTCTTCAGACTTAAACAGAGAACTATTAGTGCAAGTCTTCCCCGTTGTGGGAGTTTACGGCATCACCCAAAAACTTACAGTGTTTGGTGTTTTTCCCATTCTCAACAAGAGCTTAACGCAAACTAAAAATGGAGATCGCTTTACTAGAAGTACTGACTTTGGTTTGAGTGACATACGCCTGTTTGCACGATATGATCTATTTCGAAAAACTGGTAGAGAAACCATACTAAGCCTTTCCGCCTTTGGCCGACTTGAGCTACCAACAGGAGCAGATAACTTACGAGATGACAGAGGTCGATTGCCTCAACCTTTACAAAGAGGAACAGGATCAACGAACTCTTTTGGAGGCTTAGTTTTAACCTATCAATCTCTGGAATGGTTTTTTACAGGAAGCTCATCTTATCAAATTAACACTCAAGCTAATAATTTTGAATTTGGAGATACTTATCGTCTGGATGCAGTGGCTAAGTATCGGTTGTTGGCTCGAGAATTAAGTACAGGAGTATCTGGCTTTTTCTATTTGGTGATGGAGTCAAACCTGATTTGGCAAGATGAAAACGTTTTCAATAATTCTACCGATAGAAATTCAGGAGGCACAATCTGGTTTTTGGATCCCGGTCTGCAATACATTACCAAAAAATTTATCATTGAAGGCATCATCCAAGTACCTGTTAATAAAAAACTAAACAGGAGCGTTTTAGAAAATGATTTTATTACTACAATTAGTCTTAGAATGAATTTATAACAATTTAAAATTAGCATTTGACTCCGTACCAAGGTACAGGTCTTATATTATCTCCAGAACAGAAACACGAATAAATTGGAGGAGCAATTATGCCATTCAAAAAAGGAGATGTTTATCAGTGTCCCGACTCAGGTTGTGGATGCGAAGTAACCGTAACAAAGAGTGCACCACCAAGCTGTGGTGGAACTCAGAACCCAACATGTTGTTGCGGAAAAACGATGATCAAGAAAAACTGATCGAATAATTAGCACCGGTTTATTGCCGGTGTATTTTTTTAATTTTCCTACTTTATGAAAAAATTCAAAAGAATACCCCACCAATCACTTTTAATTATCTCTTCTTTATTATTAGTTACGCTGATAAGCTATACCAAAACTGAAGATCAAAAAATATTGAGTAAACAAGGTGATCAGGAATTTTCAATCATAGTACAAACAAAGGGTATGGTCTGTACGTTTTGCTCAAATAATGTTGAAAAGCATCTATCTGAATTAGATGAAATAAATGCTGTTTCTGCTTCTGCATCAGAAAATAAAGTCAGAATAAAGCTCAACCAAGATCAGAATTTAAGTAAAGCGCTGATCACACAAACAATATCTGATGCCGGGTATGAAGTAGAACAATTTTTAAAATACCCTGAAAAGTCTATGGGAGAAAATTAGGAATGTCTGCTCAAAACTGGCAACAAAAAATATCCAGCTTTTTCACCCTTTTTACTTCAACAGGTACATTGCTGTGTTGTGCTTTGCCCGCTGCTGTTGCTGCATTTGCCGGAGGCGCCGCTGTTACATCTATGATTTCAAATTTTCCATGGTTAGTACCTCTTTCAGCTAATAAAGGTTGGATCTTCCTGGGTTCAGGAATAATGCTGGTCCTAAGTGGGATCTTAATTTATCAACCTAAAGGAAAAATGGCCTGTAGCGTTACCGGTGGAAGTGGATGTGAAGTTGCAGGAAGATTCACTAAAATCATGTTTTGGACATCTGTATCAATTTTTAGTACTGGCGCTTTTTTTGCCTATGCAATAGTTCCCGTTTTTAGATTTTTGGGAATATAACGTAACTCTCTTACAACATAATATCTCGATTATATATGAAGATTCATTTACTTAAGACTTTATTTTCTAAGACTTTATTTTTAGGAATATTCTTTGGGATTGGAATTTCTTCCAATGCAAAAGCTCATGAACCTATTTTTGGGATAGGCCCCAGAACTATTTGGATGCATGGATTTGGCTTTGAGACGTCTTTAAATATTCAAAGATACACACGCCGTGCCTTATATGAACTAGACTACGAAGTGTTGTACGGAGTTACTTCAAATTGGGCAGTAACTCTATCTGCACCGCAGTCTTTGAATGAAGGTAATGGGCTTAGTTTTGGAAATATCGGTATTAGTACAAAGTATAGATTCTATAAAAATGACGTTCACGGAGGTGTTTATCATGCAGCCATATTAGGCGGTGTAGAGTTTCAGTCCGGTGACAATAATGTAAGTACAAATACAACAGATTATATGGCTGGTTTATCAGGCGCATATGAAGGACGGCGCTGGCTTATGTTCGCAACCGGGAGATACAGATTAAATACAAATTCGAATAATTTGACTCGTGGCGACGTTTTTCTTTATGATTTAGCTGCAGGATTTAGACCTGTAAAAACCGGTTATTACAAACCTGATGTAGTATTTATGGCGGAACTAAACGGACAGATTTTTGGAAGAAACACAAGAAACGGAACTGTACTGCCTGATTCTAAAGGATCAAGACTTGCCGTAGGCGTAGGAGCATGGATAACATATCGAAATTGGGCTTTTAAACCCGGTATACAAGTTCCCATTTACGATCAGGTAGGCAGAGATAATTCAACCCCTCAACTTACTTTTGCAGTAGAATTTCACCTTTAATATATAAGATTATGATTATGAAACGTATCGCCCTTACCTCTGGAATCATTATTGGAATACTTTTCACCCTTACCTCAGTTAATGGAGTTTATGCCCAGGATAAAATTGAACATCCTGATATTGTAGTTACAGTAAACGGACTTGCATGCCCTTTTTGTGCCTATGGTCTTGAAAAAAAATTAAAGAAACTCGAGGGCGTAGAAAACATCTATATTAAAATAGATGAAGGCATAGCTGATATAAAACTAAAAGAAAATGCAAAATTATCCGAAGATGAGATAAAAAAAGCAGTCAGGAATGCCGGATTTACTGTTGTACAAATAGACTACCCCAACAAAAAATCAAAACCTAATTCAGGAACAGATGGTATAAAATGAACTTTGAAAAAATTGCTAAAAACATTCCTACTTCATCACTCTTGGTCTTTTCAAAAAAGACAATGTTTGTTATTGCTCTCTATGGCTTTATTCTAAATCTTATTTGGGAACTTGGGCATGCGGGCACACTTTATGATATGTGGAAAAAAGTTGATACAATTGTTGGCGTATTTCACATTTTCATTGCTACCTTTGGTGATATGATAATGGTAGTAGTTATTACAATTTTAAGTGCTAAAATAAGTCGGGTATTTAGTATTTCTTCATTATCTGCTAAATTTTATTTCTATATGCTATTTTTTGGAATGATTTCAGGAGTTGTTTTAGAGTGGAGTGCTAAAGCATTAAACTTTTGGACTTACAATGAACTTATGCCAACTTTGACCATACTTGGTGAAGATGTAGGACTATCTCCACTACTTCAAATGACATTATTACCTTTTCTCAGTGTTGTACTTAGTAACAAATTTTATCTTTCAAGAACCTGGTAAATTATGAAACAAGATATGGAAGAGAAGTACGAAAATGTTTTAACCTTTAAGGTTGGGGAAGTAGCCAGCAAAGCCGGCGTCAATAAAGAAACTCTTCGCTATTATGAAAAAAGAAAACTGATCGCTAAACCGGATCGGCGCAGATCAGGATATAGAATATTTACTCAACACCATATTGATCAGGTCAAATTTATAAAAAGAGCGCAGGAACTTGGTTTTACTCTAAGTGAGATCAAAGAACTACTGGAGCTTAGAACGGATGAAAATACAACCTGTTCGGAAGTCAAGAATGAAGCTGAAGAAAAATACAGAGATGTAGTAGAAAAAATCGAAGATCTCCAAAGAATAAAAGCCACCCTTATTGAATTAATTGACTCCTGTTCCGGTAGCGGCCCCAAAGGAGAATGTCCGATTCTGGGTGCTCTTGAAGGCGACAATAAAACCGGCAGAGAATTAAAAAAATAATATAATGGACTATCTAAAGCTAGAATCTACTATTACTTGCCCAAATTGTGGGTATCAATCTAAAGAAACTATGCCAACGGATTCCTGTCAATTCTTTTTGGGAATATCCTTCTTGTAATGCGGTAGCTAAGCCCAAACAGGGAGATTGCTGTGTCTTTTGCCCTTATGGAGATGTCGCCTGCCCACCCATCCAACAAGATAAAAGCTGTTGTTAACTAAGATTCGCTATCTGCGCATTCTCATAGAAATGATATGCCATAGTGGGTCTGGTTAGAGTAAGTGTTTGTTCGTTCCGATGTCTATCTCTCCTTTTAAAGGAGACGACTCGTACATCTCTTCTGGGTTTACGAGTGGCATGACAAATTGTGAAAGAAGATTTCCTTCAGACTTTGCAGCCAAAGCACCACGTGTAGTCGATAATGCTATACTTAAAAAAGTAACCGCAAGATTTTTTGGCAACACAAAATTTCCATCATTATTAATTAGGCTCTCCATCTCTGAAAGACCGTATTTTGTCATTGTATGAATTGATCCTAAAATAGCGTCTGAATCTTCCGCTATTTTCGTATCAACTTTCATCTCGATTGAAAAAAAACCTTCTTTTAAGTCCACATCAGGAAGAAATTGAATTTGATAGCCAATTTTTTCTTGCTTGAAGTCCTTTGGAGGTTTCTCAAAAGAATAAGAAAGTATTTCGAAGGAGATTAGTCCAAAATTAATTGCGATTTTTTTTTCTTCCGACACTACACCAACCAATTTTAGTTTTACATTTCCTTACGATCATCATACTTATTTGAGAGTTCATCATAATTGACGAGATTTCCAGTAGAAATATTATAAATACGACTAACGTTAGGGTTTACAGATTCGACATCTTCAACGTGCCCTTCACCTCCAAGCCGGTACTTTTTATTTAGGACTTCCTGTTGTATTTTAAAATAAGATGCAATATTACGGATCACACTTTTAGACATGCGCTTTTTATAGTTCAGTATTTCAGAAACTGTACTTTTCCCAACCCCCGTAATTTCAACCATGTCTGTTTGATTCAAATTATGATCATCCATCAAAGATTTTATCAATTGTATAGGATCTAAATCGATAGAAAAATTATGTTTTTTATCCCAATCAGAAATAAGAAGGTATAGCAATTCATATTCATTGATAGCATCCTGACTTTTTAAGCCAGCTTCGATTAATTCTTCCGCTCGCTCTGCATACTCAAAGTACTGTTCATCACTTTTAATTACTCTGTAAGTTAGCTTACTCATTGTATTTTAAAACTTATCAATCGTGTATTGTTCATTTTTTTTACAGATACCATCATATTCAGCATGTGTTCCAATCCATTTTATAAATAAGGTGACTTTGTCAATGTTTTTATTAAAATAATAGCTACAAATTATTCTATGATTATTCCCTCCAACATCAAAGCAGACTCGTTTGCTTTTTTTGCCTAAAAGATCGGCATTTGCAAAAGTTGTATTGAAATCATTTGGACTATTCCAATCAGCATTCTTTACGCGATGGATCCACCGTTCAAAACCTGAAATCGATGAAGCGTGATTTTGCCCATAATCAAGGATTGTTTTTTCTTTTATTAAATGTACTCTCACTTAGAACGGTTTAACTTACAAAAAAGTTCGCAAATTGCGAACATGTGTAATTTATATTCATTTTTGCCAAATTTTCTATAGAATCTTTTGGTAAACAAAATTCAATAAGATAGAAGAATCAATGATCTATATAAACTGAATATTAACTAAATACTCAAAGCATCCTATTTTAAAATAAATAGCTAAGCCCAAACAGGGAGATTGCTGTGTCTTTTGCTCCTATGGAGATGTTGCCTGCCCACCCATCCAACAAGATAAAAGCTGTTGTTAATAATCTTCTGTTTTGATTTTGCATATTGGATAATTGCGTTGACGAATTAGAATGACAGGATTTCCCGTTATCGAAAGCTGTCATTTCTGCCGAAGGCATCACTATGTGAGACCATAGAGATAAATCTAACATTCTAACTTTGATCAAGATACTTAGATTTCTCACATCCGTTCTCTCGAAGAGATGCCTATGGCAGAAATGACTAATATGACCTTGGTAAATTAATGCCTAAAGAGGATAAGTAATTCGTTGAAATCTTTATTCACTCGACCTTATTAACCTGACGGTAATTAAACGTACCTTGTTTAAGCGGCATAATGGATTTC
>CAXBHO010000134.1:0-8649 GCA_963975485.1 uncultured Balneola sp. | reverse complement strand
AATGAATCAAACTAAGAAAAACAAAAACGCTGTCCTATGAACCTAGACCACCACTTAATGGCCCTCTGTTGAATAACTGTTCAATTACGGAAATTCCAGACAACAGTGCAATCCGCTTTTTAGGTTGATTTGTTATCATGCTAAGCGCGTATTATTCATAAGTTATATTCAATTTACGCAGATAATAGGTTAAAACTTTTACTTATAACCTTTTTTAAGCGTTTTGTTTGACTATTGGTGTCTCGGTTATAAATTGGCGCGGGATGGATTAATAAAATAGCTCTGAGGTAATATGAAAAGTATTTTTGTTTTAGTTAGCGTGCTTTTTGCGCCTGCAATTTTTGCTCAGGAATCCAATACATTAATAAACCCACAGCGCTTAAGCGGCGAGATAACTTTTGATGGGATTGTAAATGAAAGTAGTTGGTTAGATTTAGACCCCTTCCAGCTTACCATGCACTGGCCAAACTTCGGAGGTGAACTAACCGAAGAAACACGTATTTATCTAGCATATGACGATGAATTTATTTATGTCGCAGCTATTTGTTATGACCAGAATCCAGAAAAGATTCAGGCGCCAAGTTTTCAACGAGACAGTTGGAATGAAAAGATGGACCAGGTCGCCATAATCCTTGACTCATATAACGACAACGAAAATGCTTTAATATTTGTGGTAACTGCTTCGGGATCAAGAGTAGATGCCTCTGTAAAAAATGATGCGCAGGGAGGAGATGTTATAAATCAATCGTGGAACAGTTATTGGGATGCTAAAGCTTCACGCTTTAATGAAGGCTGGCAATTAGAAATGAAAATACCGATAAGCAGTCTTCGGTTTCAAGTAAATGATAACATTTCAAACATGGGCGTTGGAGCATACAGATTCATCCCGCGGAAAAGAGAAATGCAGGTTTATCCTGCAATTCCTCCTGATTGGGGCTATTGGAGTTTTGTAAAACCATCACGGCTTACCGATTCCAGTTTTGAGAACATAAATAGTTCAAGACCTTGGTATATATCTCCTTATGCGCTTGGCGGGCTTGGTTTTCACCAGGAATATGATGCGAATGATGTTGCTACAGAAATAGATGATAATAACCTTCAGTTTGGACTAGATGTACAACATGCTTTTACAGATAATCTAAATGCGGACTTTACTTTTAATACCGATTTTGCCCAGGTTGAAGCTGATGATCAGGCTGTTAATCTCTCCCGATTTTCTCTTTTCTTTCCCGAAAAAAGACGCTTTTTTCTAGAGCGCTCAAGTACTTTTGACTTTAAGGCTGATGGAAATAATTATTTATTTTACAGTCGTAAAATTGGAATTAATGGCGGGGAGTTAATTCCAATTCTGGGCGGTGTACGGTTTGTGGGAAGGGTAAATTCGTGGGATGCCGGGTTTATAAACATGCAATCTCAGAAAATTGATGGTTTTGCCTCTGAAAATTTTGGCGTTCTTCGTCTCCGGAAAAACGTGTTTAATGCTAGGTCCTATATGGGAGGAATGATGACTTCCCGTATTGATACTGAAGGTGAAGATAACTACGCTTTCGGTTTTGATGGGATCGTAAATGTATTGGGTGACGATTATTTTAAATTTAACTTTGCCCACTCAATAGACAGTCAAGACCCAGACAGCGCTAACACTCTCGACAGATCAAGAATTTATTTGCTTTGGGAAAATCGTAAAACCCGTGGATTCGGCTACTCATTCAGTTATTCAAATGTAGGGAACGATTATAACCCTGGGCTGGGGTTCGAGCGCCGTTTCAACTTTAGCGAATTTCAAGCAAGCTCTGGCTATCTTTATTTTGTTGACGAATCCCGCAACTTAAATAACATAAGCATCTCCATTAGAGGCGAAACCTCTCTGAATAACTCAACTGCTAGTTGGGAAACGAGATCTTTTGGGGGAGATTTTGGATTAAGCTGGGATCGTAATAACTCTTTATCATTTGGTGCAAACTTTCTAATAGACCGTGTCCCGTCGAGCTTTAGCCTTTCTGATGAGATTGAAATTATACCTGATGAATATCGTAACACTGAATACTCAGTTTCCTATTCAACTGCTCCTGGAGGGCTTATCTCTTCATCCTTTAATGTACAAGCGGGAAAGTTTTATGGCGGAGACAGGATAACAGCTTCAATCTCTCCAAATGCTGTATTGTCAAAATACCTCCAGCTAAGTGGGTATTATCAATACTCTGCTATAGACTTTAAAAATATAAATGAGCTTTTCTTATCGCACTTAGCCCGGATAAGAATGAATCTCGCTTTTAATGTGAAATGGAGCGTTTCAACGTTTGCACAACTTAACACATTAAGCGAAATAAGTACGGTCAACTTCAGATTACGCTTTAACCCGGTTGATGGAAATGATCTTTTTCTTGTCTATAATGAGATCTTAAACAATAATCGAAACTCTTTTTCGCCATCGGTTCCGCTTTCTGAGAGTAGGGCGATCATGCTAAAATATGTTCACACCTTTCGCCTATAATAGAGGTCCTATCCCTTTTAAAAGGGATATATGCTTAATACTAATTTTGTTTTTCTTCTGCTTTATTTTGCAGCCAACTAAAAGCTTCTTCTTTATTGATAAATATCTTTGAGACTAATCCATTATTGCTGGCAACAGTCTCCCAAAACTTCCAATAATCCCTCATTTTTCCATTCACATAAAGCGCCCCTATAACTTGCTTGTGCTCTATTTTAAGTTTTTCATTCTTTTTTGGATCAAAAAAATCAATTATCTGAATAATTCCACCATCTAATTCAACTTCACTTAAATCTTTTAAAAGATGATAACCCAATTCATGTGCTTTTTCTCTGCTTTTCGAACTTATCTCTATTGCTGATTCAAGGTTTAGCTTCCCCGTCACTTTGACCTCTAAAACCTCTTCTTCATCGTGTCGTTTAAATTCAAGCTCATACATAGTTTTCCTCACTATTAGTCTATATTTAATAAACTAATAATTGACCTCACTATCAAACTCTTCTTATTGCAGGAGAAAGGCTTACGGGAATTTAAAGTGCTCTTTGAAGTGCTTTTGAACCTATCTCAATTAACTCTTTAGCTTTATAAAACTCAAATGAATCACAGGTATCTCTGGGGATTTCAACCAAAATATCCGGTTTGTAATGTTCAACCATTACTGAAGTGAGTCTATCTTGTGTAAAACTGAATGTGCTTTCCATAAGCTCAAATAAAGAAAACGACCCCTGCTTTTTTTTATCACTCTTTGCAAACTCTTTTATGGAATCCGGAAGGATGTTTTCAAACCAATATTTCTTTCTCGCTTTCTTTTCTTCTTTGATCAATAAGTCTTCTACAATAGTTCGAGAATTAATATCTACGGCAACGATAATAGCATCGTCTCTTTTATTAACCAGATTTATTGGTAGAGGGTTTAGCACTCCTCCATCAACTAACACTTTATCATCCTGAACAACCGGGGTAAATATTCCCGGTATGGAAACTGAAGCTCTCAACGCTTTAAAAAGATCCCCTTCTCTAAAATACACTTCTTCATGGTGCCTCATATCTGTTGCTACAGCAGTAAAAGGAATATTGAAATCTTCTATCTGTTGATTGCCCGTTACTTCGATGTGCCTACTAAAAAGCCTTTCCCCTTTCACAAAACCATGAGAAGTGAATGTAAAATCAAGCAGATCAAACACTTTTTTCTTTGTGAGACTTAACATCCATTTTTTGTATTCAGGAAGCTGTCCTGCACAATAAATTCCCCCAACAACAGCGCCCATCGAACAGCCAATTACTTCGATTATTTCATACCCTTCTTTTTCCAGCTCTTCTATCACACCGATGTGAGCAACTCCACGGGCTCCTCCAGAACCAAGTACTAAATGAACTTTTTTGATCACTGATTCTTTTTTACTCATTACTGATTTCTCTTTTTGATCACTGATTCTTCTTTTGATTTCTTGCAGTTTTCTTCCTAACCAGCTCTCTGGTTTTTATTTTTTTTCAATCTACTTCAAAAAAACATTGTGTGCTTTCCTCAGCCATTCTAACCATTTGCCAATACGGAGGATTATATTCATGTTTTTCCTCAAATTCTTCTGCTTTGCGTTGTGTTTTCTCTTTAATCTCTTTATGTCGTTCAATAAAAGCTTCACTTTTTAAAGCTTGAGTTGCGCTCATTCCTTCCGGAACAGTGCCTTCACTTTCAAATTGGTTTTTATCCAGCTGTGCGCTTTTAAAACTCTTGCAAAAGGTAACATAAATGGATTGAACCCTATTTCCTCTACTTTTTCTGCGCACACTAACATAGCATCAATTACTGCATTATAAAGGTGATCATCAAATAAACTTTCTTGACTTCTCCATTCAGCAACTACCGAAAGTTGTGGATCATATTCCAGATCTGACGGCATTTGAGTTACAAAGTGTTCAACTCCAAAAGTGTTCAACAAAGTAACCACGCCATTTGACGAAATAGTTGATTCAGATTGCCACAATTGAATTCCATTATTCTTGTAGGCATACGAACCCACTTCAGAACAAAACATCGCTTCAGAATCGTAGAAATTCATTTTAAAATCATACGGAATATGTCTTTGCTGAACTTCTTTAAATATTTGCTTAGCTACAATGTGCGGCAGCAGGGGGTTTTCTTTGATCTGTGGGAGATCCGCTCTTGGTCGCAATACCATAAACCGAAGTTTTCGGTCTTTTATATATTCCTCAAGTGTTGCGATAGCCACTCCTTATTTAATATGTGCTTCTATATAATTTATCAAATATATAATTATTGTTAAAAAACAGCATGTAACAAGTAAATATGAACAGATAAAATTTTCAAATTAACTTTTGAGATTTAACTGATATAGCACTTCTAACAGTGGCTCAAAAATGTTTTTAAGCATGGATTATTGTATTGTGAGTAATGAATCAAAAGAAAGAGTTTTTTAATACTTTTCTGGTTCTACACGCTCAGCATTGGAATCAAAATCACGATATAGAAAATAACCATGCAAACATTTCAAGAAAGCTTCGCTCAATTTTTTGATAGAATTTTGAATTCCGCACCAACAATTCTGTCTGGAATTATTGCTCTGTTGATCTTTATAGGGTTTGGCTTACTAGCAAGCCGTGGGCTAAAAAGATTATTAGGGGCAAGAGCCACTTCCACCAAAAAACTTCGTTTGTTAATGCGGTTAACGCGGTGGGCATTTTATATAGTTGGGGCAGTTATTGCGCTTCACATTATGGGACTGACCAAAGCAGCGTCCGGAGTTCTTGCCGCCGGTGGAGTTATCACCGTTGTGCTTGGTTTTGCCTTCAGAGAGATTGGAGAGAATTTGTTGGCAGGATTATTCATGTCGTTCAGCCGTTCTTTTGATGTAGGCGACTTGATCCAAAGCACAGGAATTCAAGGTGTAGTAAAACAAATAAACATCAGAGATGTACATGTGCGAACGGGTGATGGAATTGATATTTTTATTCCCAGTGCTATCATCTTTAAAAACCCTTTAAACAACTATACAAGAGACGGGCTACGCCGTCCAAGCTTTAAAATCGGCATCGATTATGCAGATAATTTAAAAGATGCACGGGATCTATTGCTACATACAACAAGAGCTGTTGATGGAGTAATTGAAGATCCCAAGCCGGCAGTTATCCTGATAGAATTTTTAGATAATTATGTACAAATAGAAGTTCAATTCTGGATCAATACGTTTTCAAAGCATTCAAATTTACCAGCTATTAAAACAGAAGTTATGAATGCTTGCCATACTGTTTTAAGAGAGAATGGCTTTACATTCAGCTCTGAAGTAAGTACCGCTATTGAAATGCTGGATAAAGACTGAGCAATCTTTGTAGAAATCAGTTAATTCGTTAGCCGTTTTACTGGTTAATTATAGGAGATTTTTATAAACGGATGCTTTAAGTCCGGTAACAAACACCCCGAATGAAGCCCAGTATGCTCCGTATTAGTCCCCGTTCTTTATTAACCCGTTGCAAGGACCATATAGAATACCAAATAGTGCTTTATTAAAGATGTTAGTAAACACAACTTTTAACCGAGTAAAGAACTACAGTCTTTAAAACGATTACTGGGTCTTCGCAAGCGCCTTGTTAAGCAAAGAGCAGGCTTTAAAAGCTCCTTCAAAGAACAACAACGAGTGCTGAAAGTAACGGAGAATGAGGTGTTTTTTGAAGCACAACGCAGCATGATACGGGAATTGAGCACACACATAGCGAGGCTTGAGGAGATTCATGCTATTATCAAAGCCAACAAAGAGCTAAAAGCGTTGCTTTCTTCTTGTGCCACCTGTGCCCTACAATACAATCCAGAGATGAAACAATACTACGAGCGAAGGATAAAGCAAGGCAAAAGTACGATGAGTACAATAAATGTAATTAGAAATAAATTAGTAGCCAGAATATTTGCCGTAGTGGCACGTGGTACCCCGTACGTGAATACATTGAAATATGCCTCGTAAATCGGAGGATATTTTTAGCAAATAAAACTTGTTTAACTCATAGAATACGCGCCGAGCGCACGGAGCGAGGGTTAAGAATAAGTTTGGAAACGAGATTAAGAAAAAAGACACTGACGAAGACGATTCTGCTGAATAATATTTAGCTGATTAGTCTCAGATTTTAGAAAGGCATCCAATTAAGTTTGGATGCCTTTTTTATGGGATTTTAAAAAATTGTGTTCATCTGCGAACGGAGTGAAGCCATATCCAGTAGTTGCCTAGAACCGCAAGATCACTTCGCTCTGCTCGTGAATGGATCCATTTGAGAGGAATGAATATGACGAAGCAATCTCATTTTGAAGACCACGGAAACTCTAAAGCACGAAAGTGATTAGAAATAGATTAAAACACCGTACTAAATCTCCCTTCCAAGGGAGATGATCACCCAAACAGTTACTTTGGATGATCCGTGGGATGTGTGAGGCGTGCTAATTTCATACACATTCTGGAACTGGATTTGGGATTCGGCACAAACCCTCTCAACAAGATTGATTTATTCGGAGCAGGAGCTCCGAGCGAGAATTCCCAAGCAGGAGCTTGGGAACTAGATTAAGCTTCCCATTGTGGACTTTGGAAGCAGGAGCTTCCATTTAGCATTCCGAACGAGGACGTTCGGAACGAGTTTAATGAGGGCGACATCCCCGCCGACAGCGTTCAATTGCCAAAGTATCCCCAAAATACTTGCCCAAGCTGCCTGATGACGAAAAAATGGAGCAACTATGACAATCAAAGAACAGGCGTATGGTGATCCCTAATTAGTAGCATTATTGCCCATTACAAGGAAATTATTTCTCGGAGTGGGCTCATGGTTAAATGCTTAAAACAATTTGTATCTTTGTGATGTTAAATCGACTCATTCAAAACAAAAGAAATTCATGGTCATAATTATAGGAGCCGGCCCAATAGGCTTGGCAACAGGTATTCAGTTAAAAAGAAAAAACATTCCTTTTAAAATAATTGAGAAGGGATGTCTGGTAAATTCGCTTTTCAACTACCCAACTAACATGACTTTCTTCTCAACGGCAGACAGGTTGGAAATTGGTGATGTGCCATTTATATCTCATGGTCCAAAACCCACCAGAAGTGAAGCTCTCGAATATTATCGTAGAGTTGCTGAAAGCTTTGAGCTACCTATTCACTTGTACGAAACGGTAGAAACTTTAGAAGGCGAAGATGGAAGCTTCACAGTTACTACAGATAAAGAAGTGTATAAAGCTGAAAAAGTAGTGGTTGCCACCGGATTTTATGGAAGTGCTAATATGATGGGGGTTCCCGGTGAAGAGCTTCCAAAAGTAAAGCACTATTATGATGAACCGCACCCTTACGCTTGGCAAAAAGTGTTAGTTATTGGAGGCGGAAACTCAGCCGTTGACGCGGCTTTAGAATGCTATCGTGCCGGTGCGGAAGTTTCAATTGCGGTAAAATATGATACGATAAAGCCATCTGTTAAATATTGGGTAAAACCGGATATAGAAAACCGAATCAAAAATGATGAGATTACGGGATACTTTAATACTGAAATAAAAAAAATCACAGAAAAGGAAGTGATTCTTACTACTCCGAGTGGAGAAAAAACGATCAAAAATGATTTCGTGTTAGCAATGACAGGCTACCATCCGAATTATGATTTGATGGAGAAATTTCAAATTGAGTTAACTGACGATGAAAAATGTATGCCGGTTTATAAAGAAGACAGTTTAGAAACGAAACGAAAAGGAGTATATGTAGCCGGCGTTGTGTGCGGAGGTTTAGATACCAGCCGCTTATTTATCGAAAATTCCAGAGTTCATGCCAACCAAATTGCGGACCATATAGAAGAGAGCCTTAAAAAATAAGGGACTGAAGTAGTAAAGGTCAGATAAGGAATCGAATTGCCCGATGATATTCTACTGATTGTAGATCTATCAATATATTCAAAACATCTAAAAATTAACAATACAGTACCTATTTTTAAAATGGTTGTTAATTGAAGCATGGGTCTTAAAAGCTTTAGGTTTTGC
This sequence comes from uncultured Balneola sp., assembly GCA_963975485.1. Taxonomy (GTDB): domain Bacteria; phylum Bacteroidota; class Rhodothermia; order Balneolales; family Balneolaceae; genus Balneola. The sequence goes on along the minus strand of CAXBHO010000134.1, from coordinate 145 downwards.
AGAAATTCTTGGTCTGGCGGATTGCCCGTCTGACCGAGGGGATAAATTTTGGAATTGTTTAGAGTAGAGGATGAAGTAGGTTCAGATGGGCTACTTAGTGTCTCTAAGAAAACACCTCATTTTTCAGATAAATCCAAATTTTTTC
>CAXBHO010000133.1:0-8766 GCA_963975485.1 uncultured Balneola sp. | reverse complement strand
TAAAGATACATAATTAAATTATATATTCCTATATTTTACCGCTGTGTTAATAACCTCCGGAAGAGTTACAGGGTAAGACTAATTTTATTCGAATAGACGCTAAATGATCAGGAAATAAACCAAATACCAAAGCTGGCTACCACAGAAAAAAACATAAGAACGTACGCTTGTTTCACGGGTTTATCAGGTAGAAATTTGTATAGTGGAGTTTCCCGGAAAAAGGAGATGAGCTCTTGTTGTTGCTCCCTGCCTTTTTTGTCAAGTTCAGTGCTGCTTTTAAGCAAAACATTAAGATCACCTTTAATCTGATTATTATTATCATTAATAAACTGAATGATTGATTGGGGCGTTATTTTTGCTAATCCACTTACAATTAAATACGTAGGTACTCCCACTATCCAAATTGCTATAGCAACGATAGATTTTTCATAAATACTAAGATCAATGAGCACCCCTATTGCCATACTTATTAAACCGGCTAAACCCGTTATACATAGCAAAGCACTTAGTATAAGGCGAAGCTTCCAGTTGTTTAATCCTTCCGTAAGTATTTTAGCACCTTCCATACTTTAAATTAACAAAAAGATTGACAGAGCAAAGCTTTTATTCATTCTCAAGATTAAATTTTTCGTCTAATAACAACTTCATCAAACTACGTGCGGAGGAACGAGCTACTTGCTCAATAGTTTCTTCATCTAAAACATCATCCATTTCAAAGGTTAAAGCATCAGAACCAAAAGTTTTATAAATCCAGTTTTTTGAGACAGGAGAGCTGGTATCAAACTCTTCTGAAACAAATTTTACTGTAGGATTTTCTGCTTTTATCAATGGAAACCAACGCTGTGTTATATTATCAGGAGAAGTTTTGACAGATTGTTCGATTGGATAGAAAATATTTTCGTTGGTGGAATGAAAGTCGATTCCGTAATATACTTTTTGAGAAGGGTTTTTCAATATTGGGAGCAAGACATCTCTTACAGCTTTTGTTTCCGGTTGATTGAAATTTTCCCAATCTCTATTAAGATCTACTCCACCGGCATTATGTCTCCAATGGCCATTTAAAACACCATCAATATTAATTAGCGGAAATGAACGAACAATAAAATTTGCTCTGAAATCCATAGCCAATTGTGAATTAGAACTCAGTTCTTCAATAAAATAAAGAGAAGCTAAAAACCCGGACACCTCCGGTGGATGTTGACGACTCATCAAGATTAGTACTCCTGCTTCTTCGCCTTTTTTAATATCTGAGATGGTAAGTTCTTTGATAGGATTTCCAAGCTTGCTCATCCCGATGGTATTAATGGTAACTGAAGAGTTATCCGAGAATGATGCCAGCCAGTTGTTATAATATTCTGAGTCAGTTACAATTTGAGCACTTACTAATTTTGGAGTTTTATCAAGCTCAATACCGAATTCCAAAGTCTGATTACTAGAATCATACAAAGCGTTAGACATATCAATAGAATACAGAGAATCATTCACTGTTATTTTTGGTATATAGCGATGCTTGGCGTTTCTATAATTTAATCGTAATATTGCCGAGCGAGTTGTATCGCTCCAAATACTAAATGCAAACCACGGGCTGTTATTGATGGGAGCATTTTCAGGCTCGATGAAGACCTCGAAAGTAGAATCATTGATGGCGTAGAAGTCATTAGCGCGGGCACCTTCAAATTTATTTGAAATCCATATTATAGGTTCGCCAGCGCCAATAATTCTTCTATATTGAGGTTTTACTTTCCTATCTTGTGTGTCAGTTGCATTAGGTGGATCGTATGAAAATCCTGTGAATTCTTCAGAAGATTTGCAGTTCAAAAATAAAACTACAATCAGTGATAAAAATAAAAGCTTATTCATAGTACATTAACTATTCAATTAAATACGTTCTGCTACGAAAGTACGAAATTTGCTAAGAATTATAAGAACCGAAAAATTTATCAAGACAGATAGTAAACAAACATTGAAAAATCTAGTTACGCTAGGTATTTGGAGCCGTCTATTCTTTTTGGTTTTATTTGCTGTTTCTACAAGTGTTGTATCGGCGCAAGAGGAGGGCAATTCAAAACCCGATCGTATTTGGAATGTGAAAATTGAAGGAAATCAGCAGTACAAAGATATTGTACTTAAAAAATATATTGCCAATGAAGCACCTTCAATTTGGAAGAAGATCACTTTTTTCAATGAAAAGGGATACTACATTTCAATTCCTGAAATAAAAAGAGATGCTATCCGTATTGAGCGTTTTTACCAACGGCGGGGTTATAATGAAGCACAAGTAACCTACCGGTTAGATACAAAAAACAAAGAATGGAAAAAGGAATTAGTATTTATTGTTACAGAAAAAACACCAATAAAAATTGATTCTGTAAAGATGACCATCCGAGCAACTTCTAAAGATAGTACTGTAATTTATAACAGCGAGGAGTTCAAAAAAGAGCTAAACAAATTGCCTTTCAGAAAAGGGAAAATCTACCAACCGGTGCTAAAAACTGATGTAGAGGCAGAAATGGATCAGATACTTCGGAATCTTGGATATGCGTATGCTTCTTCTGAAATACAAGCGGAAGTAGATACTGTTGCAAAAAAAGCCAGCCTTGAGATGATCACCTATCCAGGTACTAGAGCCCGTTTTGATTCAATTAAGGTAGAAGGAGAAACAACGCTTGGTGAAAAGTACATCATTAGAGAAACAGGAATTGAAAAGGGAACTTATTTTAATGATGATGCCATGCGAGAAGCACAAAGAGAGCTTTTTGGGCATCATTTATTTCGATTTGCCTTGGTTTCAATTCCGGAACAAGAGAAAGACTCGACTATTAATATTCTACTCAGGATAAAAGAGAGAACGTTACGTTCTGTACAAATTACTTTTGGAGCAGGAAATTATGACCGATTAAATGAACCTCTTAGATTGGGTAATTCTTATAAGCTTTTCAGAACTCAAGCTTCCTGGAGCTATAGAAATGTACGCCGAAAGGGTGAGCTATTTACTACCAGTGCTAAATTATCAGCATTTGATATGAGACTAGGCGCTAGTTATCTGTTTCCTTATGTGTATAATACAAAAAGTAGTATAACGATTGCCCCGTTTGTACAGCGCAGAATTGAGAGAGCTTATTCTATCGATACCGGTGGTATCAGAAACAGCTTTGGGTATAATTATACTGAATCAGTTACAGGGATATTCTCCTACGATTTTACCTTGAACCAGGAATTTGATGTTCAGGAAGATGAGGAAGGAAATGCTGTAGTAAGCCCTGACAGTATTTTGAACTACAATATTTCTTCTTTCAAATTTAACATCTATGCCAGCAAGGGATCACCAAGAAGGGGAAATGGGTTTATCATTCAACCATTTTTGGAATTATCGGGTTTGTTTAACGAAGCAACATTTTCTTTTCAAAAAGCGGCATTAGACCTTCGCGGATATAAAGAATTAAACAAGAGTTTAGTTGTGGCGGGTCGGTTAAGTGGAGGCTCGATTTACTACGCAAAACAAGACTCATTGCCTGCGGATATCCGATTCTACAATGGAGGTTCGAGTGAAGTTAGAGGATGGGGAAGGCAAGAACTAGGTCCAAAAGATGCTGTTTTTGATACGCTGGGAGCATTTACAGGCTATGTTCCAACAGGAGGGAAAGCAACTTTCAGTTTTAACTTTGAGCTACGCCAGGACATAGACCGATTTATAAAAGGATTGAGCGTTGCTGCATTTCTGGACGGTGGACAAGTTTGGCGAACAATTAGGACAACGAGTGATAGACCGATTCAATACGGAGTTGGTGGAGGCGTGCGATATAATTCCCCAATAGGCCCAATACGAGTTGATATTGCTTATAAAGTTAATCCAACTGATGCAGACTTAAATATTTACCAAGGCGATAAAAGTAGGAGTTCGGCTTGGAATCGCTGGGGACTTCATTTTAGTATAGGACAGGCATTTTAATGGAGAATAATAAAACACATATCCACCGAAAGGTTTTAAAAGTATTTCTATGGATACTTTTTTCGGTAACGATTTTGGTTGTAGCAGCCCGTTTGTCACTGAAAACCAAGTTTGTTCATGACTTTGCAAAATCAAAGATCGAGAGCATCGCCGGAGAAAGTTTGGCTACGGGTTTCAGTATTTCCGACCTAAGTGGGGATTTATGGAAAGAAGTTCAGCTTAAAGGTATTTATGTTGGAGATGATGTTGACACTCTTGCTTATATCGATACCGTTTATGCTTCTTATGATGTTCTTAGTTTATTAAGTAGCACGTTCAATATTGATCAACTTAGAATTATTCGGGGGAAAGTGAACGTGGTGGAGTCAGAACAACAGCAAGATTCCAGTACCTCATTTACGATTCAGGAAATTGTAAAAACAGACAGTTCTGAATCAGAATCAACATTTCAGTTCAATATAGAAACGATCACTGTCAGCAAAATTGATGTTTCAGTTTTTTCGCCATCATTACTGCCGGATTCGACATTAAGGGTAACTGATGTTTCATTAATGGCGAGCTTTTCTTTAACGGATGAAATGGAATCTTCGTTATCTGAACTAAGCTTCAATATAAGAGAAGGTCGCTTACCGGAAGCTATTAAAGTAAAAGCATCAGGAGATTATACAAATCAGACTATAACTTTAGAAGATTTGATTGTTAATACAGGCAGATCATTCTTGCAAGCAAGCGCATTTGTGAACCTAAAAGATAGCGTTATTAATTCGAACCTTGATCTAAAGCCAATTTCCACAGCCGATATTCAACCCTATGTAGATCAGGAAATCCCAAAAGAAGAGATACAGCTAACACTAAAAGCAAAAGGCACGTTAGATGATCTGGAAATCAAGTTATCTGCCAATACTAATTTTGCACAAAATGTTGAGGCGATAGCCAAGCTCAATTTAAGCGAAACGCCAACACTTACAAGATTTGGTCTGCAAGGTACAGCATTAAATATTGCGGCTCTGACCAATGATTCCATTGATGTGAATACAGGAATTTTTCAGATAACTCTTGATGGACATTTAACCAGTGAATATGAGCAATCTAAAATGACTTGGGGTTTTACCGTTGAAGGTTTGAGATACGAAGATTATACCTTCAGAAGGCTTTTTGGGAGCGGAATTTTTGATAAAGGAAAATTAACTGCAAATATTGATGTAACCACAAGTGGAGAAGAGCGACTTACAACAAACACCGAGATAGAGGATGTGTTTTCAGATTCATCAAAGTGGAATTTAGGCTACTTCTTGAAAAATTTTAATGCAGCTTATTGGGTAGAAAATGGAGTTGAGACAGATATTTCTTTAAATGGTTTTATAGAAGGAAAAGGATTTGAACTTTCCGATGAAAAATGGAAGTATCGTCTATCCAATACCAGGATGAGAACTATTAGCTTCACAAACCCCCGAATGGTGGGGCAAAGAATGAGTAGGAACCTGATCAGTGAATTCAAAATCGGAGATCAAACAATCAATTTTTTCTCTTTAAATGGGGAGATCAACAAGGATTCAGTTACTGCACAAGGAGTTACAGAAATATCCAAGTCTAAGATCAACTACAACGGCTCGGTATCAGAGTTTTTTTCGGAGATACCAAAATTCAGATATAAACTTTCAACAAAAGATTTTAATGCAAACGAGCTTACTGCAGTAGAAGATCTGCCTACTTCAATAGACTTGGAAGTTTCCGGTAAAGGATCGGGTTCATCTCTTGAGAATCTGAAATTGCAGGGTTTTGCTCATATTGATACCAGCTTAGTTAACGGAGCCAGCATCGATCTCCTAGAGGTAAAATATGAGATCATCGATGAAGTATTGGTAATTCCGGAAGCAGAATTCAGAAGTGAAATTGCCAATGCAGATTTTCGTGGTAGAAGAAATATCCAGGATCAAGCAGATCCCGATAATATATTTTCGCTTGATGCAGAGTTAAAAAATACGCAGCCTTTGGCAGCATTAGCTAATTTGGAAATTTTGCAAATCAAAGGCTCATTATCCGCAGATATTAAAGAGAATCAAGACGGCTTTTTACAGTGTATTATTGCGTTTAACTTTACGGATATTAGAGTGGATGAGCTTTTCCTGGCTAGAAATATAGATGGGAATGGGCAACTTACTTTTAAGGAAAATGAAGAAGGCTCTTTTGAACTGGATATCATCGAGCCGCAAATTTCCGGTACACCCTTTCAGGATATAAAAATTACTACTCAGTCAGTCAAATCCACGGACTCATTATATGGAGATTATACAGTTGAAATAAAGGATAATGACAACGGACAGATTCTAAACGCAGGAAGTTATGAACTGGAATTATCTTCAATGAATACAGATGTGATAATGAAAAAACTGGACTTCATTACTAATGATAATAGATTGAATCTCCGGGAAGAATTCCATATTTCGTTAGAAAATGGGGCCATTAAAACAGATTCATTGATATTAACATCAAATCAAGGTGCTTTCTTATCGCTGGCCATTCCTTACGCAGATTCCTTGAATCAACAAGTTTGGTTGGTGGGTGAAAATTTCAATTTTGGAATATTACAGGAAATCATCTTAGGGGAAAGATTTATAGATGGAGTGCTTTTTGGTGAGCTAAACGTGAACAAGACTGAAGAGGACTTAACAGGAAGTGGAAACTTAGAGCTTCAGAATATTGAATATGAAGGTGTACAAGCAGATGTGTTTACTCTCAGTTTTAATACTCAGAATAAACGATTACAATCGGAACTGTCTTTAATTTGGGATAAACAAAAAGTGATATCAGGAAGTTTAGACATACCGTTTGATCTAAGCGAGCCCGAAAATATTCCCGATGAATTTTTTACACAGTCTATAAGCGGAAGCCTCCATATTCAACCAACACCCCTGGCCAGATTTAAGACAGTGATGGAGAAATTTCAGATTACCGGAACAGAGGGTATTATCAGTTTTGATGGCAAGCTATCAGGAACAGCAGGAGCTCCGAATTTTGAAGGAACGCTTAAAGTAAAAGACCCTGTAGTATCAAGTATCCCATTAGATTCGGTATTTGCTGAATTAAGATACAGCCAGGAAAAAGAAAATATTTTCATAAATACAGAGATACTTGCAGCCAAACAAAAAGCTGCAGATATCAATATAGATGTTCCGTTTTCGTACAACTTCAAAACATTTGAAGTAAACATGATCGGCGAAGACAGACCGATTTCTGCAACTATTACAACGAAAGATTTCAACTTATCTGTGTTTAATGATTTCCTCGATAAAGAATTCACCAAGAATTTAAAAGGAACATTAAATGGACAGCTAACATTAAAAGGAACAGAAAATAGTTTGAGCTCAGAAGGTTATTTTGATCTTACTAAATCATCACTGGAAGTTCCAATTGCGGGAATTACTTTGAGTGGAATTCAATCACGGCTGGAGTTCACTCCCTCAAAAATACTATTAAAAGAATTTGTAGCTAAAAGTGGTAAAGGGGAATTCAAGGCAAACGGAGATATTAATCTTGACGGGCTCACTCCAACTACAGTTGATATACAGGCTAAAGCCAATCAGTTTAAAATGGCTAATACTGATGAATATAATATGGTAGTGGATATAAATTCACGCCTTACAGGCCCGGCGCTAACACCAAAAGCCACGGGGCGATTTGCTGTTAAGAATGGGTTCATAGTTTTGGATAATTTTGGTGATAAAGCCGTTGAAGAAATCCAGCTTGAAGGCGAAGAAGCAAGTTCATTTAGTTTATATGACTCGTTAGCTATAGATATGCAGTTTGCGATTGAGCGTAACTTCTTTGTACGAAATCGTCGTTATCTGGACATGGAAATTGAAATTTCGGGGCAGCTTGAAGCACAAAAAGAAACCAAAGGGGAATTATCTTTATTCGGAAGTTTGAGCGGAGACGGAGGTTATCTTCGTCCACTTGGCAAACGGTTTGAACTCGAGGAAGCCGAACTCGCATTTAGTGGCCCGGCAGACAACCCTGACCTGAACATTAAAAGTGCCTACGTGCCACAATCCTACAAAAGAGGACAAGAAGTAACGCTGTACTATATTATTAAAGGAACTGCGGAGAACCCTGTATTTTCATTTGAAAGTTCACCAACAATGGAAAAGCAGGATATAATATGCTATACACTGTTCAACCGTCCTTGCTATGCACTGGAATCATGGCAAAACGCCCTTACACAAGGAGGCGGATCATCCCCAACAGATTTACTCACCGGAGCGTTGATTGACGAAGTAGAAGCCTTAGCAACACGTGAGCTTGGTGTTGATGTTGTTCAAATTGATAACACGCGTGTTGGCAATGAAACAGGAACATCCATTAAAACGGGTTGGTATTTAAATGACCGAACATTCTTTGCGATTGTGAATGAGATCACAAACTCAGATCCCAAAACGTTATTCATCTTAGAATACGCACTTTCAAAAACGTGGGATCTGATTATTACAGAAGGCGAAGATTCCAACCGCCGTGGCGTCGATTTTAGATGGCAGTTTGATTATTGATTGCAAAAGTGAGCGTTAACTAAATTAATTAACAAGATTTAAACTCCGAACCTATCGCAAGCCTGCCTTGTAGGTAGCTACTGTGTACCCACATCTTTTATCCAGAAAATAACGGAATAAATATCAATCCTTCTTCGCCCAAATAAGTTACTACAGAAGAAGATCGCCCATGTTCCGGCTTGAGAACAAAACCGGCTTTAAACTAAAAACTAACAAACTACGCACGTATCAGTGACTATCTGTTTCATCCGCCTTATCAGCGTTCCAAATCAG
>CAXBHO010000132.1:0-8864 GCA_963975485.1 uncultured Balneola sp. | reverse complement strand
AATCGTACTGGGGACCACCCCGCCCCGATAGTCATCGGGACACCCCTCCCAAAGGAGGGGAATTTAGGGTCTGGGGGCGACTCCTCAACTAAGGCCAACACGGCGGGTGCATCTCCAAAGGATGGGAAGTTCAGAGATCGTCGTGACGAGATTCTGTTTATTGATGCGCGGAATCTGGGCCACTTAATTAATCGCCGAACCCGTGAACTCAGCAAAGAAGACATTCAACAAATTACCGCCACCTACCACAACTGGCGAAAAGAATTCCCCTCCCCCAGACCGGGTAAAGAATTCCCCTCCCCCGGAGGGGTGTACGCCGAAGGCGGACGGGGTGGTCAGAACAGCGCCAACGAATACAAAGACATCCCCGGCTTCTGCAAAGCCGAAAAAATAGAACGCGTAGCCGAACTGGATTATGTACTCACTCCGGGTCGTTATGTTGGCTTACCCGATGAGGAAGACGACTTCGATTTTAAAGAACGGTTTACTTCACTTAAAGCCGAATTTGAGGAGCAGTTAAAAGAAGAAACAGAACTCAATAAGCGCATTCTTGCTAACCTTGAAAAGGTACAGATTGATGAGTGAGGAACAACAATTACTACTTCACTTACTACAAGATGCTGTGGAGAGAGTTTACTCTGAAAAGCGACCTTTACTACAATATGAGGATGAAGAGCGTAAAGGATTAGAGCAGGCATTTGTATTCAGGACTGGAGTATACTTTCAACAAGGAGTAGCGAAGACTCAGTACTCTGATCTTGATATAGACTGTGAATACAACAAGAATCATAATGGATTTAAAGTAACTGCAAATCACCCTCATGGCATACGTCCCGATTTGTTACTTCATGAAAGGAACACTCACAATAATAACAAACTGGCTGTTGAGTTTAAAGGGAGTTGGACGGCAAAAAAAGAAATGGAAAATGATTGCGAAAAATTAAAAGACATTACTTCTGATGAGTATAATTACACTTTCGGAATTTTTGTTTTAGTTGGTGAGAAAGAAGCGAAATACCGACTTTTTTCTAATGGAGGTGAGGTTGAATATGAGTGAGTGGAAGGAAGATTATTTAGGCAGTGTTCTGGAGATTAAATACGGTAAAGATCACAAAATTTTAGAGAAGGGGAAAATACCATGTTACGGGAGTGGTGGTATTATGAGGTACGTAAACAAAGCTTTATATGACAAAGCATCAATATTGATTCCTCGAAAAGGTTCCCTTAATAACATTTATTACGTTAATGATAAATTTTGGACTGTTGATACACTATTTTGGTCAATAATTGATGAAGAGCAGGCTTGCCCTAAGTATTTATATTACCAGTTATCTAAAATTGACTTTACTATTCTAAATGTAGGTTCGGCAGTTCCAAGTTTAACAGTTCCAGTTTTAAATGAAATTGAAATCATACTTCCACCCCTCCCTGAACAAAAAGCCATCGCCGAAGTTCTCAGTAGTCTGGAGGACAAAATAGATTTACTCCACCGCCAAAACCAAACCCTCGAAGCCATGGCGGAAACGCTCTTCCGGCAGTGGTTTATCGAAGAGAGGGATTATACTAATAAAGTTTCGGATCTTATTGGGCTACAAAATGGCTATGCATTTAAGAGTAAAGATTTTCTCGAAGATGGTATAAATCGAGTTATTAAAATCAAGAATATTTCAGGTGGAATTGTTGATATTTATAATTCTGATTTCTTATTAGATGATGTCGCTAAACAGGTAGATTCAAAATTTAATATCTCAAGTGGTGATATTTTATTCGCAATGACAGGGGCAGAAATTGGGAAGATGGGAATTGTACCCAAAACTACCCAAAAACTGTTACTTAACCAACGCGTGGGTTTGTTTAAAGAGAAATTTAAAGGGGCGAGATATTTAGCTTATTTGCAATTAAAATCTGAATATGGTCAGGATTATATAGAGAATACTGCTACAGGGAGCGCCCAACCAAATATCAGTACATCTGGAATTGAGAATTGTGGGTTTCCAAAAATCGATAGAAATAAAATTATCGAATACTCTCAAATGCTAGATGAGTTATACAAAAAAGTTGTTGAAAATTTGGGAAAGGCAAAATCTCTGGAAAACCTCCGAGATACTTTATTGCCAAAATTAATGAGTGGTGAAGTAAGGGTTACTACGTGATGGAAAGCATCTCACCGAAATATCAAATGAAGCTTGCAGCAGATGTTGAGAAAGCACTTTGGAATGAATTCGATTCTAGTAAATACAAGAATGTAAAAATCTATATCAGTAAGTGGCATAAATCTAACGATTCATATAATCACGATTACTGGGAGAATTTCACAATCGTTGAAAAACAAGCTGGTGAAATTGATTTACTAGAAACACTACATACTATGGATGGGGAGACTTTAATAAAAATTGCTATAGATTTAGGAGTTGATACCCCAGATTTTATTCCATCCGTTCCCTTTTTTAGAAATGAAATTAAAGCCGAATACCCCACAGCAAGCCAGACTTTCGAAAAAGCATATATTGAAATTGAAGAACATCCTGATATTGCTATTGGATTAGCCAATTCAGCGCTTGAAAGCATAATAAAAGAGATGCTTAAAGACGAAAGAGTAACGACAGAATGGAAAGCGGGTTATACACTCGAAAAACTAGTTTCAAAGTTGTTATTAGAAATAGATATGTTCCCAAATAGCGATATGCCTACTGAAATAAGAAATATTGCAAGTTCTTTAATGAAAGCAACACAGAATATTGAAGGGATAAGAAGTAATAACACTTCTTTTCATGGTAAAACTGGAGAAGATTATCTTATTGATGACCCATTATATACTTATTTCGCCGTAAATAGCATTGTATCTGTTGGTATGCTAATGAGATCTTTGTTTAAGAAGAAATTTCCGCCCATCGAAAAAAAAGTTAATTACGATGATATGGAGGATGATTTACCATTTTAATTAAGAAGAAATGAATTATGATTCATGAAGTAGAAAACGAAGTGTTTAATTTTATCGGAAAACTATCAGTTGCTTTATATAGCCAAGGCATACAAATCAGTTTTGATGCTTTAAAACAGATTTTGAATGATCATGGACAAAATTATAGCGAAGAATCCAATAGGGGTTTGGGTAAGGTGGTTTCCAGTGCTTATGATGCATGGAAAGAAGTGGACCCGGTGGTTCATCATGCCATAGCATACACGTTCAGAGGAAAAGATGGTGAGTTACTCTGGAACAAGAGTGGATAATTTTAATTCATACTAACTATTAATTATTTTTGTTGTATATTTGAATGGATATCAATTTTGCCGATAAAAAACTAGAAAAGTATGCGAATGATGATCGGCTGATGTTCAGGAAACTAGGGACACTAAGAGCTACAAAGTTTAAACAACGACTAAATGACCTCAGCAATGCAACAACACTTGAAGATGTCAGACACCTGCCGGGCAAATACCACGAGTTAAAAGAAAATCGTAAAGGTCAATGGGCGTGTTCTTTAGATGAACCGTACCGTTTGATTTTTACGCCTCAGGAAAACCCTGTCCCGGAAGATAAAGACGGAAAATATATCTGGGATAAAATCACAGCGGTTACCATTATAGAAATTACAAATTATCACTAATACCATGGCAAGCGTAAATCAATATAATCCACAATCTGTTTTACATCCGGGCATCACCTTAGCGGAAAAGTTGGAAGAGCTAAATATGGGTCCCAAAGAGTTTGCGGTAAAGTCCGATAAACCGGAGCAAACCATATCGGCTATTCTAAAAGGGGAAAGTTCTATTACTCCGGATATGGCCGTTAAGTTTGAGAATGTGACTAAAATTCCGGTTCGTTTTTGGTTAAACAACCAACAGAATTATGATGAGTATATCGCCAGAGTTAAACACGAGAAAGAAATCAGGAACGCCATAGAATGGGCTAAAGAATTTCCATACCCTAAAATGGCAAGTTTTGGGTGGGTTCCATCAACCCGAAAGTGGGATGAAAAAGTAGCGGAATTATTTTCTTTTTTTGGGGTTGCAAGCCAGAAATCGTGGGAAAAGTATTACATCAAACAGAATTTAAAGGTGCAGTTCAGAATCTCACTGGCCAATACCAATAATCCTCAGGCGCTATCGGCTTGGTTGCGAAAAGGAGAATTAGATTCAAAAGAAATTTCTACCGTAGATTATTCGAGCAATAAGTTTAAAAAATCATTGTCTGATGCAAAGCAATTAATGGTAGAACAACCGGCTAACTTTTTTCAGGAGCTTCAACAGCTTTGTGCCGATGCAGGGGTGAAGTTAGTTCATACGCCATGTTTACCAAAAGCACCTTTAAGCGGAGCAACCAGATGGTTAGGAGATGCTCCTTTAATTCAATTAACAGGCAGAGGTAAAAAATATGACAGACTGTGGTTTACTTTTTATCATGAAGCCGGTCATATTATGCTTCATGGTAAAAAAGATATTTTTTTAGAAGATGTTGAATACAAAGGGAAGGAAATAAAAAAAGAACAGGAAGCAGATGATTTTGCATCAGAATGGCTTTTATCTCAAGATCAAATAGAGGAGATTTTGAGCAACTCAGAATTGGATGAGCACATGGTTCGCAATTATGCCACGAAGTTTGGAACACACCCATCCATTATAATTGGTCGATTACAGTATTTAAAATTGATTCCGTATTCTGTAGGAAATGAATTATTGGATACGATTGATTTAGATGCTGTGTAATGCCCAAAATCACCGAAAACGATATCGAATTAATGGCAATCGAACTGCTGGAAAAGCAAGGCTATGAATATGTGTATGCCCCCGATATCGCTCCTGAATTCCCCTCCCCCGGAGGGGTGGGCGCCGAAGGCGATCGGGGTGGTCAGGAAAGGGTGAGCTTTGAAGATGTATTACTAGAAGATCGGTTGTTTTCTGCACTTCAAAGGATTAATCCAAGCGTTCCTATTCCATCATTAGAAGAAGCGGTTAAAGTAATTAAGAGGATAAATTCGCCTGAATTAATTACCAATAACGAAGCCTTCCATCGCCTCTTAACAGAAGGCGTAAAAGTCAGCTATCAAAAGGATGGTAAAGATCGTGGTGACCTCGTTTGGCTTATTGATTTTAATAACATTGATAACAACCAGTTCATTGTTGCCAACCAATTCACTGTTATCGAAGACAATCAAAATAAACGCCCTGATGTAGTCTTATTTGTAAATGGGTTGCCACTGGTGGTTATGGAGTTAAAAAATGCGGTGAGTGATACAGCCTCTATTCGTTCGGCTTTTAAACAACTTCAAACCTATAAATCTACAATCCCAAGCCTGTTTAATTATAATGGATTGTTGGTTATTTCAGATGGGCTAGAAGCAAAAATGGGTTCTTTGTCGGCAGGTTTCTCACGCTATATGGCTTGGAAAACTGATGATGGTATCAGTGAAGCATCACCAGTAATAAGTCAGTTAGAAACTCTTATAAAAGGGATGCTCACAAAAGAAACGCTTCTTGACCTTGTTCGACACTTTACGGTATTTGAGAAATCAAAGAAAGAAGATGCCAAGACAAGTGTAAAAACGGTTGAAACGGTTAAAAAAGTTGCTGCTTACCACCAATATTACGCCGTTAATAAAGCCGTGCAATCTACTTTAAGAGCATCTGGTTATCAGAATTTTCTTTCAGGAAAGAACTCAGAACCACCCCGCTTGGTAAGTCAGCGGGGCAAAGAACCACCCCGCCCTTCGGGCACCCCTCCGGCGGAGGGGAATTATGGGGAAGTTAATGAGCGTAATAGTGTAAACTACTTTGCTCTTCCTTATAACCCGGCTTTAAAAGAAAGAGCCAGAGAACTTCGAAAAGCAGGAAATCTTTCGGAAGTTTTATTCTGGAAACAAGTGAAAAATGGGAAATTCAAAGAGTACGATTTCGACCGACAAAAAATTATCGGTAACTACATCGTCGATTTTTACTGTACTAATTGTAAAGTAGTTATTGAGATAGATGGCAGTAGTCATGACAATAAACAAGAATATGATGCTGAACGAGACGCGTATTTAGAGTCGCTTGGGTTGAAGGTTATTCATATTACTGCTAAGGATATTTTGCAAGATATGGATGGTGTTATGAAATGGTTGTTTGCCCACCCCGCACTGTCAGGACCACCCCGTCCTACGGACACCCCTCCAAAGGAGGGGAATTATAATCAGGTGAATGTTGATCCTGAGAAGTACGGCGTTGCCGGTGTTAGCCGACAACCTGTTGGAGATCGAAAAGGTGGTGTAATGTGGCATACTCAAGGAAGTGGGAAATCGCTTTCGATGGTATTTTTTACAGGAAAAATCGTTCTCAAATTAGATAATCCGACCATTGTCGTTATTACGGATAGAAATGACTTGGACGATCAATTGTTCGATACGTTCGCCTCTTCCAAACAATTACTCCGTCAAGAACCAAAACAAGCCGACTCCAGAGAACATCTTAAGGAGCTTCTAAAAGTGGCTTCAGGTGGAATTGTCTTCACTACTATTCACAAATTTCAACCTGAAGAAGGGAATGTGTATGAAGAACTTTCGGATAGAAAAAATATCGTTGTTGTAGCTGATGAAGCCCATAGAACACAGTATGGTTTTAAAGCAAAAACTATTGACGATAAAGATGATGATGGAAATGTGATTGGAAAGAAGACCGTTTACGGCTTTGCCAAATACATGAGGGACGCTCTTCCCAATGCGACTTATTTAGGGTTCACAGGTACGCCGATTGAAAAAACAGATGTAAATACGCCTGCCGTATTCGGTAATTACATTGATGTATATGATATTGCACAGGCTGTTGAAGATGGTGCTACCGTTCGAATTTTCTACGAAAGCCGTTTAGCCAAAATTAGATTAAGTGATGAAGGACGAAAATTAGTTGAGGAATTGGATGAGGAACTCGATCAAAATGAACTGACAGATTCTCAAAAAGCAAAAGCTAAATGGACACAGCTTGAAGCTCTGATTGGTAGTGAGAAAAGAACAGAGACGATTGCCAAAGACATCGTTGAGCATTGGGGGCAAAGAGATCAGATCGAAGGTGGAAAGGGCATGATCGTAAGTATGTCTCGCCGAATTGCCGCTGATCTATATGTAGCCATTATCAAACTTCGCCCTGATTGGCATTCAGACGACTTGAATAAGGGAAAAATTAAAGTTGTGATGACAGCAAGTTCTTCAGATGGGCCGATAATGGCCAAACATCATACCTCCAAAGATCAAAGACGATTTCTTGCCGATAGAATGAAAGATCCAAGCGATGAATTACAATTAGTTATAGTCCGTGATATGTGGTTGACGGGCTTTGATGCACCAAGTATGCACACACTTTATATCGACAAGCCGATGAAAGGGCACAACCTTATGCAGGCTATTGCTCGTGTAAACCGAGTGTATAAAGATAAGCCCGCCGGACTAGTGGTTGACTATTTGGGCATTGCGTCAGATTTAAAGAAAGCTCTATCATTTTATTCCGAAGCAGGCGGAAAAGGTGATCCTGCTCATACTCAGGAAGAAGCTGTTCAGCTCATGCTAGAAAAACTGGAGATCGTCTCTCAAATGTATCATGGGTTTCCTTATGAGGATTACTTTGAAGCTGAGACATCAAAAAAGCTATCGACTATTTTATCTGCTGAGAACCATATTCTTGGTTTAGAAGATGGTAAGAAAAGATATATAAATCAGGTTTCTGCTTTATCTCAAGCATTTTCTATTGCACTGCCACATGAGCAGGCTCTTGATGCAAAAGATGAGATTGCATTCTTTCAGGCAGTAAAGGCACGGCTTGTTAAGTTTGATGGTACAGGTGCGGGAACAACAGACGAGGAAATGGAGTCTGTTATTCGTCAGGTTATCGATCAAGCTTTAGTTTCAGATCAGGTTATAGATGTGTTTGATGCAGCGGGTATTAAGAAGCCTGAAATTTCGGTTCTTTCTGATGAATTCCTATTGGAAGTGAAAGAGATGGAACATAAGAATATTGCTATTGAGGTTTTGAAGAAGCTTCTCAACGATGAGATAAAAGCAAGGATGAAGAAAAACCTTGTGCAGAGTAAATCTCTCATGGAAATGTTAGAGGACTCAATTAAGCGTTATCAAAATAAAGTACTTTCTGCCGCTGAGTTTATTGATGAATTAGTGAACCACTGTAAGGAAGTTATCAAAATGGATAAAGAGCCCAAGGAGATGGGATTATCTGATTTTGAATATGCCTTTTATACAGCGGTTGCGAGTAATGACAGCGCCCGAGAAGTGATGCAACAGGATAAACTAAGAGAGTTGGCCGTTGTTCTATACGAGCGTGTTAAAGAGAATGCTTCAATTGATTGGACGATTAAAGAAAGCGTTCGTGCAAAACTAAAGGTCATCGTGAAAAGAACGTTAAGACAGTTTGGCTATCCACCGGATATGCAAAAATTAGCCACTGAAACTGTTTTAAGACAAGCTGAGCTGTTGGCAAAAGAGCTTACAGAATACTAGTGTAAAGTCACTGTTCAGATGTCGTCAAATAGGAGGCTGAAATTTAACCAATAGACAGGACAGCCTTTGCCCGCTCCATCACCCTGCCTTCGCCGAAACATATTATCTACAGAGGGTTTTGTTAAATAGGCTCCGTGCAGGCCAGCCGGCTTGCTTTTCAATCAGGCATGGCAGGTCTGTTCCGGCTGAGCCGAAGGATGGAACTACAATCATAGAGTATCGTTGCCAAAACAATATCGTATCCTCATCGAATCGTCAGGCCACTTCTTGTCCTGATTCTAACAAATAAATCAGGTTCAGTGGTCAGACGAATTCTACTCTTCTTCCGGCGCCTTGAGTTCGTTTGATGAATGATGTGGGCAGGAATCCATCATTTCGTTTCCT
>CAXBHO010000131.1:0-9209 GCA_963975485.1 uncultured Balneola sp. | reverse complement strand
GGATCATAAAAACGTGGCTCTTAAAGATCTGAAAGATTAAGCCTTCTGCAAAGTTATATATAAATAATTATCGGGGCTTTACTTGATTGCTTTATCAGTAAGCGAAGCCAATGCATTTGCAACAGTGTTGAGAATTTTTTCTTGCCCAACTATTCCATGTCTTTTTTTCAGATATACCGGATCATTGTAAGCTATTTTAACCACTCCTGTCGGTTCTTGAAACACCAGTATTTTTTGTGGGAGATCAAGTCCTGTAGTTTGTACTTGTTGCATCAAAGGTGTGCCGAGTTTAGGGTTGCCAAACATGATAATTCGGGTAGGATTTAGATCAAGATCTACGGTAGTTGCGTTTTTCTGATGATCCAACTCAGCGATAATTGTTAGATTTGGATTAGCAGCAATCAAATTTCTCAACTTTTGGTAAGTCGAGTCAAGAGAATTAGAACTAACTTTAGTAATGATTCCCGTATCCAATTTTTTTACAGAAGGAGAACAGTTTAAGCTGAAAAAAACAAGAACTGAGGTTATTATCAAGAAAAGACGAGTCATGGATTTATGATTTAGTATTAAATGTTTCCACTCCGAGAATAGTCAAAGTTTTAAGCTCATTCATTAAGACAATATTGAGTTTCAGATACGGATATTCAAATCGATAAGGCCGATCTGTTCTAAGCTTTTGAAACAGAACAGCTTTATCAGGTCTTAAACATAGATTTCTAATATCAGCATCATATTCTCTTAATGGGTGAAGTCTAAGTAATAGCTCATAGAAAGAATAATTCAAATCTGCGATATCAATAACTTTAGGAGCATATAATTTCTGGGAATGTGAAATTTCTATATCAAAGAATTCTATAAATTTCTCAGTAAGTATCTTTGAAGCATTGAGTGTGGCTTGCTCAGAATATCCTGCAATATGAGGTGTTGCAATAAATGCTTTGCCAACAAGAGCTGTATTAAAATCCGGTTCACCTTCCCAAACATCAATAATTACATCTTTAACTGTTTCCTTGTTCATAGCTTCCATTAAAGCAAGTTCATCAATAACACCGCCCCTGGAAGCATTAATAATTAGTTCAAATTTTTGAGATTCAAGTTTTTCAGCATCAAGCCAATGATGAGTTGAGTTAGTTCCTTTTTTTGAAAGGGGAACATGAAAAGTTAGAACATCGCAACTTAGAACATCTTCAAGCAATGCAGATTTAAAATTAGGTTCTCTTTCTTGTCTGGGTGGATCGTAGCTACAAAAAGAAATTTCAAATTTAGCCAGTTGTTTTGCAACTGCACTTCCGGTGGCTCCTGCTCCGATAATTCCTACTTTAAGCTTTTGCAAATTCTTCTGCTTCTTTATACCCCAAAGTAAAAGTGACGTAATAATGTATTCGCTCACTGCATTGGCATTGCAGCCTTTGGCATCAATAATTTTTATTCCTTGTCCTTCAAAATATTCAGTTTCAATATGATCAGAACCGGAAGAACCAGTCCCAATCAGTTTAAGAGAATTGGGAAGTACAGGAAGAGTGGTTTCATTTAGTTTTGAAACGGTTCTAACGAAAAGAGCGTCAAATCCTGTTAAATCAGGAATACCATTAGTTGGATCATAACATTCTAATAGAATTTCATCAGGGAGAAATTCTTTAATTCTGTAGATGTTTTGATCAGCCAGTATTTTTAGCAAGAAAATATAAGTAGAATGAGAAAATAATATCTTAAACAGCTATACTTAAGCTATGGAAAAAAAGTTCAACATTGTTACCCTAATTCGCAAAAAAAGAGACGGAAAAATTCTCACAAAAGAAGAAATTCGTTTTTTAATAGATTCTTACACGTTAGATGAGATTCCTGATTATCAGATTAGCGCCTTTTTAATGGCTGCTTTTTTAAATGGATTGAATGACGAAGAATCTGCTGCGCTCACAGAATCTATGCTCCATTCAGGAATAGTTGTAGATCTTTCACATGTGTCGGGCAAAAAAGTGGATAAGCATTCAACAGGTGGTGTGGGAGATAAACTCTCGCTTATTTTGGCTCCAATTGTGGCAAGTGCCGGCGTTCCTGTTCCAATGATATCAGGACGGGGATTAGGCCATACCGGTGGCACACTTGATAAACTAGAATCTATTCCGGGTTTTTATGTAGATGTAGATCTTGCCCGTTACAAAGAAATTCTTGAGAAACAGAACCTGGTTTTAGTTGGTCAAACGGAAGAAATTGCTCCGGCTGATAAAAGATTGTACGCACTCAGAGATGTAACAGCAACGGTAGAATCAATTCCTTTGATTGCCGGAAGTATCATGAGTAAGAAGCTCGCCGAGGGTATTGATGCATTGGTATTGGATGTTAAATACGGTGCAGGCGCATTTATGAAAACCGAAGAAGATGCGACAACACTCGCTCAGGCGTTGGTTGGCATTGGTGAACAATTCGACAAAGAAACAATCGCTTATCTCACAAATATGACACAACCGCTTGGCTATAAAATCGGTAACTGGTTCGAAGTGGAAGAATCCATCGATGCACTAAAAGGAGAAGGCCCCGAAGATGTGATGGAGCTATCTCATCTGCTTTCCGGTACCATGATTTACTTAGGTGGTAAAGTAAAATCAGTTGAAGAAGGAATTGAAAAAAGTAAAGAGCAAGTTGAAAATGGGGAAGCTTTTCAAAAGTGGTTAGATATTGTAGAAGAGCAAGGCGGTGATATTAGTTACATCAAGGATCCTTCTAAATATCCTATAGCTAAGTACGAATTTGAGCTAAAATCTTTTAAAGATGGATTTATTTCAGAAATGGATGCTTTTGAAATTGGAACGGCTTCTGTTGAACTTGGAGCCGGAAGAAAAGTAAAAGAAGACGATGTAGACCCCCAGGCCGGAATAGTGTTAAAAAAGAAAGTGGGGGATAAAATCACAAAAGGTGAAACAATTTTAGTTGGATATACGAACAAGGCAACCATGATCGAGCCTGCAACCGCTCAATTATTCGGAGCAGTATCGATCACAGATACAAAACCTGAAAAGGAGTATTTGGTTACTAAGGTAATTGACAACAAAGGAATTCGGGATTTCCGGCTTTAAAATGTTGAATTGCAGTAATAATCAGTTAATTTGTATCAACTGAACATAGGGCATTAAAAAAAGGAAAATATCATGTTTAAAAGATTCATACGCGCATTAAAATCAATGTTTGGTGGGGTTATCAGTTCCATGGAAGATCCGAAATTAATTTTGGAACAAAACATTCGTGATCTGAACGATCAAATTCCACAGATGAATGAAAACATTGCTACCGTTAAAGCGAATTTGATTATGCTTCAAAAAGAATCGAATCGCAATGAAAAACTAATCGGGGAACTTACTTCAAAAATTAAGTCTGCCATTCAAGCTAATCGAGACGATATAGCAGAGGGTTATGCACTTCAGCTTGAGAAAGCAAAAGAGAATTTTCTTCACACCAAAGATCAATTAGTGTTTGCTGAAAAAGCTTATGACAAAGCTCTTAAAGTTAAAAAAGTGTTCATGCGCGAAAAAGATCGCAAAATCCAGGAAGCAAAAGAAGCGTTACGTGCCAGCGAAAGAGCCGAATGGCAATCTAAAATTGCGGACACTTTAGAGCAGTTTGAAGTTGGTGGAATGGATCAAACTCACGATGAGATGATCAATCGCCTGAATGAAAGAACTGCCAAGAATGAAGCAAGAATGGAAATTGCTATGGATGGCATTGATACCGAAACAATGGAAATTGAAGCTAACGCAGAAAAAATTCGAGCTCAATCTTTAGTGGAGCAGTTTAAATTAGAAATGGGTGAATCTTCCGGTTCTATAAATATTGATGAAGAGCCGGTTGCAAAAGAATCACCTAAGAAGTCTGTTGGTAATAAAGAAAAAAGTTAACTAACAGGATGCTGCCATGAGTACTAAAAGCGAAGAGGAGCGTGAACGCTTAAAACAAGAATATAAAGATCATTATCGGCGTATTAAAGAGCTTAAGGAGCGCTCAAAAAGAGCTGAGCAAAAAGGTAAAATTGCACAAGCGGTAAATAATATGAATCCTGATAGCCTGCTGGAATCAGTAGATGAATTTCTGGGAAAGGTAAAGGATAAAGTAAATCATGTTGAAGCTCGCCTTGATGTTGCGATGGATAGCATGGATGATGATTCCAAACTGGAAACTGAGATCAAAAATGAACAGCACGAAGCTGAGTTAAAGAAGCAAAGGGCAAAGGAAACATTACAGCAGGTAAAAGCTGAAATGGGAATGCTTTATTCCGAGATCGAAAAAACCGCCGGAGAAATTAAAACGGAAAAAACGATCGGAACAAAAAAGGATCAGGTTAAAAGTGAGGATTCTTCTTCCAGTAACGATACAGAAAAAGAGTAATGTCAGCAGACGAACTTAATATCAATTACACACGTGAAGCATTTATGAATCCCATCAATTTGGGAGGATTACTGATAGCTACATTGACGGCATTTTTTATCAGTGATTTTGGAGATGCATCCAGTGTTATGTTGACTACTATTTTTGGTTTAGAATTGATGTATTTAGGCATTGTTCCAAAACTACCTCGATTCCGTAAAAAGACAGAATTAAAAAAAATCAAAGAACGTCACGCTTCAAGCAACGAAAAAGATCTTTTTCAATCATTAGATTCAGCAAGCCAAAAAAGATTTTTAGTGCTTAAGCACCTTGCCAAAATGGTTCAGGAAAATTTTGAAAAACTTCCTTACAGTTCACAAGGTTTACTAGATAACATTGGTAAAAAAATTAATGAACTGCTGGGCAATTATTTAACGCTGTTAGATTTAATAAAACGATACGAAGTGTATTTGAACACTTCCCTCGAAACAAATCTTAAAGAAGAAGTAATTAAGCAAATTGAAGAAATAAAGACTTTGGAGTCTGAAAAATTGAAGCGCACAAAAGCACGAAGAGTTGCTATTATGCAAAAGCGCCTTCAAAAATTTAAGATCGCAAAAGAAAAATATTTAGTGTGTGAAACACATCTGGAAACAATAGAAGATGCCGTTAGGTATATCTATGAGCAATCTATGACGATGAGCAATCCCGAAGAAATTGGCTTCCAACTGGATAACTTGTTAACCGAAGTTGATGAAACTTCACAATTGATTGACGATTTAGATCAGGATATTTTACCTGAGTACACAACAGAATGGGAAACTGAACTGGATTTTGATTCCATTTTAGATGAACTTTCAGATGATGTACCAAACGTGTCAAGTACAAAGAAACAAGTTAAAGAATAATACATGAGTTTATCATTCAAAACGCTACTCCTTGAAGTTGATGATTCCGGAGTTTGCATCCTTACCGTCAACAGGCCTGAAAAGATGAATGCGCTAAATAATCAGGTTTTTGAAGAACTAGATTCTGCGCTAGATCACATTTTGGAAACTTCTGAAATTAAAGGGTTAATCGTTACCGGAGCGGGGGATAAAGCCTTTGTTGCAGGTGCCGATATTAAAGAACTGAATACACTTGGCGACTCCGAAGCAGTTAATAAATCTCTTCGGGGTCAGAGAATTTTCCAAAAATTAGAGGATTTGACTATTCCTGTAATCGCAGCTGTAAACGGCTATGCGCTAGGTGGTGGATGTGAATTGGCAATGGCGTGTCATATTAGAGTAGCATCAACAAACGCACTTATGGGTTTACCGGAAGTGAGTTTAGGGTTAATTCCAGGTTACGGTGGTACACAAAGACTTCCGAAATTAGTAGGAGAAGCAAAAGCACTGGAACTAACTCTTACAGGTAGATTTGCTAAAGCAGATGAAGCCGTAGAAATAGGTTTAGTAAATAAAGTTGTTGAAGACTCAGCATTAGAAGCGGCAAAAGAAATGATGAAAAGTATGCTAAAGCAGGGACCACTTGCTTTAAAAAATGCTATCTTAGCAATAAAAGAATCAGGAAATGATTCAGGATATGAATCGGAAGCAAATCTATTTGGAGATTTGTACAATACTGATGATTTTAAAGAAGGTACAAGTGCATTTCTCGAAAAGAGAAAACCAACTTTTACCGGTAAATAAGAACTAACATATCGTTAATGAACGACGAACCTCCATCGAGTTTCACATCTTTTCTAACTATTAAAGGAGCCTGCTAATATGGAATGGCTTCTAATTACCGGAACTATCTTACTAAGTGGATTCTTTTCAGGATCTGAAATTGCCTTTGTAACAGCCAACAAATTAAAACTTGAGGTAGCATCTCGTAAAAACAACCTTCTCTCAAGTTCTATTGGTTTCTTTTCCAAAAATCCGGATACTTTTTTAACTACTACGCTTGTTGGAAACAACATTGTTAATGTGATTTACGCTACGCTGATGGCGCTATTTCTAAGAGAACCTGTTATTCATTATTTCGATGTCTGGTTTGGATTAGTGGCTACCGAATTTCAGATTTTAACGATTCAAACTATCATAGCATCATTAGTTATTATGCTTTTTGGGGAAATTTTACCAAAAGCCATATTTCGAGCTCAAGCTGATATAATGGTTAATGTGATAGCTTTTCCGTTACGAATGTTTTATTGGATATTGCGCCCCTTAATTGCATTGGCAAATGGATCATCAAATTTCTTGATCAATTGGTTGGTTGAGGATGCTGAAAAGACCGAACAATTTTACCGTAGGCAAGATGTAGAGTTGATTTTAAAAGAACTAAGAGAAAGCGGTGGGAGTGAAGATATTGATGAAGACGACTCAGAGATCTTACACAATGTTCTAGAGCTTTCTAACATGCGTGTTAAAGAATCAATGATACCTCGAATTGATATTGAAGCTGTAGATAAATCAACTCCGATTGATGATGTACTTAAAACAATGATTGAGTCAGGTCACTCAAAGCTTCCTGTTTACCGTGATAGCATTGACGATGTAATTGGCGTTGTTTTTGCACACGATTTCTTCAAAAATCCCAAGTCATTGCATGAAATAATTCGTCCAATTAAACTGGTTCCATCCAGCAAAAAGTCTAAGGATTTGATGCAGGAATTCAGGCAAACAAGTATGTCTGTAGCCATTGTGTTGGATGAGTATGGCGGAACAGCCGGAATGATCACTATTGAAGATTTACTCGAAGAAGTGGTGGGAGATATTCAGGACGAGTACGACACTGACAGCGAGTTGATGAAGAGGATTGCCTCCAAGAATTTTGTTGTAAGCGGCAATGTTGAGATCGATGAATTAATGGCTGTTTTTAATGAAATTAAAATACCATTGGAACCTTCTCAGTATGATACCGTAGCGGGATACATAATCAATTATCTGGGGCGTATTCCAAAAGTGAATGAAGAAGTTCTTATCGAGGGCAATAAATTCATAATTAGTAAAGCTACCCAAAGCAGAATTGAGACCGTAAGACTAACTATTATAGAATAAGGCATTATGTTTGATCATTATCCAAAATGGTCGCAAGAATTTGCGAGAAAGTATTTAAGCAGAACCATCAATACATTTTTGATTCATGGAAACGTGCACGATCTTGTTGCACTTAAAACCGATGAAGGAACGGAATTCAATAGACTGAAATCATTTCTTTCGGATGAATTTTTTGGAGCCAGAGACTTTGTAGTTTTTTACGATAGAGCTTCAGGGATTTATTTCCGTGACAAAGAATCTCAACAAGATTTTAATCAGGCAGTCGCCGGTCGTGATAGCATAGTTGGAACAGATTATGCCAAGAAAATGCCCAAAGATCCGGTTAGGGTAATGTCATTATTGGAACAGTATTTTCGTCTTCGTTTGGATCAAAAGAAAAGCATTGCATTGATCATTGACTATGCTGAAACGATTGTACCCATGAGCGATACCGGATCGACAGGAAATGAAGATCGTACATCTCAAGTTTACTTATCCAGATGGGCACACGATCCGATGTTTTTAGCTTCGGATTTCACTTGTGTGATGATTACAGAAAATCTTGCTGATTTGAACAAAACCATTGTTCAAAATCCATATACAACGGGGATAAAGATCCATATTCCGGGCGAGGAAGACCGATTAGCATTCGTGAAGTTTGAAACAAAACAAGATGATTTCAAAAAGCTTTCTGCTGTATCACCCGAAATTATAGCGCAACAAACGGCGGGTCTGAATTACGTGAATATCCGCAGTGTACTTTCTAATGCTCGTGAGAATAACGAAAAAATTACATTTGAAGGGTTATCCGAAAACAAAAAAGATTTGATCGAGGCAGAAGCCTACGGATTATTAGAATTCGTAGAAACACCGTATTCGCTCGATAACGTAGCAGGGCACACCCATGTTAAGAAACATCTGCGCAACGCAGTTAAAGCGCTTAAATCCGGTCGGCAAGACGTGATGCCGATGGGTTACTTAGTATGTGGTCCGGTTGGGACGGGAAAAACTTTCTTAGTTACCTGTTTTGCCAGTGAAGTGGGTATCCCAATGGTGAAACTGAAGAACTTCCGAAGCCAGTGGCAGGGTGTTACCGAAGGTAACCTAGAAAAAATATTGTCGCTGTTAAAGGCGATGTCTCCGGTAGCAGTTATGATTGATGAAGCCGATGCATACTTAGGGGATAGATCCGCAAGTGGAGATAGCGGAGTTTCAAGCCGTGTGTTTTCTCAGATTGCGACTTTTATGAGTGATACAGATAATCGGGGCAAAATCGTATGGTTCCTGATGACAGCACGACCGGATTTAATGCCTGTTGATTTAAAACGGCAGGGTAGAGCAGAAGAGCATTTGGCTTTATTTCCACCGCATACCAAAGAAGAGCGTATTGAGCTGTATGAGGCAATGGCAAAGAAAACCAGTCTTCAACTTACTGAAGAATATATTCCCGCTGTAGTTGAACAAGGTTTAAAAACGTTCTCCGGAGCTGATATGGAAGCGGCTTTGACCAGAGCTAAATTCCGCGCCGCAGCAGAAGGAATAAAAAAAGTAACACCAGAAATTTTGGATGCTGCTTTGGCGGATTTTATCCCCCCAACGTATCCTGAAGAAGTGGAGCTGCAAACGTTGAATGCGGTAATCGAATGCACGTCCAAAGAATTACTACCAGAGCGCTATAGGGAAATGGATAGAAATGAAATTCTCTCAACTATTGAAGAGCTGAAGTTTAGGGTGGGGTAGGAATATTGAGTTCTGAACTAAGAATCAAAATGTTCGGTGTAATGGACAAATAGTAGGCTGTTTTTGGATTGTTTCTTTCAAGTGGACAAA
>CAXBHO010000130.1:0-9310 GCA_963975485.1 uncultured Balneola sp. | reverse complement strand
AGGGAATTATTTTCTTACCCACAAGCGAAAATACAACCCCTACCTGCTTCCGCTTGAAACGCTTGTTATGTGAAAACTGAAAAATACCAAACTACCAAAACAGAACGTAAAACCAAGAACACACGAGTAACCCGACATTGTGTACGTTGGCTGGGCAGGCAAACCGGTAGCGTGGATTAGGCTTTTTGAACAACGGCTGTGGCGCTGATGATAGGTAGAAAAAAATGGAAACCACTTAACAGCTGAAATTTTGGATAAAAAACACACGCAGATTACCCGCCTAAAAGTGGCAACCCACAACCAACGATCAAAACTTTTTTTAACAGAACAGAAACGAGAAAAGGCTCAGCAAAAACCACCACGAAATGAACACGCCTGACCAGACACATAACGACCCGGCGTGTAAGCGGCGAGCCCGGATGTTAAAAGTATGGTTCCGAACCCTAATCGAGTCCGCTTAACACGCCTTGTTATGTGAAAACTGACGGCGCTTGAACCACCGCTAAATGTGGAAAAAGCAACCCATTACTGCAAGTCAAAAATGAACTTTGTTTCCCGGACAGGCTAACCGGAAGCGCGGAACAGGAGTGTTGAACAACGCCCCGGGCGCTCCCGAAACTTTAAAACACCTTTGAGTGACTTTTCCAGTAAAAAATTTCATTAAAACCACGGGCGCAGATTAGAACCTTTGCAGGGGCAAACCACCAACAACGCTCCGGCAGATTTACAAGCCACGAACCCCGAAAAAGCCCCTATCAAAACACACGACTGCCAGAAGCCTGGCCGGGCACATAACATATTATTGATGAACATTTCATCTTTAGTAAGATAAACAAAATTAACTAAAAATCATCTTTCATAACCCGCAAGCTTAATTTTAATGATTGTTAAGTTCATATAAGTAGTTCACATAA
Organism: uncultured Balneola sp.; assembly: GCA_963975485.1. GTDB lineage: Bacteria > Bacteroidota > Rhodothermia > Balneolales > Balneolaceae > Balneola. Next base: position 8,396 of record CAXBHO010000130.1, on the reverse strand, counting down.
ATCGGTTACTAATGAGCTTATTGAACTTTCTTTGTAAGGAATACACCTCCAATCGGTCTTACTATAGAAAATAATTGTTATGCAAAATCTACTCACTCAGTTAAAGACAGAAATACGAAGAAGGAACTATAGTTACAGAACGGAACAGTCATACACCGGTTGGACTAAACGATACCTGAACTTTTGTAGCTCTGAAAACATCAACCAAAAAGAAGATACAAGCCTGACTTCTTTTTTAAATCATTTAGCCAACAATAATGCATCGGCTTCTACACAAAATCAGGCACTTTGTGCAATTGTATTTTTTTTTAAGCATGTATACAAAATTAAACCCGGAACCCTTAAAAATTTAAATCACGCTAAGCGAACAAAGCACATCCCCGCCGTACTTTCGCCAGATGAAGCACGCTTAGTGATAAATAATCTGTCCGGCGCAAAGAAATTAATCGTTCAGTTAATGTATGGATCTGGATTAAGAATATCTGAATGTCTCAGACTTAGAATTCTAGATATAGATTTCAGTTACAAACAGATCACCGTAAGAAACGGAAAGGGCGGTAAAGACAGGGTTACATTAATGCCTTCATCATTGAAAGGTAGACTGCAAGCACAAGTCGAAAAAGTTGCTAAACTTCATCACATGGATGTTTCTAATGGATTTGGAAAAACGGTACTTCCCGGAAATTTGAGCAAAAAATACCCGAATGCACAAAATGAGTTGAAATGGCAGTATCTGTTTCCCTCACGGAAAATATCTAGAGATCCAAGATCAAAAATGGAACATCGATATCACCAATCAGCTCAAAGCGTAAATAGAGAGATATCACAAGCCACTAAGAAAACGAACATTCAAAAAAAGGTTTCGGCTCACACTTTTCGGCATAGCTTTGCCACTCAATTATTGCAAAATGGATACGATATTAGAACAGTACAAGAACTCTTGGGGCACAAAAATCTTAAAACAACCATGATTTACACACATGTTTTAAATAAAGGCGGTAACTACATCAAAAGTCCCTTAGATACCATTTGCGAGGAATGAATATAACGAAGCCTGCCTGCCGGCACAGGCAGGCAATCTCCACAAAGGGGCAAGGAGCTGGAGATGACTTCGCATCCGCTCGTGAATGGAACCATTTAGGAGAAATCTTAGCCGGAAACCAACCCAGTTCTTGGTTGAGAGTAGGAGATGTTTTTAGTAAATATGGTCAGTTCAAAAATCTTAAATAGCATTTTTGAGTATAATATGTGAGTCTCCCTCTCTGGACATAGGGAGGGAACAAGGGTGGGTCAGGAAATAGCTTGTGATCTTTTTGCAGAGGCTACAGCAGTGAAATCACATCGCTCCGCTCGTGAATTGATGCTTGTTATTTTGACCCCATCTGTCTTCTTTTTTGATAGGGAGAAGGACTCCCTGTTAACCTGAGTTCTCACAAAGTGATGCCTTTGGCAGATTTTGAAAACACCATTAGAATATAATTAAGGTCATTCCACGGCGGATGCCTGTGCCAAGGCATCACTTTGTGGGAATCTGGATCTCTTTAAACCATTCCAAATGAGTTTTAATCAAAAAATTCAATTTGTAGCTATTTTTAATCTAAAGGCTGGAATGACTTATAGCCGTCGTTTGAATCATATTTTAAAATCGAACTCAGGTTGTTAAGATTTTGAATAAGCTTGGGAGTTCCCCTTCTTGTTGAAGGAGAGGCGAACTATTAAAGAAGATAAATGTGCTGAGAAATCTGGGAGGTCAGAAAACCAAGAAGAATAAATCTCCCTTCGAAGGGGGATGATTGTCCAAACGGTTCTTTGGACAATCCGAGGGATGTAGTTAGCAGCTCTTAGTAACATAGCTAACATCACCCCAGCTTATCCACAAAATCCAATTTCTCCCACGGAAATTCCTCTCTTCCAAAATGACCATAGGCCGCAGTTGGTTGGTAAATCGGTCGTTTTAAGTCAAAGCGATCAATAATTCCTTTTGGGGTACAATCAAAGGTTTTCTCTATGAGATTGGCAAGTTCTATATCACTCATTTTGCCTGTTCCATAACTGTTTACGTTTATGGAAACGGGATCTACTACTCCAATAGCATACGCTAACTGCACAAGGCATTCATCAGCTAAACCGGCAGCCACTAAGTTCTTCGCAATATGTCTTGCTGCATAAGCCGCACTTCGATCTACTTTAGAGGGATCTTTCCCTGAAAAAGCACCGCCGCCATGTGCGCCAAATCCGCCGTACGTATCTACAATAATTTTTCGGCCGGTTAAACCTGTATCGCCATGCGGACCACCAATTACAAACTTCCCTGTTGGATTTACATGATATATTGTAGCAGCATCTAGTAATTCAGCAGGGATAACATTTTTAATCAGTTTTGTTTTGATATCCTCATGAATTTGTTCCTGCTCAACGCCTTCATCATGCTGTGTAGATAAAACAATGGTATGAATCCGTTTTGGCTTTCCTGCATTATCATATTCAATCGTAACCTGACTTTTATTATCCGGTCCCAAGTAAGGCATTAGATCGGTTTTTTTACGGATGCGAGCCAGCTCTTTCAAAAGATTGTGCGAAAACTGAAGGGGCATTGGCATAAACTCAGGTGTTTCTTTAGTGGCGTAACCAAACATCATTCCCTGATCGCCGGCTCCTTCACGATCAACGCCTTGAGCAATATCAGGGCTTTGAGTATGAATTGTCGAAAGCACACCACAGCTTTCTGAATCAAAACGATAGGTAGGTTTCGTGTACCCAATTTCTTTTATTACTTCCCGAACCACTTCCTGAACATCTACATAGGCATCAGTGGTTACTTCTCCCGAAACCACCGCCAAACCGGTAGTTACTAAGGTTTCCACAGCAACTCGGGATTCGGGGTCTTGCGCCAGCATCGCATCTAAAATGGCGTCTGAAATTTGATCTGCTACTTTATCCGGATGTCCTTCTGACACCGATTCTGAGGTAAATAAATTCTTCATTCTACTTTTTAATTAAATAAGGTACTTTCGATTACGAAACTGGCAAAAGGTAAGAAGATTCTTTTACAAAAAAGATTTCATTTTTAGATAAATCTTAAACCTCTGTGGGGAGTTACCTCCAGATAAATAAACCTTGATAGCTGTATAAAATCAAATTTTATCTAACAGGATTCTGGTAGTACGTTTTAGAAAATTAAATTATATGAGTTTTATATACAATTTTTGCCTCTTCTTAGTTATACTAGAGCACCTGTTGCAAATCAAAAATTAAAGTTATGAATACAAAAACAAAAAAGTTGAAAAGCTTACTTCACGAAAGTATAGAGAATATTGATGATGAAGGATTTCTGCAGACTATCAAAAATATCCTAGATAGGAAGTATGAGCCTCAGATAGATATTACTTTAACTCCTTATCAGGAAAAACGCATTGATCAAGCAAAACAAAGTATTAAAAAAGGAAATTTTTTAACAAACGACCAAGCCGATCAACTGGTAGCTAAATGGCTAAACGAATAATTTGGGCGCCCGAAGCTCTAGCCGATCGTATCCAAATTTTAGACTATTGGTATAAAAAAATAGGCAGCAAAGAGTACTCCATTAAATTGGATAATGTATTTAAGGAATCAGCAAGTCTGCTTTCTCATTTCCCGTTCTTAGGTCGTCAGTTAGTAAACAGAGAAGAACGAGTTTTAGTCAAAGATCACTATCAGATTTATTATTTAGACGAAGAAGAAGCAATAAAAATTCTGCATATTTGGGATAGCCGAAGAAATCCAAAGGAGTTAGAATTGTAAAGCAAACTAAGCGTGTTAAGTGGCTGCTTTGTTTTTATATTTCATCACTCCTGTACTATCTCAAAACGAAATTTTTGGGCTTCTAACCCCCAAACAAATCTTTATTATTTTCTTTCCTTTCAATTCCCAAATATTGATAAGCCTTAGCGGTGGCAACACGTCCTTTTGGGGTTCTTTGTAAAAAGCCTCCTTTAATAAGAAATGGCTCATACACCTCTTCAATCGTTCCTTTGTCTTCGCCGACGGCAACACCAAGCGTACCTAAACCAACCGGACCACCTGCATAGTTTTCTATAATCGCTCGCAGCATTCTCACGTCCATTTCGTCTAAACCATTCTCGTCCACATCGAGGGCGTTTAGTGCTTTATCAGCAATAGCTTTATCGATTTCTGTAAGATCCTCTACTTGAGCAAAATCTCGGGTTCTACGTAGAAGTTTGTTCACAATTCTTGGTGTTCCGCGACTTCTTCGAGCAAGTTCAAAAGCACCTTCATCGGTGATACCAAAATTCATAATACCGGCTGTCCGCAAAGCGATTCTATGGAGAAGCTCAACTTCGTAATAATCTAACCGCATATCGATTCCGAAACGAGCTCGTAGAGGAGCAGTCAACATTCCTTTTCTGGTAGTAGCACCAACAAGGGTAAACCGGTTTAGTTCAATTTGAATGCTTCGTGCATTAGGGCCGGAGTCGATCATAATATCGAGCTTAAAATCTTCCATGGCCGAGTACAAATATTCTTCGATTACCGGATTAAGCCGATGGATTTCATCTATAAAAAGAACGTCTCCTTCTTCTAAGTTAGTCAATATTCCTGCAAGATCGCCCGGTTTTTCAAGAACCGGACCTGTTGTTGGCCGAATATTCACCCCCATTTCCTGAGCTATAATATGTGAAAGCGTTGTTTTGCCAAGCCCCGGAGGGCCTGAAAGTATTACATGATCGAGCGCATCGCCACGTTGCTTGGCGGCTTTTATAAATACTTTTAAATTAGAGATAGCCTTTTTTTGCCCGATAAACTCATCCAATGTAGATGGGCGGACTGAGTTTTCAAAGACTTCTTCTTTCTGATCTGGATTTAAAAGGGGATTATGCACGGAATTTTTTGGGTGTATATGTTTACACTAACTTTACAGAATTATACTTAGTTTATTGGCGAAATGCGCATTGAATTTTGGCAACCCTTATGAAATACAATTCTTACTCTCCTGATGAGCTTGATTATGATCCTATAAAGGATCAAAAAAGAAAGCGCGGAAAAAAATTAGCTAATTTGAAAAAGAATGAGATTTTGAAAGAAAAAGGACTATACAAAGACCTAAGCTCAAGTAGTTTAAAGATTTATGGGTCAGATTATTTCTTTAATTATGAAATAAGTTGGTTAAAATTTAACGAAAGAGTTTTAGCTGAGGCACTAAATTCAAAAACAAAATTACTGGAGCGAGTAAAGTTTATTGGGATTGTTTGCTCTAACTTGGATGAGTTTTTTCAAAAAAGAGTAGGCGGATTAAAGCGCCAACTACTAGCCGGGGTAAAGTCACTTTCTGTAGATGGGATGTCCGCTTCTGATCAACTAAAAGAGATTCGCCATGAAGTGATTAAAATGATCGAAACGTATAGAGGATGTTTCTTCGATCAGCTTGTACCTGAATTGGCAAAGAACGGAATTCATATTAAAAATTATGCGGAATTAACTAAATATCAAAAGAAAGTAGGCGACCGGTTTTTCCAAAATCAGATCTATCCTATAGTAACGCCATTGGCGGTTGATGAATCACATCCCTTCCCTTTTATTTCAAATCAGAGTTTATCGTTCGCAATTGAGCTTGAAAACCCAAGAAATAAAGAGAAGCTTTTTGCCAGAATTAAGATTCCGGCAAACCGCCCAAGGTTGATACAGGTGCATCGCCGTGGAAATAAAGTGGTCTTGGTACCCATTGAAGATTTAATACGAACAAAAATAGATCAGTTTTTCCCTGGCATGAAAGTTTTGTCTGCCTATATGTTTAGAGTAACAAGAAATGCTTCCGTTGAAAGACAAGAAGAAGAAGCGGACGATTTGTTGGAAACGATTGAAGACGAGCTAAGAGAAAGAAAATTTTCTGAGATTGTAAGATTAGAACTTGAGCAGGAAATGCCTAAGCACATAAAAAAGTATTTGATCAAGAATTTGAACATCAATTGGAATGACGTGTATGAAATGAACGGGACTATTGGTTTGGTAGATGCCATGCAGATTCCCCTTCTGTCCGGTTATCCAAGATTGAAAAGCAGAGCATGGACACCTGTTCTTCATCCGGCGCTAAAGCACGAGCTGGACGAAGAAGCACCTAGCTTTTTCAAGTTGATCCGTGACGGCGATTTTATGGTTCATCACCCATATCATAGTTTTGAACTTTCCACGCAGCGCTTTATTGACGAAGCGGCAAAAGATCCCAGAGTATTAGCAATCAAACAGACTCTTTATAGAACATCTAAAGACTCGCCGTTGATGCATTCTTTAATGCATGCAGCCGAAGAAGGAAAACAAGTAGCTGTATTGGTTGAGATTAAAGCCAGGTTTGATGAAGAAAGGAATATAACCTGGGCACAAAAACTTGAAAATTATGGTGTGCATGTTGCCTATGGAATTCCCGGCTTAAAGATTCACACTAAAGTAACCATGGTGGTACGGGAAGAAAAAGACGGCTTAAAAACGTACTGTCATATCGGTACCGGAAATTATCATCCCGATACCGCACAGCTTTATGAAGATTTAGGATTGTTCACTTGCGATGATGTAATCGCCTCAGATATAACAGATATTTTCAATTTGTTAACAGGATATGCTCCCGACCAAACGTTTGAGAAATTGATGGTGGCACCAAAGCATATGCGTAAACAGGTTACCGAGCTTATTGAATTTGAAACGAAGGAAGCTAAAGAAGGGCGCCCAGCAAGAATTATCGCAAAAATGAACAGTCTTGAAGATCCATTGATGATTCAAAAACTTTATGAAGGGTCGCAAGCAGGTGTTCAAATAGATCTTATTGTTCGTGGTGTTTGTAGGTTGATTCCCGGCAAAGAAGGATTAAGCGAAAACATCAGAGTTCACTCTGTAATTGGGCGTTTTTTAGAACATTCCAGAGTGTTTTATTTCCGCCATGCAGAAGAGCATTTGTATTCTATCGGTTCAGCAGATTGGATGCATAGAAACTTAGATGCAAGAGTTGAAGCGTTAACACCAATCGAAGCCCCGAAGCTTAAAAAATATCTTCAGTTTATGCTGAGTGTATATTTACAAGACAATATGCAACGGTGGACATTAGCTGCAGATGGAAACTATACTAAAATAGAACGCTCTAAAGGAACAAGAAAAGTAGGTACTCACAAAGTGTTTATGAACCATACTAAAGATTCGGAGCAACCCATACCAATGGAAGATTAACTAGTGTTAAGTTAATTATATTATGGCGTATTAAATTTAATTTTGTATCTTTAAATAAAAACCAATGATACGATACACTATTAAATTAAGCCAAGAAGAAGTGAGTGAGTTGATGGCGATAATCAACAAAGGCTCTCCTGTTTTCCGCTATGCAACACCCTAGAAATTTTTCATTACCAAATTGTATAGTTCTGCCTGTTTAGCATCCATTTTTAACAGTTTAGATTTGGTGTGCTTTGACTCTGGAAGGGTGCATGTAAGTTGGTATATATTATGAGTTAGCTCCACAGCCATTTTAAGTGATAAGGTAGATTTTTCTTTGTAAAGCACCCTTTCTAGTTCTTTGTAAATACTGTATGCGGTGAGTGATATACAAATATGGGCTTCAATACGGTCTCTAATTCGATGGTATGTTGGTCTTATTCTTAAATCTGTTTTTGACATTCTAAAAGCCTTTTCTATGTGCCATAGATTTTTATAGTTCTCTACTATTTGCTTGTTACTCAGCTTTGAATTGGTAACATAACCCTTCAGACCATCCCACTCATTATCATTATCAAATTTTTCGTAATCAATTTCAATGGTTACTTCGCCTTTCATTCTCAGGTATTTATTATAGCCACGATTATTGATGTTTGACTTGGTTAACTTGCCTGTCTTTATTTGTTTTTCAAGCCGCTTTAATCCCCTTTTTCGATTGCACTGATCCTTGGTTGCCCTTTTGGCAGAATAGGTGATGACAAGGCGCGTACTGCCTTGTTTTTTTATCTGTATTAGCTTACCATCACTGATTTGTTTTGATAAAATCAGATGCTTAATCTTTTGTGGTTCATTTTTTAATCTGCCACCAATGATATACTCATAGCCTTGCTCCTGCAGGGCTTTTATGGTTTCATTAGATAACAGTCCTGCATCGGCTACGATGATGGGTTTGGATAAGTTAAACGTCTTGCTGATTTTCTCTAGAAATGGAATTAAGGTATGCCCTTCGTAAGTATCTCCTTCAAAAATATCATAGCCAATCGCATAGCCACCAAGTCCAACAAGCAGGCCTAAAAATATTATTTCTGTAGGTCTTAGGCGCTTCTCGATTTGTTATAAATCTTTTCTTACATCGAGCTCAGGTTTTTAGTCAATAGTGTCCTAAACGTTTCAGGTGTTCCATAAATATAGCGTTTCTGCTCATT
>CAXBHO010000129.1:0-9393 GCA_963975485.1 uncultured Balneola sp. | reverse complement strand
CTCATTAAACCAAATGCCTGTGTCTGAAATTCCATCGCGTTGGAACATCTTACTTCGGTGAGTCTATTTGAGAGCTGAGTGTTGGGAGCAGAGCTACGGAATGAGGTTAATTGGTAGACCCGTTGGACTTAAAATCCAATTAGAATACTATTCGAGTGCCGGTTCGAGTCCGGTCTGCGGTACTTAACCCGATATAGTTTTAACTACATCGGGTTTTTTTATAATTACAATTTTCTTTATGCCTTAATCCCCTTATTATACAAGCCGACTTAAGATTAATTGAATTCTATGGACAGCAAACAGAAAACGGTAATGATCGTTGAAGACGATCTAATCCTTAATCTGCTTTACGAAAGTTATTTGGAAAAACTGGGATATGGAGCCGAGGGTGAACTTGTATATGGTAAAACTGCTATCGAGATTGCCAAACGCATAAAACCTGATCTCATCTTAATGGATATTTCTCTTGAAGGAGATATGGACGGCATTGAAGCGATGCTTGAAATTCGAAAATTTTCAGATGTTCCGGTCATCTATATTACCGGAAACTCTGACCCATATCATGTTGAAAGAGCAAAAGAAACTAACTATTTGGATTATTTAGTTAAACCTATCGAATTTGATGTCTTAAAAAAATCACTCGAAAATAATTTCGGGAAGCTTTAGTTCCTTCTACATAGATGAATTCATCTTTTTTTACTTCCTTAAAATGGATGCGGCTAAAGATACTGTTATTTTATTCCTATGAATTTTATGAAAGTAAAAAAAGTAGGTAGAAACCGACTATTCCGTTGGATTTTACTGATGCTTGGTTTGATTGCAATCATTGCTCTTACAGGAATGAATGTTTTTAGTTTATATGACATCAGAGAAAGAGTTACTGAAAGTGAGAGTGAACGTCAACTTAAGAAAGCTGAAGAAATAACTACCTTGGTTCAAAGTGAAATTTATGAACCATTCAGTAAGCTTCTAAATATTGATAATCAGGCTGAAGCTTCATTAGAAGATGATGGAAAGCTTTCAAAAACGCTGGAGAAAATATTTACTGACTTAGCTGATAACCCTTACACCTCCTCCATTTATTATACTCCCGCAGATAAAGATCCTTGCGAAAGTGGAACTTCTATTTTTTATTTTGATCAAGTTGAACGTAAAATGGAAACTACGGATAATTATAGCAGCCTTGTTTGTGATGGGGTAGGTTTGATTAGGTCCGCAACTCGAATTCAAATCAACAACTTTGATCTCCGGTGGAGATCCATGATTGAATTTGATGCCCACAGAAGTATGAATATCGGGCTAATAAACCTGACTGAAAATCGCGTGATTGGTTATTTCACCTTTATTCTAAATCAAGACGCAATTGTAAATGAACTTATTGCTCCACTCATAAATCAATATTTCGGAAGAGCAGAGAATGAAGGAACAGTAGTTTGGCTGCACGATCATCGAAAAGATGTGGTGTTGGCTTCAAATAACCCTTCTATCGATTTTAATGTTGATTTGGTTGACAATCGTGTTCGTTTCCCTAGATTTTTTAGCGATTGGATCCTCAAAGTGGCTTTTTTAAATCCGCCACTTACTTCCGCCTATCAGGAAACTTTTCGGAAAAATATTATTGTACTCGGTTTTGCTGTGTTATTCTTACTTGGGTCGTTGTTATTCATGTTTTATACCGCCCAGAAAGAAAGAGAGTTATCTATGCGACAAGCAGGATTTCTTGCTAACGTTACCCATGAATTAAAAACGCCGCTTGCAGTTATGCAGGCTGCCGGAGAAAATATTTCGGATGGAAGAGTTACAGAACCCGATCGATTAAAAAAGTATGGCGGCCATATTTACAATGAGTCTATCCGATTACGCAGAATGATTGAAAAACTTCTTGATGTTGCAAAATATGATGCGGGACAAACATTAGTTAATCGAGCGCCTCAAAACCTAAAAACTCTATTAGATACTTATCTGGAAGCAAATAAAGAGTTCATCCAAGAACAAGGATTTGAGTTAGAATATGACACTGAAAATGCTACAAATTTTGAAATACTGGCTGATGCAGATAGCATAGAAACTATACTTAGCAATCTTATTGAAAATGCGCTAAAGTATAGTTCTGAAAAGAAAAAAATTATCATAAAACTATTTGAAGATGAATCACAAATAAAGCTTACTGTTAGAGATCATGGTGTTGGGATCAAAAAAAGTGAATTAAAAAATATTTTTAAAAAATTTTACAGGATAGAAGATTCCTTAGTTGCTAAAACAAAAGGGCACGGGTTAGGACTAAGCATTGTACGAAATTTGATAATACTCAATGAAGGGGATGTAATTGTAGAAAGTGATTATGGCAAAGGAACTACTTTTATAATATCCTTTCCTAAACTTTCTTCTTAAGAAATTAAAAACTACTGCTAAAAAAGTAGTATAATTGGCACAATTAACACTTAAAAGAAGAAATATGGCTGAAAAAAGTTCTAAAATCCTACTTATAGAAGATGAACCAAGCTTAATTTTCACCTTACAAGATACACTTGAAGGGGAAGGATTTACCGTATTTGTTAGTAAAGATGGAGAAAGTGCTGTTGAAATGGTAAAAGAGCACAATCCTGATCTCATGATTCTCGATATAATGTTGCCGGGCAAAAGTGGCTACGATATCTGTAAAGAAGTTCGTGAATTAAAGTACACATTTCCGATTATCATGCTTACTGCTAAAGATCAGGAAACTGATAAAGTAAAAGGATTGGAATTAGGCGCAGATGATTATCTAACCAAACCTTTTGGGGTTAAAGAACTGTTAGCCAGAATTAAAGCGCGTTTACGAAGAGCAGGCACTTATTCTAATGCCAAAGAAGTTGATATTCTACAATTAGGTGAGGTTAAATTAGATCTTGCTGAAAGTGAAGCCATCCATCCGGGCGATAAAAAAATTGAACTTACAGCACGTGAGGTTGAGTTGATCAGATATTTGTTATCTCATGCCAATAGTCCCATTTCCAGAGATGAGTTACTTGAGAAAGTATGGCGTTACGAATATAGTACAAATACAAGAACGGTAGATGTTCATATTTCGAAGCTGAGAGCAAAAATAGAGTTGCACCCTGACAAGCCCAGGTATTTAATTACACTACACGGTGTTGGGTATATGCTCAAATCAAGCTAAGCGTTTTCTTTAATAAACTTGATGAAGTTTGAAACTTGAGATTCCAGCAGGTTTTGTTTGAAATCATCATTCAAACCTGATTCAGGATCGAATTCTTTAGATACTTTTGGAATGAAAACTCTTTCAGGAAATTGAAGTGCATTTCTATAATTCACGATCATTTGGAACTGTTCCACTGATCTTAATGCTCCAAATGCTCCCGCTGATTCTCCAATAAAGGCCACGGGCATTTTCTCAAAAGCACCCGGAAAAGGCAAATAATCAACAAACATTTTTAAAATACCGGGAAACCCTCCATTATATTCAGGTATCACAAACACCAAGCCATCCGCTTTTAAAACTGGTTTCCTGAACTTTTCTACTGAAGAAATTTCTTTGCCATACTTGCCGCCTACAACATCAGCTAATGGAAAATCTTCCAAAGAGACAACCTCTGCCACTACACCTCTCAATTTATATACCTCAGCAACATATTTTGAGATTTTTAGCGCCCAAGAATTAGGTCTATCTGTACCACTTATGATTTTTATATCCATATTATCTTAATCTTTCCACTAAACTACATCTATGAACTTCATTTATCAATTAAACAGATTCACTTATAATAAGATTGATTCTGAACCTTTAATTTAAGTAAGAATTTACGATTATCGTTCGCAATATTTAGGTTTTAAAATAGCTTTGCACTTTTCAATTCCTAACGAACCTAAAAATATTTAGTTTCCATTATTCTTCTTTATCTCATTTAGCCTCTTTATTAACAAACCTTCTCTTCCCTCTTTTCCCGGTTCGTAGAATTTTTTATTCTTTACTATTTCCGGTAAGTATTGTTGATCTACCCAGTTTCCTTCAAAACTATGGGGATATTTATACTCTTTAGAAGCATTTTCTGTATCAAGATATTTTGATGAAAGTTTATTTGCTGTTCTATCTTTTAAATAAGCCGGAACTGAACCCACTCCCTTTTCTTTTATCTCTTTGGCTGCTTCAAAAATACCTTTTGTGCTGTTACTCTTTGGGCAGATACTTAAATAGGTACAGGCGTGAGATAAAAAATACATGCCTTCCGGCATTCCGGTTTTCATAAATGCCTCTTGGCAGGAATTCACGATAGTAATTGCATTAGGCTCGGCTATTCCAACGTCTTCGCTGGCAAATATCAGCAATCTTCTAAATATAAAATTCGGATCGTCTCCACCTTCCAACATTGCATTCATCCAATATAAAGCAGCATCAGGATCTGAGCCTCTAAGTGATTTTATTAAAGCTGAAGCATAATGATAATGCTCATCCCCGGTTCGGTCGTACCGTACATTCCTTCGCTGGATACTTTCTTTGGCAATTTCTTTTGTGATGTGAATTTCGCCATCTGAATTTTTCTTACTCGAAAGAACGGCAACTTCCAGTGCATTCAAGGCATTTCTGACATCTCCTCCGGCGTAGTCCGAAAAATGATCTAACGCTTCTTTTTCTACTTTAATGGATTTTGAACCCAGTCCTCTTTCTTTGTCTTCAAGAGCTCTGGTTAACATTCTGTGAACATCATCTACCGTTAATGGAAAAAGTTCAAACAATTGGCATCGTGATAACAACGGGTTAACTAATGAGTAGAATGGATTCTCTGTTGTTGCACCAACAAGTGTGATAATTCCGGATTCCAGATGTGGAAGTAGTGCATCCTGCTGGGCTTTATTCCAACGATGGATTTCATCCACAAATAGAATGGTTTTTCTTCCATTCAATTTCTTTAGCTTTTCGGCTTGTTCAACGACCGTTCGTAATTCTTTTATACCATCTAATACCGCATTAATGACTTTAAAACTAGCTTTTATCTCCTTTGAAATAACATGAGCTAACGTGGTTTTCCCCGAGCTTGGAGGACCGTAAAAAATCAATGAGCCAATATTCCCGCTTTCAATCATTCGTTGGAGCATCTTACCTTCGCCAACCAAATGTTCCTGTCCGGCAAATTCTTCTAAAGATTGCGGTCGCATTCTGGTGGCAAGCGGTTCATCAGAAAAACTGTTCTTCGGCTCGTTTACCTGAAAGGAAGAGGCATTTTTATCTTGAAAGAGATCCATTGAATCGGGTTGATTAAAACATGTACAATATATGTTATTGCTACGCAAAAATCACAAATAACAAAATTTACAAATCTCCATCTTGGTAGAACTTTGTTTTGAAATCCTAAATACTTTGATAATCGTAGAATCCTAGTGTAAAGGCAATGTTCAGATGTCGTAAAACACCTGTCAGATTTTAAACTAAATGGTTTACGTAAAGTTACAATAGCCCTAAAAATCTAACAGGTCTAGGACAATTCATGGATGAGGCTACACTAGTGGCTCATCAAGCAAAATAATCTCAGGGTCCAGCATAAGAGCTCTTATTAAACTTATTCTTTGAGCCTGCCCTCCCGAGATATCGTTCGGTTTACGGTCCAGTAATTTTTTATCTATTTGGACCAGATCTGTTAACTCTGAAAGCCTTTTCTCTATCCTTGATTGATCCCAACCTAAATATTCAGCAGTAAGAGTGGTATTTTCTCTTGTTGTAAGATGGGGGAATAGTCCGCCTTTTTGGATTACATATCCCATTTTTCTTCGTAATTGAAGAACATTTTTTTTGGAAAGCACTTCCCCTTCAATAGAAGCTGTTCCTTTATCTGCATCAATTAAACCCATTAAGATTCGAAGTAATGTTGACTTTCCACAGCCACTCGGACCGATCAGTGCAACCGTATTTCCTTTAGAAATATCCAGATCTATTCCTTTTAAAACCGTTTTTGAAGAATAGGATTTTTCGATGTGTTTAACTGAAATCATAGGAGAAGGTAACAGATAGAATTGAAAATCCCGATTGGGTATTTTTATGAACAGATCGTGCAGATTTGGTGAAGTAAATGCATCCAATCTCGGTCTGACAGATTCCCTGACTGAACCTGAAGGCTGAGGCAGCCACTCAAACTAAACGCCAGATTCTCTGCAAACCCACTCTTGTTCTCTCCCTTTTTCTAGGGAGAGAGACGCCTGAATTCCATCCCAAATTGATTCAAAGCGTTTACTTTCAATAATAAAAAACTACTCAGTAATTCCCCTCCTAATCCTAGGAGGGGCGAACTATCTCGTACAGAAAATCTGGCAATGAATTGGGGAGATCAGTTAACCGAAGTAAAGCCACCAAATCAGCGTTCTAATACGGAACACTTAACACTGATCGTGCAGATTTGGTGAAGTAAATGCATCCAATCTCGGTCTGACAGATTCCCTGACTGAACCTGAAGGCTGAGGCAGCCACTCAAACTAAACGCCAGATTCTCTGCAAACCCACTCTTGTTCTCTCCCTTTTTCTAGGGAGAGAGACGCCTGAATTCCATCCCAAATTGATTCAAAGCGTTTACTTTCAATAATAAAAAACTACTCAGTAATTCCCCTCCTAATCCTAGGAGGGGCGAACTACTGAGTTAATAAAATGTGGTGAGAAATCGGGGAGGTCCGCCTTATCTGCGTTCAAAAAAAACCCTCATAGTTTTCACGAAGAAGGGCTTTTAATTTTAAGGTGTATTCAGAAATTAGAAGTTTTCTTCTTCCTCTTGATTCTTTCTTCCTTTCAGCTTTTTCCAGGCATACGCCCCGCCTGCTACTGCAAGCAGCCCAAGGCCACCGTCAATAGGCGCCTGCGCCGGATCACCCGGAAGTCCCGGTTGTGCCATTGCTAGCGCAGATAAAATTAATATGATTGTAAGCGCGAGTAAAAGTAGTAGTAAATTTTTCATAAGTAAAAGCTTTTAGCTGTTAGCTTTTAGCTGTTAGCGTTTAGAGGCTTTGCCAAGCTAAACGCTAACGGCTAAAAGCTAATAGCTCGTTATTTGATTAATGTCATTTGGCGCGTTAGTACTTGCCCAGGTGCCGTTAAACGATAGTAGTAGATACCACTTGCTTGAGCCGTAGCATTCCAGGTTACTTGGTAGTTTCCTGCTGTCCTCGTCGTGTTTAATATCTCAGCTACTTTCTGTCCCATTACATTATAAATGGTAATATTAACCGGCCCTGCTTCCCCAACACTGTACTTAATGGTTGTACTTGGGTTAAATGGATTCGGATAGTTTTGGTCTAATTTGAACTCCGTAACTTCATTGATCTCATCGTCGATGCCAACGCTGATTCCGGGAGTAATAATCAAACCAAATCTGGATGCTTTCTCATCACTTTCTAAGGTAGAAGCAACAGCAAGAACGGTTCGTGTTGATTTGGCTTGTACTTCATCAACCTCAAACGTATAAGATTCATTACTTCTCAAAGAAACACTATTTCCAGTGTCATAATCTATCAATTCGAAATCCCATCCTTGAGGCATACTTTCCATCTCGCTCCAGGCAAATGTAAACTCACCGGAAGAATTTAAATTAGTGATTTTCAAAGGAATGATAATTTCTTCCTCTAATTGAGAAGGAATTGAAAATACAGATTGTAGTTTTTCTTCACTATTCACTTCTCCAACAAAAGCCATAGTGGCAAATGGATCAGTTAAAGGAGTAAATTTAGAAGCATCATCTAAATCGTAACCCAAACTAGCATTAGCGCGAACGCTTAATCTTATTGCTTCATCAAATGTGTTTTCAGAAGTAAGCGTAAATTTTAAATCTCCTTCCTCCGGATTTTCTTTCGAAAAGAATGTTCCTGAGGCTGCTGTAGCAGTTTTACCACTTGTTGGCATTGAAATAGCTGTTACACTTGCACTGGTTGTTTCAACCCAAAATCCTTGCCAAGGTGCCACAATATATGGATCCGTTATATTTTGAGCACTGTAAGAACCTGTTCCATTATTCCAGAAAGCAACGTAGTTTTGGATACTTCCAACCGATGCTGTGATCGAACTTAAATCGAAGTTAGAGGCATAAGGGTTACCAACCATGGTATAATAACTCCCACTTTCTAAAGTAGAGACATTCAAATCTACACTTACATCACTTGACGGTTCTGTTCCAAAAGCTTGTAAAGTTATAGGCAGTGTAGAGCTTCCTGCATCCGTATTGTTGTAGAAGTATGTAATAAATCCATACCCGTTTCCAATATTTGTAGAAACCAAAGCGGGAGTCTCATAGGCACCTGTATTATCATAGGTTACGAAATTAGAAGTAGAATCAGGATTATCGCCACCGCTTACTCCCTGAATCGCCGTATCATCAGAAATATCTTCTGCTGCACCTCCTGAAATTGGAAATGAAAGCATTCTCCAACCTGCTGTTCCTGAAATAATTGTAATGTCTATTAAAGTATTACCTTGACTCCCTGGTGAGCCTAAATCCCCTGGTCCATCTATCTCAGATGTTGCTGCAATTAAATCTCCTTCTAAAATTGTTCCATTTACTGCATCCGAGAGATTGCTTAACTCCATAGCTACACCTACACCGAACAGATTTCCGTCTGTATATGAAATCGTTGTGATAGTTACATCAGAACCTGTTGCGAGTGTAAGTGTTTCTGAAGTATTATTTAAGGTTATAGAACTTGGGTAGTCATAATCAGCACTAACACCTCCATTTACTGCTGAATCAGATTCTTCTGCCAATGTAAAGAAAGTTTTTGGAGGTACTATAACCGTTCCTGAAATGACATGAGTATTAGAGGCATCTGATATTTTAAATCCACCAATATCAATGCTGTCATTAGTAGCATTATAGATTTCGAAATACTCTCCTTGAGTATCACTTACATCATTTGGATCAGCCATTACTTCTGTTATTATCAAATCTCCTGCAACCTGCCCCATCGCCACTCCGAGCGTGAAGATGCAAATTCCTAAAGTTAGTATAAGTTTTTTCATACGTTTCCTGTGTTTTTTGTATTCATTATAACCGGACGGTAGAGTACTAAAACCTTTTTACTACTTCAACTTTTTAATGTAAAAAAACCATTAGGATTGTTTCAACTAATGTCATTGCGGACACACCTGATCCGCAATCTCCAAATCAAAGGCAATGAGCGTTGTTCAGGAGATCTCGGGTCAAGTATGCCCGAGATGACGGGTTGGTGTGAGGTGACAATCTCGTCATCGCGGACGCACCTGATCCGCAATCTCCAAATTAAAGGCAATGAGCGCTGTTAGGGAGATCTCGGCTCAAGTTTGCCCGAGATGACGGGTTGGTGTGAGGTGGCGATCTCGTCATTGCGGACGAAGAAGGAACAATCCAGCTAGGTTATTTTGAAGAGAAAGATATCGTACAACTCTGA
>CAXBHO010000128.1:0-9507 GCA_963975485.1 uncultured Balneola sp. | reverse complement strand
AATTCTCAATTCTCAATTCTCAATTCTCAATTCTCAATTCTCAATTCTCAATTCTTAATTCTTAATTCTTAATTCTTAATTCTTAATTCTTAATTCTCAATTCTTAATTCTTAATTCTTAATTCTTAATTCTCAATTCTTAATTCTCAATTCTTAATTCTTAATTCTTAATTCTTATAAGAAAGATTAATCAAGCCAAAGCAAAACTTTTTGACTATTATTACGAACAAGGCATAAATAAATAATCACACAAACAGATTTTGAGTTTAAAAAACGAAGCACAATCGGGTTACGGAACAAAGAAATTCTATAAGGAATACGTTTCCGGGATGTCAAAAGATCGTTTTTCTAAAGAGCTCACCGCTGACACAGACCGCCTAAAGCTTTTATACAAAGAAGCCGTTGAAGACATCGAACGTCAACAGGGAGAAAACCTTCCGGGTCATGTTAAGTTTCTTAGAGTATTTTCTGATCTGACTCAACGCCTGAATCCAACCCGGCGCCTTGCCTTTGGATTGGGTTCTGTTAGTTTTGTAGCACATTATTTGGTAAACATTTTTGGATTAGAAGGAATTGTATTTTTTTCAAACCTACTACTCCCTTTTGGATTCATTTCCATGTTCTTATTGCTTCTGGTTGAATTATTGGAAAAATCAGATGTACAAAAGGAAATTGATCTGGCTCGTGATATTCAGCTAAGTCTTTTGCCAAACACATCATTGAACAAAAAGAACTTAGAAGTTTACTGTTTTGCCCATACAGCAAAAGAAGTTGGTGGCGATTATCTTGACGTGATTGATACGGATAAAGGTACGTATGTAATTATCGCTGATGTTTCCGGAAAAGGACTTTCAGCTGCACTTTATATGGTTCGGATGCAGGCACTGGTAAATATGTTGGTTGCAAAAGAACATCCATCCCCAAAAGATCTGTTCATTCAATTGAATGACTATGTGAAGAGTAACAGTCGTGATAAAACTTTTGTAACTGGTTGTGTTGGCTTCTTCCCAAATGACAAAGAAGAATTTGAATATGTAAGAGCTGGTCATAATATCCCGATTTATTACAGTAGAGAGCGAGATACCACCTTCAATCTTAATGCTGAAGGTTTTGCGCTGGGAATGACAAATAGTGCTATGCTGGAAAAACATCTCGAAGTAAAGAAATTCCATTTCAAGCCCGGCGATTCTGTTCTATTTTACACCGATGGATTGAATGAGTCTAGAAACTTTCGCGGAGAAGAATACGGGGAAGAGCGCATCCAATCTATTATGGAAATTTATGGATCGCTTCACGCCAAAACCATCGTCAAAAAACTTCAAAGCTCCTTAGAAGCCTTCATCGGTCAGGAATCTCCTCTTGATGATGTTACTTTTACGTGTGTACATAGGCCGGAGTAAGGATCACTGATTACTGTGATTTTGCTGATGCATGGACGTGATTAATCACGTCCATGCATACACGTCCATACAGAAGCTGAGCCATGCTAAATCAGCGATCAAAAAAGCCAACCTAGCGCAAGCGTCATACCGTGTTTAAAGTTATTTGTTGTGGGATATTTTTGTTTGGATCATATGTCGTATTGTTTTTCCATAGACTATAAATTAAAATTAGGAGCTTACGAGCTACAGCTATGATTCCCTGCTTGTTAGCTTGTTGACGCTCGTTCCGTAGCTCCGCCTGTCTGCCGACAGGCTTCGGAATGGCAACAGGAAGCTCCTGCTTCAAATGGCCTACCGATCTTATGCTCATTTCGCCTCTCCCATTTATCACCAGGATTAATAATGGGATTTCCAAGATTAGCAAGATTATTTTCACTTTATCACCTTTCCCTAATCATCTCCCATAAAAAGTCTCCCCACTTAAAATCCATTCAGGTTCGCCTACTCCTTTTAAGTAGTAATCGAAATATTCCTTCATTCGGATAGCATAATCCAGCTTATTTGGGAATTTCTGTAAGTGATGCGGTTCATCATGATATTGCAAGAAAATTACGTCTTTGTTGTATCGACGCATCGCCAAATACAATTCTATGCTTTGATACCAAGGCACCGCTCCATCTGCGTCTCCATGCTGAATGAGCATTGGAGTTGTGATCTTATCAGCAAAGAACACCGGAGAGTTCTCAATATACTTCTCCGGAGCCTCGATCAAGCTCTGCCCTATTCTGCTTTGAGTTTTTTCGTACTGAAACTGACGCGCTAACCCTGAATCCCAACGAATTCCGGAGTAAGCGCTGGTCATATTACTGACCGGAGCTCCCGTAACTGCCGCATCAAAGATATCCGTTTGGGTTACTATAAATGCTGTTTGATACCCACTCCATGAATGCCCATGAAGTCCAAGTTTTTCTTCATCAGCAATTCCCAACTCTATGAGTTTTTGAATTCCAGGAACCAAGCTTTTTGTGGCTGCAAATCCGGGTCGACCAATTTCAAAACGAATATCAGGTAAAAATACTACGTAATCATCACTTACATACTGAGCAAATACCGGTCTGTGATTTGTTTTTGGCTCATTGAAATCGTGTAATCTATCCGTGAAGAAACGGTAGTAATAGGTCATGATGGGATATCGTTTATTCGGATCGTAATTATCCGGTTTAATTACAATTCCTTGAATATACGTTCCATCTAAACTCAACCAATCTATCAATTCAGCACTACCCCAATTCCATTTTTTTTTAAGATCCATGTGAAGCTTAGAAAGCTGTTTCGTTTTTTTAAACTTCCAGTCTTCTGAAACCCAAAGGTTCGGAAATTCATCGTAGGCTTCCCGTTTGAATAATATCTTTTTTGAATTATCCGCTTTGGAAACGAAAGTGAATTTCTTGTCTTCTTCCAATAGCTTCTTAACTCCTTCCTGATTTGTTTTAGCTGAATAAAAGCCGAAATTCTTCTTCAAATCGTGATAAGAGGTAAGTAATAAATCTTCATTATTTGAAAACAGGTTGTCTTCATCCAAAGACCGAACACGGAATATTCTTTTCTCAGCTCTACCCTCTCCTTTTGTAATATTTTTGGCATTTCCTCTGATTAACGGTAATTGCCAAACATCGTATTTGTCATAAATTAATGCTGCATCACCTCCATCAACCCAGCCAGCCATTCCATATCCCGGAACTTGAGATGGATAATCATGATCTTCGTTGTAGAATGGAACATCAAATTTTTCAGTAAGATTACGAGTTTGATTGGTTTCGACATTATATACATGCCAGTTCTTATTATCATAGTATAAAACTCTATGTCCTTTTGGAGAAAGCATGGCAGCATCATTCGAAATTCTCTCAGCAACTTTTGTACGATTGCCGGTTTCCAGGTCAACCAAATACCAATCCTGAAAAAAGCCTTCGTATGTAATTTCTCTTAAATAAGGTTCGTCTGTATTTCCCATCACATGTCTATCACCATCTGTGATTTGAATAAAAGGCATTTCCAGGTCAGCCAGTTGCACCCATTTATCATCATTTAAGTGATAAACCGCAGTGTATGTTCTGTTCTTGCGGTCTTTAAAGGTGACTATTTCATGTGTTTTAATTCTGGGATCATCTCCGTGCCATAAATCCATTCCTCGGTCTTCGATAATCTCATCTACCGCATAAATATCAATCTCTTCGTCTTCCTTTTCTTCTCTTTTAGTGATAAGATCAACCATATTCTGAGGCATCAACCCAAAGAATAATCTTGGTCTTTTGTATTGATAGCTTTCTTCAAACTGCAGGTTGTTATTACTTCTCAACGCCCAGCCCTCTTTAATATCCTCAGGAGTAACCAACGTTTTGAGTTCCATTTCTGATGCGTTCCAGATATGTAAACTCGCATCGCTATCAACATAATTCGTATCAAAACTGGCTTTGGTAAATGCTAATTGTGGAGATTTTGTATCCCAAGTTAAATTAGAGTAGTAACCGTTTTCTGAAAGTTGTACATCTCTAATTTCAAATTTGTTTAGATCTGCCAAATAAAGTCCATTTTTCACCCCTGCTGTATCTATAACTGAAAATGCTAGATGATTTGATAGGCTATCGAAGCTCATTTCAGATACAAAATCGATTCTTTGCGGGTCTCCGGCTGAAAGATCCCAAAGCAACATTCTTGATCCAAGCTTTTTATTCTTATGCTTTAGGTCTTTAATTTTTTTTGGCTGATATAAATTGATAGCCAACCACTCACCATCATTAGATAACTTATAAGATGAAACACTGTCTATGTGTTCTACTTCCCCATTATTTAAGTTCAAAATGGATAACCCTCTTTTGGGTTTATCTTTCTTGGCTTTCAATTCTTCAGCTAAAGGAACATTACGATAGGCGATTACCCAATTCTCATTATTGGAAATTAAGGGATTTGAACCAAGTTCAATTTCATAGCTCGTTTTCTTAGATGTGTGTTGAACTACAACTTTTCCATCACCTCGGTCTGGCCACACGCCGTATGCTATCCAGTTACCCTGTGCGGAAATTACGGGAGCATTGATATCCTCAAATTTCATTACATCTTCAAAAGTGAGGACCCCTTGTGCAGATATAGATGTAGAGAGGAAAATTAAAACAACAAATAAAAAATTAAGTAAGCTATATTTCATCAGATCGGAGTTAGTTAATTTAAGACCTGAAAGAAATTGATTATTGCAGTCTATTCAAAACTTTAGACTGTAAATTTTAGAAATAAAAAAAGATGAAGTATAGGCCACTTCATCTTTTTTTTTGGATTAGTTACTTGATTCGGCAATTCGTTGATTCAAACGGCCAATAAATCCTTCTTTTGCTTTTATTTCTTTCAACATTCCCAGAAGGCGTTTACCTTCTTTCGCCGAGAATGCAAGTTCACGAAGATCATCATCATGAACAAGTACCTCTTCGAAAGCGCCTCTCTCGACCAGTTCCAGATTATTTTCTGAGTAATCTACTAGATAGTTTTCAATAACAGGATGATATTCTTTATCTAAAAATTTCATAAAAGGGTTTTGCTAGTGTGTCTTCACTACCCTTTAAGTCCGTTTTCAGAAAGAAGTTCCCAAATCTACATAGCTTTCTATCATGTGCTGAACCTGAGCACGTCCACGGTTGATTCTTGATTTCACCGTACCCATTGGTATGCCTGTCATTTCTGAAATTTCTTCGTAGGTCATATCCTGTAGATCTCTCAGCATTACTACTTCTCTGAAGTCTTCCGAAAGTGACATCAATGCCTTTTCAAGTTGCTCAAGGCTTAACTTCTCATGTAATTGTTGATCCGGTAGAATATTTGGATCTTCAATATGCATTTCAAAATCTTCAGAATCATTCGGGTCTTTATGAATGGAAACCTTATACATTCTCTGCTTCTTTTTGTACAAGCTTTTTGCAAGATTTAAAGCAATGGTGTACATCCAGGTAGAAAACTTAGCAATTCTTTCATAAGAAGCTTTACTTTTGTGAACTCTAAGAAAGGTTTCCTGAACTAAATCTTCACAGTCTTGATGGTCATGAGTATATCTGTAAAGAAAATTGTGAAGTCGGTCTTGGTAACGACGAACCAGTTCTGTAAATGCAGGTTCATGATCATTTTGGAAATATTCCATCAAATCTTCATCACTGTAGTCTTTTACTGATGCTGCTTTAAATGCGTCCATGTCTAATCCACTAATTTTTAGTTCAAATTGTTATAAAACGCGAAGTCGGATTAACCGATGATTCGCTTGACAAGAAGAAATAAAATCGAAGTGGAGTCTAAAGTGGTAAAGCCTTTTATGGAGCGATCTGCATCCAAAAGAGCTTCAAAAACACGCGGCATATCGCTGTAGCGAAAATTCGAAGCATCATCCCAAAGCTTATTAAAGTACCAGGCACTAGCAATACCGAGTTCGCTTTGAATTTGATTCTTGGCTTTACCCTTTTCGGCAAGCCTTAGAATTTGCCAGATGTTTGTAAACACACTGTTAAAGAACCCCACGAGACGAATTATTTCCCCCGTGTCTGTCTTACTGTGTTGCAACATCTGTTCCGATATGTATAACGCCTGTTCCAAATTACGCTTCATGAGCGCTTCTTTGAGCTCAATCGCCGTATATTCGCGATATGAGCCGATTATTTTTTTTACAGCGGCTTCTGAGACGGTTTCAGAAGTGTCCAGAAAAGTACACACTTTGTCTATTTCAGTAGACAATAGCTGTAAATTATTCCCTACAAATTGAGCCAATAATTGTGCAGCAGCAAGCTCAATGGTTTTTTTATGATGAGATTTCGTCCAACTGATCACCCAATCAGGAATCAAATAATCCGGTAATGCCTCAAATTGGTAATACCCGACATTCTTATTCTTTGATAGTGCTTTTCCAAGGTTTGTGTTCCCTGCCGGTTTTCCGGTATCAAATAAAACGAGTAAACACGTTGGATTTGGGTTTTCGATATAAGGAATAAAATCCTGAATAGAGCCTTCGCTACCTGCGCCCTTGCCGATTTGAAGAAAGTTTCTAATGATGATCACTCTTTTCTCCGCCATCATTGGAAAACTTTTGGCAGCACCTAAGGCTTTAGCCGGACTAATATCCTGTCCGTAAAGCAGATCAAAGTTAAAATCTTTCTCATGTGGTTGAATCACATTAGAAAATTTATCCAGCAATTGATCTAAATAAAACTCCTCTTCCCCGAATAGATAGTAGATCGGTTTCATCTCAGAACTACCAATTTCTCTAATCAGATTCTGATAAATATCATTGCTATTTTTTTTCTTTGCTGCCATCGGGTGGTGAAGATAAGGAAAGTGAGCAGTAATGAAATGGGAATCTTATTTCTTAGCCTATTTTTAAATTTTATTTAACAATAAATGATATTGGGCTAAACGACTGTTCTATCGTGAACAAATAAATCTATGAGTTCATTAAGCAAAAGGAATTACAGCGACACGAAATAGATCGAATTATCGGGATGGCTTGGGAGGATCGTACTCCCTTTGATGCCATTGAATTTCAATTTGGGTTATCTGAAGATGAAGTAATCAAATTGATGCGAAGTCAGCTTAAACGTAAAAGCTGGGAGCGCTGGAGAAAACGTGTTTCTGGTAGAGATACCAAACATCGTAAGCTCAAGAAAGATGAGGTTAAACGGTTCGTCTCTCCAGCTCAGAATCCCAATACTAACAATCAAATTGTTAAGAAAAAGTTTTAAAAAAGTATGTTAACAATTTCTTAACATACTTTTTTACGGAACATAAGTCTCTAATATTAGGAACTTATATCCCTTCAAGTTCAATAAAATTTATAAGTTCTCCGTGAATTTTTGTTTTTATGCATTAAATAGGGAATGATTGATATATTCATTTAGGTTTTACACGGCATAATTGAGAGCTAAAATTCTCGGAACCAAAAAAACACAAACAAAATCATGTTTAAAAAATATTATACTCTATTATTATTTGTTCCGCTGTTCGCTTTAGTAAGCTGTGCAGAAAAGACCCAAACAAACACAAGTGCTGTAGCACTTAATGGGGATGTCCTTACTGCTGAAAAACAAGCAGCCCTTACTCCTGAAGCAATTCTAGCTTCTTTTAAAGAAGGAAATGAACGCTATGTAAACAACAATCATACTCCCAAAGATTTTAAAGCTCAAATTGCGGCTACTGTAAAAGGACAATATCCGGAAGCTGTAGTACTCTCTTGTATAGATAGCCGTGTACCGGTCGAGCATGTGTTCGATAAAGGTGTAGGCGACATATTTGTGGCTCGGGTAGCAGGAAATACAGTAAACCCTGATATCCTAGGGAGTATCGAATATGGTGCTGCTGTTGCAGGATCAAAGCTGATTGTTGTTATGGGTCACGAAGCTTGTGGTGCTGTAAAAGCTGCTATTGATAAAGCTGATCTTAGTGATAATGCAGATGTGTTATTAGGAAGAGTTCAACCAGCTATTGATGCAGTAAAAGGATACGATGGTAAAAGAACTTCAGGAAACACAGGTTTTGTTGATGATGTAGTTAAAACTAATGTTAGCTCAACTATTGAAGAAATGTTGCTTGAAAGTCCCGTACTAAAATCAATGAAAGAAGAAGGAAAAATAAAAATCGTAGGCGCTTACTATGATTTAGATACCGGTAAAGTAACCTTTATGGATTCTAAATAAATAGACTTAACTATTTAAAAGCCTAGTGTCATTACTAGGCTTTTTTTTGGTATGTTCACTTCTATTGTCTCTTTTTGAAAATTGAATTCTAATTTCCTATCCTAGATTATGCTTAATCAAGATTTTATAATGAGACAGATTCAACAGATGACTCAGGTGTTGAGTAAGATTCTCATTCAGGTATTAAAGCTTAAAAAATCAGGTTCCGCAACTGAAATAGTCAGCTTCACTAATGGACAGCTAAAAGAAATTCTTGATTTCAATATTGATGAATTTTCGTCTGCATTAGAAGAGAAAGGGTTAGCTTATTTTATGAAAGAGAAACATTTTGATAACGAAAATCTAAACATCTTCGCCGATATTTTATACGAACTAGCTGAACAGTGTTTTGAAGATCCTGATACACATGACCAAAGCTTGAAGTTCTATGCTCAGAGCTTACAGATTTATGAATTCATCGAACAAGTTGAAAAAACCTACTCCATAGACCGTAACGTAAAGATTACTAAGATCAAGGATATTCTAGAGTAAATTTATGTGAATATACTTGTTGTACTAGTGTCGTTAATGGTTAATTGGTATAGTCGTTATTTAGATCATAACCAAAAGGGGAGGAATTTAACTCATCTTACCAATTAACCGCCAAAGGCGTGCCTGTGGCAGAATAACCAATAACTTAAGCTAAATTATATACAAAGTTGCTAATTAAATTATTGCCATATTTTCTTTATGGTAGCAACACTAGCTGAACAGTGTTTTGAAGAGGTACTGTCCCAAAAAGTGTGTAAAGCACATACTTATTATTTTTGATTAATACCAACCAAAAAAACAAAAAGACATGCACTTTCCACTCATCGCCAAAGTTCAACAGATGTTCAAAAAGCTCAGAAACTTCACACATAGAATTTTTATTCAAAAGTACAACCTCATACATACCCTCAAGGTTTCCCGTAGAACTGTTTTTTCTTAAAAGAAGAAAAAGGGATTCTTGTCTTTTTAGAAAACAGAAAAAAATCAATTTTTAGAACCCACCATTAGATATTCCTATATTTGACCGCTGTGTTAATAGTGGTAGTTTAAGTTACTTAGGCAGAGTTTGATTTAAACTTGCATTCTAGAATTACAGGTTGACCTTTAATATTAAACCTGATACCCACAATTCTACCTGTTGATACTGGATACTATAATAAAATGAATTTCGCTGTAATAAGTAATTATCAAAGGGGAAAAATTTGTTCTTTAGCTTTGGCGCCTCAAAAAAGAAATTCTTTTCCGGATCCGACGAATTGTAGGAATACCGCCATGCAGTTCTATTTAATGATTTGTCTATATACCAAGGCGGCCCAAATAGTATATACATCATGCCTTGGTCTGTTTTCCAGCCTTCCTTGAAATTGGAGAATTGTT
>CAXBHO010000127.1:0-9563 GCA_963975485.1 uncultured Balneola sp. | reverse complement strand
GATAGAAAAAATTTGGATTTATCTGAAAAATGAGGTGTTTTCTTAGAGACACTAACTAGACTTTGCAATAAGTGTTATTTCCTCGACATCTAGTTCAGCACTCGTACTAGTAGAATTGCATCCCAACCAAATTGTGCCGAAAGCGAGCATCAGCCCTATTAAAATCAATATTTTGTTTTCATAAATTGTAACCTTATTTATTACAAAGAGCATTGATAGATTTATTTGTTACAATTTAATTTAACTAGGTTTGTTAACAGTCATCTTACTCACCAAAACAGTAACCAATAAACTTGCTGTAAAAGCAGGAACTAACTCATACATATTACTTTTCAAGATTGGAACAAAATACCAGATAATGGTAACTACAGTTCCTGTTACGATACCGGCAATCACGCCTTCTTTGGTTGTCCCCTTCCAATAAAGAGCGAGAATTGAAGTTGGGCCAAGTGCTGCGCCTAATCCAGCCCATGCAAAAAGAACCAGCCAATACACCAATTCCTGAGCTACCAAACCGAATAAAAGTGCAATAACTACTAGAGCGACTACCACTAATCGGCTATACAAAACTAATGTTTTTTGCGGGATCTCTTCGTCTTTTTTAAAGATCTTTTGATACCAATCCCGAACTACACTGGATGCTGCAACCAATAATTGAGAATCTGCGGTGGACATGATCGCCGCAAAAATGGACGCAATTACTATGCCGAATAAAACTGGATGCAAATGAAGCTGAGCTAAATATGGATACAGATTCTCAGAATCAGCTCCTGGAAGCATCTCAATATTTGAAAAATAAGCCCTACCAACCAAACCAATCAACACAGCGCCTGCTGCCATTACGATATTCCAGAATGTACCAACTGCAGCAGCAAATCTAAGATTTTTCGGATCATCAATGGCCATATATCTGGAAAGAATATGAGGGTTCCCCGGCGAACCCAATCCAATTCCAACAAAGCCGATAAACCCTCCAATTGTTAATGCAAAAGGATCTACTAATGCTAGGTCTTGAAGTTCTAGTTGCTCCACCATTACTGACCAACCCCCAATATCCTGAATAGCGATCACCGGAAGAAAGATCAAAGCAAAGATCATGAAAAAAGCTTGAAATGCGTCCGTTAAACTAACTGCTAAAAAACCACCTAATACGGTGTATGCGAGTATGATAATTGCCGATAACAGCACTCCTGTATTCTGATCTATTCCGAAACTTGAAGAAAAAGCTTTTCCTCCTGCTACAAACTGAGCCGATACATAGCTTATCATAAAGATCAGGAATGTCACTACTAAAATAGAACGCAGTGTTCCCGTTTTATCTCCAAAACGTTCTGCAAAAAAATCAGGAACAGTTATGCAATCATGTTCTTCAGAAAACTCCCTTAACCGTTTTGCATAGGTGAGAAACAGGATGAGCTCAACAACGGTGTACCCTACAACTGCCCAAACTGCCGATATTCCGCGAGTATAAACAAGCCCGGTTACTCCCAGCAATAGCCACGCACTTCTACCCGAAACAACCGCCGAAAGTGCAATCACGACTTTATTCATTTTTCTTCCACCAATAAAAAACTCGCTGATCCCCGATGAGGAAAAGCGAGCTGAATAAAGCCCTATGCTTATTAAGAGAATCAGATACCCAATGAAAGTATAAATCGTGTGCTTATCTACTACTAATTCAAATACCTTAAGCTCATCCATTTGTTAATAGTTATTCGTTATTGGTTTAAACCTGATACTCAAATAACTATTAACCAAAAACAAAAATCAAGGGAAGATTCCCATTTGTTCGTACATAATTCCGATCTTATTAATCGCAATTATGAATGACGCTGTTCTTAAATCAGTAAGGTTATGTTCTTCTCTGATAGCGGTTAGTTCGCCATAAGCATTGATCATGGTTTCTTCAAGACCCGAATCCACTAGATCATATTCTGAAGCACCATGAGCTAGTTTATCCATTTCATTTTCAGAGAATTTTTTACCTGAAACCTTTTCGATTTCTTCAATAATACGAGTTAAACTCTGTTCGTCGAACCGCTTGTTCATTCTTCCATAACGAACATGTTGTATATTTTTCAACCACTCGAAGTAAGATACAACCACACCGCCTGCGTTCAAATAAGCATCAGGAAGGATTAAAGCTCCTCTTTCTTTCAGTGTTTCGTGTGCATCTGCAGTAGTTGGTCCGTTTGCAGCCTCTGCAATAATCTTTGCTTTAACATTCGCTACGTTATCTCCGGTAATTTGACTTTCAAGAGCTGCAGGAATTAGAATATCACAATCAAGCTCAAGAGCGTCTTTATTTGATTTCAGTTCTTTACTTCCCGGAAATCCGATAATACTTCCCGTTTCTTTGCGGAATTCCATAAGCTTCTTAAGATCCATACCTTTTGGATCATAAATAGCACCTTCCATTTCCGCTACGCCAATCATTTTTGCGCCAGCTCCGGTCATATAAAGAGAAGCGTGATAACCTACATTCCCCAATCCCTGAACTACAAAGGTTTTGTCCTCAACACCTACATTTAAACCAAGCTTATCCATGTCTTTTTTTACTTTACAAGCCTCACGAATACCAAAGAAAACCCCTCGACCTGTCGCTTCTGTTCTTCCTCTGATCCCGCCTTGCTGAATCGGCTTACCAGTTACACAACCTTCGGCATTCAAATCTTCATTCATCTGACGGTACGTATCCAAGATCCAACCCATTTCGCGGGCACCGGTACCATAATCAGGAGCAGGAACATCAATACCCGCACCAATAAATCCTTTTTTGATCAATTCATAGGTGTAGCGGCGAGTAATTCTTTCGAGCTCGTTCACTGAATATTCTCTGGTGCTGATCTTTACACCACCTTTAGCTCCACCAAAAGGAACGTCCACGATCGCACATTTATAACTCATCAACGCTGCAAGCGCCATCGTTTCATCTTCATCTACTTTATGGGTGTACCTGATACCACCTTTTGTCGGTGTCTTGTGGTGACTGTGCTCAACACGCCATCCTTCAATTACCTCAATATCGCCGCTATCCCTGCGAACAGGAAAAGTAACGTGATATACTGTGTTACAAACTTTAATCTGATCAAGAAGACCTTTATCGAATCGAGTATATTTCGATGCTTTGTCAAAATTTTTATTTACCTGCTCGTAGAACTTATAGTGAGACATAGTTATAATTTGGTTTTGCTTTTATTGCAACTCAATGGTCGCAATATTCTAGCTTATAAACAAGGAAAAGCCCTTTTTTAATGCTTAGAATATGGCAAAGAAATATGAAGGTGGTCGGCGGTTCCCACATGCCTTATTGTTTTAAAACCCATTAGTTTTAGAGAATTATTCAGAAGAAAATTTCTAACCTCTGAATGACCCTTTGTTCTAAGATCGATTGCGTGTACATACCCATCTTCTTGCGGGAAATGGAGGGAACTTTGATTGAGTGGCAGTCCCATTTTTGCATAATCTTCTTCCGTTCTTTTGATGTCCGTAATTACCAGATCGCCCTCAGCTAAAGTAGTCGTAGCAACTGCTACCCTAAGAATAGGATGTAAAGATCGATACACCTCTTTAACCGCATCAGATTTTGCGTTTACGCTTGATAAATAAAATAGTCCGTATAAACAAAAACCTCCGACCAGCGCCCCAACTCCTCCCAAACTAAATCGAACTAATAATTTCTTATTCTCCACTTTTCTGAAAAGCAATATCACATATAACAATAAGATTGAAATTGTTGCTCCAATTCCTCCTAATAAAGAAACCCAACCGTTTAAACCTTTATCAATATTTAAGTAGATAGATGTTTTTATGAGTAGAAAAAAAGGAAGGATTGCAAGCGCCAGAATTAGAAGAATCCAAAGACCACTTCTGATTAACTTTCTTTTGAATGATAGCTTTTGGGCTTTTTCCTGACGAACTTCTTTCGTGTAATCAAACTCTTGATTTGGCTTTAATAGCCATTCGATATCTTTTTCTGAAATCCGTTCCATGTGCCTTTACACGAAACGAAAGGAATCATGTTTCGGGATTAAACCCGTTGATTCTGGCGTATTGAAAAGGGTAGGCTTTGAAGCACTACGATCAATATAATCGCCATGATTATAGCCTCGGTCGGATTATCGTACATAGCTCTGCCAAGATTATTCAGGTTATACGCAATCAATAAGCCTGATGTGAATAAGGAAAAGCTAAACGCCCAATGCACTCTCATCCACATAACTAGCCCGGAAAAAATACTTACCAACCCTATTAAAAGCTGAGATATATAGGTGAAAATCGGGATGTCTTTGTCATCGAAATTAAATAATTCTTGCTGATCTGTTGAAATCAAATCCCAGCCTCCTGAAAAAGACATATACAACCCTGTTGCAATTAGGAATAGAAATAGAAAAAGGTGGATGTTGCGATCTTTACGATTCATTCATGTAAAACATTCAGTTGTAGGTACAGTGATGTGAATGCTTATACCGATTTGATCAAATTTGTTCCCTACTTTTTCGGTTCAACAAAAATGGGTTTCTTTTTCCTGAAAGCGTTGATGGTAAAAAGAATACCTGTGGCTGTTATTGTCGCATAATATCCCGATCCAAGTAAATCAAACCAAATAACTAAAGAACCTCCAATTAATGCCCCAAGCGCTCCAATTATTACACTAGGCAATAGCTTAATTCCATGTTCTCCTGAAAAAGTATGACTCAACCATCCGATGAGCGTTCCGAGTGTTAAAAATCCAAAAAATTCCATGTCTGTCGTGCTTTGTTAGTTATATTCCTCTACAATTATAATGAAATTTAAACACTGGCAGTTCCAAAATTTATAGTTTTTAGCTGCTTAAATCACAATAAATCATTGCCTAATGAGAATTTTGAAAACCCTTCCGTTACTATTTTTTGCCTTTTTATGGTCTTGTACTTCTCAATCTGATAAAAACTCGGAGATTATTTCCAAAGCCGAAAAAATTCACGAAAACGTAATCACCCTAGATACTCATGTGGATATCAATCCAAATAATTTCACGGAAGAAAAGAATTATACAATGAACCTTGATACGCAGGTCGATCTTCCTAAAATGGAAGCCGGCGGGTTGGATGTTGTTTTCCTGATTGTTTATACCGGACAAGGAGATTTAGATCAAGCAGGTTTTGATGCTGCTTATGAAAACGCTATTTCTAAATTTGATGCCATTCATCGTTTAACAGAAGAAATTGCACCGGATAGAATAGAATTGGCATTGACTTCAGATGATGTTCGTCGCATCCACGCTGCCGGAAAAAAGGTTGCTATGATTGGTGTGGAAAATGCTTATCCATTGGGGATGGAGCTGGATCGTGTGAAGGAGTTTTATGATCGAGGCGCACGTTATATGTCGCTATCGCATAATGGGCACAGCCAACTTAGTGATTCCAACACCGGTGAAATAGATTCTGTGTGGTTACATAATGGAGTAAGTGATTTTGGGAAAGAAGTAATTGCTGAAATGAATAAATGGGGAATAATGATCGATCTTTCTCATCCTTCAAAGAAAGCGAATATGCAAACGATGAAGTTATCGAAAGCTCCTGTTATTGCATCTCACTCTTCTGCAAGAGCACTAGATCCGTCTGTAAGTAGAAATTTAAGTGATGAAGAGCTCATCAAGCTCAAAGAAAACGGAGGAGTAGTTCAAACGGTTGCCTTCCGTAGTTATATCGATTCCGAAAAACATGCTGCCTTCCGTGAAGCTGCTGCAAAAATTGAAGAAGAAGTTGCCGAAGAAATGGGCTTTGTTATGGTTTCCAGAGATTCCGTACGCCAAATGAGCACAGAGACCCAAAATGATTATTTTGCTTTATATCGTGAAATGCAGGAAAAAGCCCGACCTAGAATTGAGAAAGAAACAACTGACAAAGCACCTTCTGTTGATGTTTCTGACTTTGTGGATCACATAGATTACATGGTTGATCTGATTGGTATTGAGCATGTTGGAATTAGCTCTGATTTTGACGGCGGTGGAGGAGTTAAAGATTGGATGGATGCATCCGAAACCTTGAACGTAACCATTGAACTTGTAAAACGTGGCTATACTCAAGAAGAAATTGAGATGATCTGGAGTGGAAATCTGCTTAGAGTTTTAGATGAAGTACAGAAAGTAGCAGCAGAGATTCAGGCGGAAGGATAGTATTTAGATGTTATGTTGCAACAATCGCTAATAGCCCCCATTTTGTCTTTAAAAAAATTTCCAATGGAAAGAAGAATTAATATAGAAAATGAGTTTAACCTTTTGAACCCATGGGTTCAAAGAAGTATAGAAGTTTTCAATGGATTGGATTATTTGGACCAAATTGGTGAAGTCTACAATTTTGGAATTGGAAGGCCAGAAAGATTGGATCAAAGATTAAGAAATCAAATCATTACTGCTCATGTTAATCAAAATAATGAGGAGTTAATTAGACTATTAAGTTTAGTCAAAAAATTTCCTTACGATGAGCCATTCTGGTACCTCCTAAAAAATCAAGATGGTTTCGTTGAAAATAATCTTAATGAAGTTGATAGAATTGCAAGAACGCTATATAATATGACTCCTGAAGAAGTTGTAGTTCGTTTAGAATCTCCTCCTAAACTTAATCAGACTATTGGTCCAAAATTTAATGTTTGGTTAAATCAACGTTTTGAAACAGTTAATATAGAAGAATTTCAAAACTCAAATAATCGAATTGTAGTGTTAGGAGAAACAGAGGAAGTAGGCAGAAATTTTGTTGTAGAACAGTTAGGTCAAGAACTGGAGAAACGCCCTGATTTGATAGCAAAAGTAAATGAGAGATACATTATTGGTGAAGCAAAATGGATTGGAACTTCAGGAGGCAATCAGGGTAAAAGTGTTACTGAAGTAATTAACTTCTGTAGAAATCAGCGAGGTAATGTTCTTAGAATTGGAATAGTTGACGGTTTTATATGGATGACCTATACGAATGCTGGTTCAATTACAAAGGATAAAAATTGTGTAAAGATACAGGAAACCAATTTTAATATGATGAGCGCTTTATTAATTAATCAGTTTTTTGAGAGTTTAAATGATTAATTACCTTCAACGAGTTTTACATAGTTTACTTTGATTCTTTGATCTTTGAAAACATTTCTGATAGTCTTTAATGAATACTCGGAACTGTCCATCCCTATCCATTTGCGGTTATGTTTATTTGCAGCAATTAGCGTACTTCCAGAGCCTGCGAAACAGTCTAAAACTAAACTATCTTCTTTCGAAGAGTTTAAAATAATTCGTTCTAAGAGGTATTGATTTTTTTGAGTTGGGTAATCAACATATGATTTACCCTTATCCTTAAATTCCCACACATCTTGTATTTTTTTCCCTTCATGATTTTTAGCAAAAACGATTTTCCTTGGATTTCCATTTGATGACCATTCAATTAAACCAGAGTCATCTAAACGGGTTAATTCTTCACGTGAATATCTCCAATGCCTACCTTTTGGTGGTTTCAATCCTTTCCATTTTTTTCCTGTATCTCCATCTTCAGTCTCACCAGGAGCATGTATAGGATGGGTTGTGTAGAGACCATGTTTTTTATGTTCTTTTTTAAAAAGCCTATCAATATCATCTTCCCTCAAAGGCTCCTTAATATCATTCCAAATTTGCTTATCTCTGTTTTTTGCATAGAAAAAAATTGTATCTGAAAAATTACCATAAGCTTTCCTGCTAAAATTTTTTGGATTACATTTTATACGTGTTATTTCATTTATGAAATTTTTATAACCGAACACCTCATCCATAACAACTTTTACATAGTGTCCTATTTTTTTGTCAATATGCAGATAAATACTCCCCTCTTTTGATAAGCATTCTTTGAGTAAATACAATCTATCTCTTAAGAAGCTAAGAAACTCTGAATTTACGAGAGTATCATCATAAGCCTGGTTATTATCTAAATCCGAAAAAACTTGACCTGTACCAAAAGGCGGATCAATATAAATCAAATCAACTTTGCCTCGAATTTTAGGCATTAACTGTTTTAAAATGTGCAAATTATCACCCCAGAAAAAAGTATTAAAACTTTCCTCATGATTAACTTCAAAGGGTTTAAGTTTATAATTCTTTGCTGATATGCCATTTTGTATGTCATTTAAAAATCCAAATCCATTGTAGTCAACAGCCCTATATTCGACTACATCTTCAGCACAAATGCTACGATCATTAATAAATTCAACAAAATCAGGTTCATAAATTCGATAAGATTTCCCTAGTTTAACTGCGTTCATTTTCTCTTCTTTAATGTACTTGGAAACCGTTTGTCGCGTAACACTTAGTATTTCTGAAACATCATCAATTGTATAGAATTTCCCCATGAGAAAATTTAATTTTGTGCACTAGTTGACATTAATTAACACAAGTATATACAAATTGTCAGTGACATTTGCAATATAGCAAGATTTTTAAATACACAATTTTGTAATTTTTATCCCAACAATTAAATTCTGAACTGTTAATGTTTACATTTAAGACTCTGGTTCTGATGCTCTGCGTCAAAACTTTTTTTATCGCTCTAACCCCGTAAGGGTAATTAATGAATTACCCTTACGGGTGAGGCACTTCTTTTCTTTCTCAAAAAATAGCTCCTAGCCTCTTCTAAAACATTTGCTTTCAAAACCGTATATACGCCAACTATAACTGAATAACTCTTGTTGATAGAATAAAGAAGTTCAATTAAACACAGATTATCAATATGAATATCCTAATAGTAGGAGCAAATGGTGGTATCGGTAGAATTCTTTCAAAGCAGTTAGCACATGAAGAAGGTAAGAATCCCATTGCCATGATCAGAAAAGAAGAACAAAAATCTTTTTTTGATGAAATCGGAGTTGAAACAACAATGGGAGATCTTGAAGATTCTGTTGAAGATCTTACAAATGTTTTTGAGGGAGCAGATGCCG
The DNA here is from genome assembly GCA_963975485.1 of uncultured Balneola sp. Lineage (GTDB taxonomy): Bacteria > Bacteroidota > Rhodothermia > Balneolales > Balneolaceae > Balneola. The sequence continues at coordinate 638 of CAXBHO010000127.1, read as the reverse complement.
TTGTATTTACAGCAGGATCAGGTGGTAAAACCGATTATGATAAGACGCTGGAAATCGATCTCGATGCTGCAATAAAATGTATGGAAGCAGCAGAACAAACAAATATTGATCGCTTTTTAATAGTAAGTGTGATCAATGTTGATAACCGGGAAATCTGGTCCGCATCCGGGATGAAGCCTTATATGATAGCCAAATATTACGCTGACCAACATCTAAAGAAATCAACACTAGACTACACCATTCTTCGTCCGGGAAGCCTTACAGATGATAAAGGAACGGGGAATATCAGCACCTCTCCAAATGCAGAATCCGGCAATGAAATCCCACGAGAAGATGTTGCTTCGGTAATTACTGCCTGCCTTAAAAATGACAGTACAATCGCCAAAACGTTCGACTTTGTTTCAGGTGATACACCCATTGAGGAGGCTATAAATTAGAAACCATTTGCTAGGGTTTTAAGACCTTTTTAGTAAACTAAGTACAGGTTCCGATGCAGAGCATCGGAACTTTTTATATAGAGCTAACCCCATAAGGGCGATTCATGAATTGCCCTTATGGGGTTGTGGACTTCTTTTCTTTCTAAGGTTCTACGGGAAACCTTGTGGGTAGAGGTCTAATTTTCCAAAATAGAACAGAAT
>CAXBHO010000126.1:0-9579 GCA_963975485.1 uncultured Balneola sp. | reverse complement strand
GACAATCATAGAGTATCGTTGCCAAAACAATATCGTATCCTCATCGAATCGTCAGGCCACTTCTTGTCCTGATTCTAACAAATAAATCAGGTTCAGTGGTCAGACGAATTCTACTCTTCTTCCGACGCCTTGAGTTCGTCTGATGAATGATGTGGGCAGGAATCCATCATTTCGTTTCCTTCAAATTTGGAAACGTTGTAATGTGGGTGAGAAACGGGGTGATGGATGGTGTTTTTTCTTATTCACCTTTCCAAATAGTCAATGAACAGGCTATCCGATAGCTTTTAACCGACAAATGAACAATGACATGACACTAGTTTAACAGTACTTTTATCTATTTTCAGATAGATATATATCCAAATGGCGTACAAAAGTAAATATTTCCCTTATCACTGATCCAGATCTCCCCGAGGGGATGCCTTCGGCACGGGCATACGCCCGCCTTCCAAAGTCATGCCTGCAAGCAGAAGTGCTTTTCGGCACACAGGCTTGTACGGCGGACAGACTGCGAGATGACTCCTCCTTTTTTTAATGTAGGAATCTTATCTCTGCCAAAGGCATCACTTTGTGAGAACTCACGTTAAGATACTATTGTTCAATTAGTTCAGCGCTTACTTCTTTGTAATAATCTTCATACTGATTAACCACCAAATCTTGGTTAAACAATTCAGCACGTTTTCTGGCATTCTGGCTCATACGTGCATGTAGTTTAGGATTAGACAAAATTTCCACCGCATTTTCTGCCATACAATCAATATCATCCAAGTCGCATAAAAATCCGGTTTCTCCTTGGATATTGACTTCAGGCAAACCACCAATATTTGAACTAATTACCGGAACAGAACAACTCATTGCTTCCAGTGCAGCCAGACCAAATGTCTCTGATCCTGAAGGAATCAAAAACAGGTCCGCGATAGAAAGCACTTCCTCTACTTGATCTAGCTTTCCAAGAAAACGAACATGCTCACAGATTCCAAGATCGCGGCATTGTTGTTCCGTACGTTGCCGATCGGGGCCGTCACCCACTAATAATAATTTGGCTTCAATTCCATGCTTTAAAATTCGATCAAAAATAGAGACTACTTCCGGAACACGTTTTACTTTTCTGAAATTAGAAACATGAACAACTACTTTTTCTTCATTAGGGCAGATCGCTTTTTTAAAATGACTTTTATTTGATTTCTGAAAACGCTCAAGGTCAATAAAGTTTGGAATTACTTTAATATCGGTTTTGATATCAAAGCGCTCAAAAGTTTCTCTCTTCAGGTATTCAGAAACAGCCGTAACACCATCACTTTTATTAATAGAGAATTCCACCACATGTTTGTAACTAGGATCGCTTCCAACTAATGTAATATCCGTTCCATGTAAAGTAGTTACTACAGGAACTCTAATTCCTTTTTCGATCATGATCTGTTTTGCAAGGTATGCACTTGTAGCATGAGGCAAGGCATAATGTACGTGAAGAAGATCTAAGTTTTCATACTCGATCAAGTTCACCATTTGAGAAGCCAGCGCTAATGCATAAGGTGGATATTCAAATAATGGATAAGCATTGATGGTTACTTCGTGATAAAATATATTGGAATCTAACGTTTCTAAGCGAGCTGGTTTTGCATAACTAATCATGTGAATTTTATGACCTTTAGAAGCCAAAACTTTAGCAAGTTCGGTTGCAACTACACCGCTACCACCAAAGGTGGGGTAACAAACAATTCCAATATTCATTCTAGTATTTTTATTTTTTTACAAAGGTAGCCAATCTAACTCTGTTTCAGAATTTCTAACACAACCTTTAACAGATTGGTTTCATAAAAAATTTACGATGGCTTTGAAGGATTATGTATATTCAACGTCTTGAATCAGCAATTAAATTGAAGTTATTTCATGGCGGGACATTCTAAATGGGCGAACATTCGCCACAAAAAAGCCAAAGAAGATTCCAAACGGTCGAAAGTGTTCACTAAGATTATTAAGGAATTAACGGTTGCAGCGCGTGAAGGCGGTGGAGACCCGACGGGAAATCCAAGACTTTCGCTCGCAATTGATAATGCAAAAGCAGCAAACCTTCCAAAAGATAATATTGAACGCGCCATAAAGCGTGGAACGGGAGAAGGCGAAGATGCGGCTACGTATGAAGAAGTTACTTTTGAAGGATATGGTCCCGGTGGAATTGCTTATTTTGTAGAAGTAACTACTGATAACAACACACGTTCTGTTGCAGATATCAGGCATATTTTTACCAAACACGGCGGGAATATGGGAACCAATGGTTCTGTAAGTTTTCTGTTTGAGCAGAAGGGGATGATTCGTATCCCTGTAGAAGGTATAGACAACGAAGAATTTATGCTCGAAGCTATCGAAGCCGGTGCAGATGATATACAATCAGAAGATGAGTTTTTCGTTGTATATACTACGCGTGAAGATCTTTTCAACGTTCGAAAAGCATTGGAAGATGGAGGGCATAAAATTGAATCTGCGGAGTTGGTTCAGGAGGCAATGACGGAGACAAAAGTTGATCCCGATACCGCTCTTTCAAATTTAAAAATGATGGAAAAATTTGAAGACAACGATGATGTAACCAACGTATTTACCAACATGCTGATGGACGATGAAACCTTAAAAGTAGCTGAAGAACTATAATTTCAAATGATTAAATCACTCATTTACATATCAATAGTATTTCTTTTTGTGGCTTCTGGCGATGCCAGAAAAGGAAATGTTGCCTATGAGGAAGGAAATTATGAATTGGCTGATTCGCTCTACCGATTGGCCCTGGAAGAAGACCCTGAGAACTCGAAATTATATTTTAACCTTGGAAATGCTTTGGCTAAACAAGGCAAAGTTGAAGATGCCATCGAAGCATATTTGAATTCACAAGAATATGCAGAGAATCAGAAAGATCGTGCATTGGCTCAATATAACATTGGAACGTTATTGGCTGAAAATGAAGACTGGAAACCGGCGGCGCATCACTTTAGAAATTCCTTGAAACTGAACCCTTCTGATGTTGAAGCTAAGCACAATTATGAGTTGGCTTCAAAGAAAGCGAAGGATGAAGAAAATGAGCAGAACCAAGATCAGCAAAATCAGAATCAGGAAAAGGAAGCGCCATCGGAATATGCCAAAGCGATAAAGAAAAGAGCAGAGCAGTTAGTTTCGGAACAAAGATATCAGGAGGCGTTTAACTTGATGGAGAGCGCTGCTGAGAATGATAAAACAGTTCGGCCGAATTACAATGATTTTATGGAGAGAATTAACACCGTAAGCACAATCGACAATTAGTTATGAGATATATAACAACATTTTTATTTACAATCTTGCTTGCTGTTACCGTTCAAGCCCAAAGTGCAGAGAACTTTTTTCACAGAGGAGCGAATTCTTACATTAATTCACAATTGAACCAAGCTATTCAAATTGTTGATGAAGGTTTGTTTCAGTTTCCCAATGATGCAAAGTTGAATGCGTTGAAGCAAAAGCTGGAAGAGGAAAAAGAGAAGCAACAACAGCAACAGCAAAATCAGCAGAACCAAAATCAGGAACAGAAGGAACAGGAGCAAGAACAACAAGAACAGAATCAGGATCAGCAACAAGAAAATGAGGAAGAACAACAGCAGGACGAAAAACAAGACCAGGAGCAGGGTGAGGGAAGTGAAGAAAATGAACCTAAGCCGCAGGAAGGGAAGGAAGTAAACTCCAAAGAAATCAGTAAAGAAGACGCCGAAAAAATATTAAAAGCTCTTGCTCAGAAAGAGAAAGAGTTACTAAAAGACTTTAAGAAAAAGAAATCAAAAGACAGTGCTACGCATGATAAAGACTGGTAATAAGCTGGCTGTTCTGTTTTTCTTATTTATTTCACTATTTGTAGCCCAAAACGGAATTGCGCAGAATGTTTCTATAGAAGCAACATTAACAGAAACGAATATTTTTGAAGGGGAACCAGTACAATTAGATATAGCTATTTCCGGTACTTCTCTCAATTCTTTAGAGCGACCTGAAATCCCGAATATTAATGGGCTTCGTTTTTTGCCTAACCGAACATTTACAGGAAGTAATTATAGTTATGTAAATGGGAAACCATCGCTCACACAAACATTTGGATTTCAATTTATAGCACAAACCCCGGGCAGTTACACCATTCCGGCTATAAAGATCAGTGTGAATAATAAAGAGTATTCCACTAAACCAATTTCGTTCAAAGTACTTGGTTCAAAAACGATCGATTCGGGAGAAGCAGAACGATCACCCGAAATTTATGTACGGCTAGAAACATCCACAAATAAGCCGGTGGTTGGTGAGCAAGTGGTTGCAGATATAATTCTGTATTTCAAAAGTGAAATAGATGTGTCTAATTACAACACGGTTCCGGGCTGGAAAGCAGAAGGGTTTTGGAAAGAAGAACTTAACAATCCGGCGCAGGCACGCACTACTTCTGTAATCATAAATGGAATTCGTTACAAACGAGCACGGCTCTTACAGTATGCGCTATTTCCAACCAAAGCCGGTGAGCTTACCTTAAGTCCGTATAGTATTACGGTTCGTATTCGCAATAACCGACGAACAGCACGTGATCCGTTTAACTTCAGTTTTGGGCAAGAGAACAAAGAACTTAAAACGCTTCCGGTTACAATAAATGTAGAACGTCCGCCGGCCATTGAAAACGCTGAATATATTGGGGCGGTGGGTAATTTCGATGTAAAGAGAACAATCAAACCGAGCTCAGCTTATGTGGGAGAAAGTATAGAGATCATCACAGAAATTTCAGGTTCAGGAAATGTGCCTTTGTTGAATAAGCCGGGATATGAATTCCCTGAGTCTTTGGAGTTATACAATCCACAAGAGAACACCACCATCACTCGAGATAATAGATTGATCGCCGGTTCAAAAATATTTACTGACATTGTGATTGCACGTAATAACGGTAAATATGTAATTCCAGAAAAACGTATTGCTACTTACAATCCGGCTAAGAACAACTACGAGTATATAACGCTTCCGGAAATTAGTTTTGACGCAGAAATTGATCCTAATGCTACCGTCGCAACATTAGAAGACATGCGGCTGGATATCGATCCCGTAATTGGATTGGTACAATGGAAAAATAAATCCTCAATCGCTCTTACTCAAAGAAAATCGATTTGGGTAATGGCTTTTGTTCCGTTTCTGTTATTTATAGGAGCGTACGTATATAAGAACTATTACGACAAATTGAATAACGATACAGGTTTTGCCAGAGCGACCAAAGCAAAAGACAAAGCATTCGGGCTATTGGCAGAAGCCGGAAAATCAGAAGATATCAAAGAAGGATATCATAAAGTTCAGAAAGCTTTATCACAGTTTATCGCAGATAAATTAAATATGCCGCTCGCCGGAATTTCAGCACAGAAGTTGGTAGAAGAAGTACAAAAGAAAACAAGTAATTCGTCCTTGATTACTGAGTTGAAGAGAATTTTCGATAAATGTGAAACGATCGCTTATGCTCCAAACATTTCTCAAGAAGGATTGGAAGCTGATATAAACAAGTCGAAAGAATTGATCAAAGAGTTGGGGAAGGTGCTGTGAAAAATATGTTAGCACTTATAATTTTTGTAGTTACGAGCGGAACAGTGGTTGCTCAATCTTTGCCACAATTAAAGTTTGATGCTGCTAATGATTTGTTAGAAAACGGGGATTATCGAAAAGCATTGAAAGAATATCGGCAAATTGAACAATCTGAAATGGTTTCAGGGTCGCTTTACCTGAATATGGGAATTGCTGCAGTTCAGATAGACTCTATGGGATTGGCAAAGTTTTATTTTCTTCAAGCACAGGAATTTGAGGCGACTAAAGAAAGCGCTGATCGCGCACTCGATTTCGTGAATTCACAATTCAGTCGTCAATCTGCAAAACTACCAAAGCTTCCCTGGGATAGAGCCGTGGATCAGTTTAAAAAAACACCGGGTACATTTGGGTTGTTTCTGATCGGTTATTCTGTGTTTTGTCTCGCTTTAGTGCTTATTATAGCCAGATGGTTTAACCTGTTTTCGATTCCAAAAGAAAAGAATGTAATAATCAGTGTATTTGTTATTTCAGCACTGGTCATTACACTGGCATATTATGTAGATTATGTAGATCAAAGATATGATGAAGCGGTATTGATCACTGAAGAGGCTTCGGTTTCAACAGCACCTGAAGAAAATGCAGAACTGGTTAGTATGGCGTACGAAGGGTACGATTTAACCATAGATAGGAAAAAAAGTACACCCCGTGAAAACTGGTATTACATTAGGCTTGGTAATGGCCAGTTCGGCTGGATAAAAGCTAAAGGTATCAAAATTTTATAATTCAAAAAACTTCATGAGTAAATCACAAGATTACATTGACCAAAACAAAGATAAATTTGTAGAAGAATTGTTCGACCTTCTTCGTATTCCAAGTGTGAGTACCGATTCTTCCAAGAAAGATGCAATAAAAGAAGCAGCGAAATTTTTGCTGAATCAGTTTAATTCTTTTGATCTGGAACGGGTAGAATTATTTGAGACTCAGGGAAACCCGATCGTGTATGCAGAACATTGTCCGCATGATGACAAACCAACCGTGTTGGTTTACGGACATTATGATGTTCAACCTTCCGATCCTGATGAGTTGTGGGATTCACCAGCTTTTGAACCCGTTGTGAAAAATGGAAATGTATATGCCCGTGGTGCAAGTGATGACAAAGGTCAGTCTTATACGCATGTGAAAGCGATTGAATCTTTTCGGAAAACAGGACAGGAAATTCCGGTAAATGTGAAGTTCATTTTAGAAGGAGAAGAAGAAATTGGCTCGCCGAATTTGGTTCCGTTCATTACTAAGCACAAAGAGATGCTTAATTGCGATATGGTGTTAATTTCTGATACTTCAATGTTCGGAAAAGACAAGCCGTCCATCACGTACGGTTTACGCGGATTGGCATATATGGAAGTGGAAGTAGTTGGGCCAAATCGCGATCTGCATTCCGGTGTGTATGGCGGCGCGGTTGAAAACCCGTTGAATGTATTGTGTGAAATGATCGCCAAGTTGAAAGACGAAGATGGTGTGATCCAAATTCCCGGATTTTATGATAAAGTGATCGATCTCACCGAAGCGGAGCGTAAAGCTTCAGCTACTCTTCCTTTTGATGAAGAGGAATACAAGAAATCATTGGATATTGATGCAGTTCATGGTGAAAAAGGATATACGACACATGAAAGAGCTTCCGCCAGACCAAGTTTAGATGTAAATGGAATTTGGGGCGGATACACCAAAGAAGGTGCAAAAACAGTGCTGCCCTCTAAAGGGAATGCAAAAATCAGTATGCGGTTGGTTCAGGGGCAGCACCCGAAAGAAATTGCGAAGTTATTCACCGAATATTTCAATTCATTGGCTCCAGATACGGTAAAAGTAAAAGTAACGGAGCATCACGGCGGACATCCTTCAACAACCGATCTTACATTCTACGGCTTGAAAGCAGCAGCACAAGCTTTTGAAGATGTATTTGAAAAAGAAGTACTCTTCTCTCGTGAAGGTGGTTCTATTCCCATCGTTGCCGATTTTAAACGCGTACTTGGTGCAGAATCTATATTGATGGGTTTTGGTGTTACCAGCGATGCCATTCACTCTCCAAACGAAAAATTCTCGCTAAAGGACTTCCATCGTGGAATTAAAACTTCTGCACGGTTTATGGAGATTTTGGCAGAAAGCTGAGGGAATATCGAATATTGAACAAGGAATATTTAATGATGAAGTACTCAGTGAGGAGTAAACACCCAAACAGCTGATATCGTTGAGCAAGCCATTTCCAAACTCTTCCAGAGTTGGATAAGAAGCAAATATTGAATTTGAGAAGCTATAACTCTGGAAGAGTTATTTAGCCCAAAATAAATCCTGAGAATCGAGCAAATCCTTTTTCAATCCTGGTTAAAATGAGGGGTTAAGTAATAGGTTAGATTTGCAGATGGGAGAACAGTTGAATAACGAATATCTGCCATAGGCATGCCTTCGGCACAATAATGAAGTTGGGAGTTATATTTCAAAATCATCTCAGGTAATCTCTTGGAAACGATCTGTGAGGAAAAGTTAGTTACGAGATATTTATAATAAATCCTGCAATACCCTTTGGGATAAGTCACCACATCCGTTAAAGACTTAAAAGAATTTTGGTCTCGTTCGGAATGCCTTATTTGAGGCTTCGCCTCAATGGAAGCAGAGCTTCCAAATTAGCATCATGCAGCGGAGCTACATGACGAGGAAAAGTTGGTTGGGTAAGTTTTACTCTGGCTCCGAACGCTCAGCGTCGGAGCCTTTTTCATTTGCTCAAAAAATACGGATAATGGTATGATTCCTTTCCAAACCCTTCAGGAGTTAATGCTTTTATTAATTTATGGAGCAAATTCTTCAGGATGGATACCGATGTTAGGAAATTCACGGAGAATCTTTTTGACAAATGTTACTAATGGCACATTTAAATCGTCAGCTAATGCTACGAATTCACAATCATATGCTGAACATGAAGAATCTGAAACAAGACTCATAACCTGTGTTGAGTTTACTTCGAATTCATTGGCATCCATTAGTTGTTCGGCTTCTTCTGTTGCCTGCAAGACAACCGAGAATTCTACAATATCTTTCCGGAGATATATCGATAATACATTTCTAAATTCAGATCGCCAGAGAAGAGGGGCAACCCAATCATCATCTTTCTTAAGTACCTTATAAACCCATTCATCCATATCGTTTGGTACCCACATGCTGGCAATCACATTAGTATCGACAACAATCATGGACGCCCTTGATCAATGGCTTGTTGAATTTCATCCATAGAGAGAGTGCCCTTCGCTTTTAGTTTAAGTTTTTTGGCACGACTTATAACTTGATCAGGATCTCGACGATTACTTTGGGCTAACTTTTTCAAATAGACGATCACTTCACTGTTAATACTTCGGTGATGCAGTTCGGCCTGTTTTTTAATTTTTGCATACACTTCGTCGGGGATATCTCGGATTGTAATATTTGTAGCCATGACGAATGAGTTTAATTTAGTTACAAAATAAAACTATGAAAAATAGACGATTATTGCAACTAACGACCCAGTGCATAACGGGTGCGGAGATTATGACTTAATTAACTGCTAAAATTTTAAAACAAGCAATTCCGGAAACCAGCGGCACGTCCGTGTACCAGTTGATGCGCCTTGTTATAATGCTGATATTAAGTTGAATCTGTTCTAAATTTAATTCCTGGATATTCATAACCTTCTAAATAATAAAGTTCTACTAATTCATGATTAGGAACATGTATTAAGTTTTGCCTTGCATAGTCTAATAAATGAAGGGCGTCAATCTGTATTCCCATTGCTGGCCAAAGAATAGCCCCATAACTAGTGTCAAGTCAATGTTCAGATGTCGTCAGATAGGGGGCTGAAATTTAACCAATAGACAGGGCAGCCTTTGGCCGCTCCATCACCCTGCCTTCGCCGAAACGTGGCATCTATAGAGAGTTTTGTTAAATAGGCTTCGTGCAGGCAGGCCGGCTTGCTTTTCAATCAGGCATGGCAGGTCTGTTCCGGCTGAGCCGAAGGAT
>CAXBHO010000125.1:0-9609 GCA_963975485.1 uncultured Balneola sp. | reverse complement strand
ATTCGTCTGACCACTGAACCTGATTTATTGGTTAGAATCAGGACAAGAAGTGGTCCGACGATTCGATGAGGATACGATATTGTTTTGGCAACGATACTCTATGATTGTAGTTCCATCCTTCGGCTCAGCCGGAACAGACCTGCCATGCCTGATTGAAAAAAGAGCCGGCCTGCACGAAGCCTATCTAATAAAACTCTCTATAGATGCCATGTTTCGGCGAAGGCAGGGTGATGGAGCGGCCAAAGGCTGTCCTGTCTATTGGTGAAATTTCAGCCCCCTATCTGACGACATTTCAGCAATGACATGACACTAGTGTAGCGTCGCGCTTGGACGACTAAATAGCTAAAGCTAGCCAAACACACAAGCGAGAGGTTTGCGCTAGTTTGGGGGAGCGAGCAAAATTATAAATTACCTTTTCCTATCTCCTCTCACTTAATCTCTTAATCACCTTTCACTCCCAATACTGAATCTAATTCTTTGTATCTTTGTTGCTTAGATAAGAATACAAAAAAAAATACTTTAAAAAGTATATGTCCATCAATAAGCTAATTTACCAGTTTCAAAAGCTCATTATATCTCATTCAAAACCCGGCTCCAAAAGCTAAGCCGCCTGTTAATCCAAATTCATTCTCGCCACCTAATATGTAAAATGGCGCTGCAAAAAATCTAACCATTCTCCTTGATTCGAAAAGATCTTGCTCTCTGAAACCAAAACTGGGGCCCATCCAAGCATTAAACCCATAACCATCAAATTCATAAAAAGCTGAGGTAAAAAATCCAATCTCAAAAAAAGAATCTCTATCAGTAGAAAGTAACTTAGAAATAGATAGTGGAATTGAAATATAATTAAATGATATAAAATCACCTGAAGAAGAGTTCATATATGAAAGCCCACCTCTTAGCACAGATTTCGATTCTAATATTCTCTCATAATTAAGCGAATAAAGCCCTCCATGACCAAGTATTTCAAAGTGAATAGAATTCTTAGCTTTCACAATAGAGCTATCAATTTCTTGAGCGTTAATCGAAGCAGAAAGCCCTGTGATAAGAAATACAATTACAAATCTGTTCATAAATAAGCGTTTCAAAGAATTGATATTATTCATACGTTTAGGATAACGAAATTATTTAATATCTATCATGTTCATCAACCAGAAAAAACCTAAAGACTTTGATTGCGGCTACAATTTAGATCTAATGATTGCCGCCCTACCTCGAATTAAAGACGACCAAGAGCGCCTTAAATATGCTAAAAGAGCTGTTGGACTTATCAAACAAAGCCATCCAACTTGGGTAGATGAAAACGGAAAAAGTGAAGCTGCCTGGGAGTATTTCTTTGAATTGGCTGAATACGATTTAAATGACTATGGGATAAAAAATCCATTTGCTTCAGGTGATGATGACGACGCTCAATAGCCTATTTTATTGATTCGATCAATTTCATGTAATTAACTAGTTCTATTTCTTGGGAATTTCCTTAGCTATTCTTATTTTCAATTTAAATTGAAAGTTAATTCCTGAAAGGCATATATGCCTCAAAACCGATTACAGGATCATTCTCTTACAGAATTATTTGATTATCAGATAAGCAAGGAAGAATTAGCATCTCAAATTGAACAAGCTCTTGTTCAGTTTGAAGAACAAAAAACCTCATTCTTTTCGGTTTCATTTCCCATTCAAAAAGTAGATACACTAGCGGTAATTGAGCAAAATCCTGATAAAGATTCTTTTGAATATTATTGGGAAAAACCATCTGATGATTTTTCAATAGCTGCAGCCGGTGAAGTTTCCAGAATCAAAACAACCGGAAGATCCAGATTTAAGGATGCTTCAAATTCCGGAAAAGAATTAATTAATAGAATATTTCATTATTCAAAGCTATCTCATTCTAAAACAGCCCCACATTTATTCGGCGGGTTTTCGTTTTACGATCATAATGTTGGCAAAACATGGTCAGATTTTGGCTCTGCTTCATTCACTCTGCCTAAATGGTCAATTATCAGAAATGGCTCTCTCACATTACTTACCATCACTTTTGAAATTAGAAGCAAAGATACTCAACAAAGTTTAGCCAATTCTATTTATAAGTGTTTAGATAAAATAAATGAACTTTGTTCAACAGAAGGTTATGAAGTGGGTACTGAGTTCACAAACACACACTCAATTGTTGTGCCTGATGAAAATTCGAGAGATTTCTTCAACTGGAAATATGCTGTTGATCAAGCTACCAGTGATATTGCTCAGGATAAATATGAAAAGATTGTACTGGCTCGAAAGCTCCTCATCAAACTAGATCACGAAGTATGCGATACTCATATTCTTAATCGGTTACGACATCAATATCCCGATTGTTATTCTTTCTTAATTCGGCAAAATGAGCATTCAAGTTTTATTGGTTGTACCCCTGAACGCTTAGCTTCTTTCAATAAAGATTACATTCTCACTGAAGGATTGGCAGGAAGTACACCCAGAGGAAAAACCGCTTCTGAAGATGCTCGGCTTGAAGCAGATTTGATGGATAGTAAAAAAGATCGCAACGAACACGATTTTGTAATTAATGCAATTCAGAAAAACTTAAAGCAATATTCTGATTCTATTGAACTACCGAAGTTTCCCTCTATAAAAAAACTTACCAATGTTCAGCATTTATATACCCCGATCAGAGCTCACATTAAAGATGGAGTTTCAAAGACTGAAGTTTTACAAAATCTACACCCTACTCCTGCTGTAGGCGGGTTTCCAAGAGAAACGGCTGTTCCTTATATTTCAAAGTTTGAAGATTTTGACAGAGGTTGGTACGCATCGCCAATTGGCTGGATAAATGCTAATGGAGATGGAGAATTTGTAGTTGCTATCAGAAGCGGATTAATCAAAAAAGATGAAGTTAATTTTTTCGCAGGATGTGGTATTGTTGAAGGATCTGATCCATTAAAAGAATGGGAAGAAACTAATCTTAAATTTATACCAATGCTCTCGGCATTAGAATATGCAAGAAAATGATCCTCAGAATTTAGCTTTTTATTGGAGTACTCTTTTTGTGCGCTCTCTTTTTGTTGAAGGAGTTCGAAACGTAGTAGTATCTCCCGGCTCCAGATCTACACCATTAACACTTGCTTTTTCTGCTCATCCAGGTATTCACAAAACAATTGCTGTTGATGAACGCTCTGCTGCTTTCGTTGCATTAGGGCAAGCAAAAGCTTCCGGAATTCCTAGTGTTTTGGTTTGTACTTCCGGAACGGCATTAGCAAACTACGCTCCTGCTGTTTTTGAAGCAACCAACTCAGGTATTTCCTTAATCGTTGCAAGTGCAGATCGCCCTCCTCATTTAAGAGCAATCGGTGCTTCCCAAACGATGGATCAGATTAAGATTTTTGGAGACCAACCTGTATTTTTTCATGAAGTTGGAGAACCTCAAGCTAACCTTCAAAAACAAGAAAGAGTAGAAGTTCTAGCCAGACAGGCCGTTCTAAATTCTGTGGAATACAAAGGCGTTTCTCATTTAAATTTTGCTTTTGATAAGCCTTTTGAGCCCGAGGCAGATTTCTTAAAAAAAATTGAAGCAGAGAACCAAAATCATTCCAAACGATCTCAGACAGATTATTCGCAAGAAATCCCTACAACCGAACTAGGCGAAAAATTTTGGTCTCAATTAATTTCAGCAGAAAAACCGCTGATTATTGTCGGTGCAAATTCAGCTGGAACAGATCTTAGTTATATCACTCCTCTGGCACGAGCTTTATCAGCTCCTATAATTGCAGAGCCGGGATCAAATATTCCAAATTCACGTCACGTAATTTCCGGGGTTTCAGGTTTTCTCAAAGATCCTGAGTACAGAGAAAAGTTAACACCCGATCTTATCATTCGAGCAGGTTCATTTCCGGTATCAAAAGGTGTACAACAATTACTGGCAGAGAATAAAAAAGCCCATCAAATTAGTTTTGCCAATCGTAGGTTTCCAAATGATGGAGATACTCCCGCTGACCGCGTAATTCATTTAAAAAGTTCGCTTTCTATTCCTGATGTGAGTGGAAATGCTGGTTCTAAGTGGCTCAGTTCGTGGAAAAAAATATCAAAGAATTATGCTTCGTTTCTTGTGGATCAAATACATCCAAATACACCTCTTACAGATGGGTATATTTTTAAAGAGGCTGGAGAACTCATCCCAAAAAAGAGTTTTACCATGCTCTCTAATTCTTTTCCGATTAGAGATTTAGCTTTGTTTACTGATTTCTCGGGACAAGAAATCTACGTGAATCGGGGCGCTTCCGGAATTGATGGGATTATTTCTACAACAATTGGAATCAGTTCAGTATTGAATAAAACCGGCGTACTTTTCATCGGAGATATTGCATTTCTACATGATATAAATGCTTTGCTGAGCGCTCGTACTATTACAAATCCTCTTGTTATTGTGTTATTGAATAATGGAGGTGGAACAATATTCAGAATGCTTCCTGTTTATAAGTTCAAACAAAAACATAGTGAATTCTTTGAAACTCCTCAGGATGTACGCATTGTTTCACTATGTAGAGGGTATCATATCGATCATACCCTAGTTTCAAAACCGGAACAATTTGCACCGGCATTTGAAAATTATATCAATAAGCCCGGCATTCATGTAATTGAGTGTATCACTGATGCTGACGACTCTATGATTGAGCGCCACAAGCTTTGGAATTTCTCGTTATCTTCCAAAGATGAAGATTAAAATTAGAGGCATTGAATATTTTTACGAAATCCATCAACAAAAAGAAGAATTACCCTATCTGGTTTTACTGCATGGTTTTTTAGGAAGCTCTGAATCTTTCAAAACTCATCTCTCCTCTTTGTCGTCCTTCTGTAATCCCATCACAATTGATCTGCTTGGGCATGGGAAAACCGAAGGTTCCGAAATGCATTATAGATTTGCAGCAAAAGAACAAACCGCTGATATCGTAAAACTAATTTCAGAACAATTTCGGTATCCCATATTTCTGCATGGATATAGTATGGGCGGAAGATTAGCACTCCAAATTGCTTTACAACGTTCGGATTTGATTCAAGGATTAATACTTGAAAGCACAACATTTGGAATCGAGAATGAACAAGAACGTCAAGCCAGGCAAGCTTTAGATGGACAAAGGGCGGATTCCATTCTCGGAAATTTTGATCAATTTATTGATGAATGGAAGAAATTACCCATTTTTGATTCTCCTAAACTTGCTGAAAAACAACAGTCAGAGATTGAGCAAGTTCAGCGAGCTCAAAACCCACTTTGGATAAGCAACTCCTTATTGGGGTTTGGTACCGGAAGCATGCCGTGCTGTAAAAAAAAACTGAACCTGCTAAAAATGCCCGTTCAACTTATTGCAGGTAAAAAAGACCAAAAATTCATAAATATCATGAGCACAATGCAAAATCGGATCAGTTCTTCTTCTCTTGAGGTTTTTGAAAGTGCAAATCATCGAGTACATTTAGATCAGCCTGAAAAATTTATAGAAATTATTAAGAAGTTCATCCAAACTAATACGCTACCATGAATTGGAAAACTGTTAAAGAATACGAAGATATTACCTACAAAAAACTAAATAGCGTTGCCAGAATCGCTTTTAACAGACCAGATGTTAGAAATGCTTTCAGACCAAAAACTCTTTTTGAAATGTATGAAGCGTTTTCGGATGCAAAAGAAGACAATAACATCGGAGTAGTTTTACTCAGCGCCGAAGGTCCTTCCTCAAAAGATGGAAAATATTCTTTTTGCTCCGGTGGAGATCAAAATGTTCGCTCTAAAACAGGATATAAAGCGGGTGATGGAATTAATCGGCTTAATGTTTTAGAGCTTCAGCGATTGATCCGCTTCATACCAAAAGTTATAATTGCTGTTGTGCCGGGCTGGGCTGTTGGTGGTGGCCACAGCTTACATGTTACTTGCGATCTAACGCTAGCAAGTAAGGAGCACGCTATTTTCAAACAAACAGATGCTGATGTTGCCAGTTTTGACGGAGGATTTGGCTCCGCCCTGCTGGCCCGACAAGTTGGCCAAAAAAGAGCTAGAGAAATTTTCTTTCTGGGAAGAAACTATTCAGCACAAGAGGCTTTTGAAATGGGAATGGTAAATGCGGTGATTCCTCATGAAGAATTGGAAGCCACTGCTTATGATTGGGCTCAGGAAATCTTAGGGAAAAGTCCAACCGCTATAAAAATGATAAAATTCGCATTCAACATGATAGATGACGGCTTGATAGGACAGCAGATTTTTGCTGGAGAAGCAACTCGTTTAGCTTATATGACCGATGAAGCGGAAGAAGGTAAAAATGCATTTCTTGAAAAACGAAAACCCAACTGGGATAAGTTTGACAGAAATCCATCATGAATCAAACTAAGCAAGACAACACCATAGGCGGTTATTTTAAAGCGTCAAAGATTTTATTTGGTGCTTTTATACTTGGAGTAATCAATTTGGGATTGGTTTTACTGGCTCTCTTTTTTATGGATTTTTTACCCCTCGGGGATTTTGATAAAGAGCTAACAATTTACTTTATTATAGCAAGTTTAGCGTTGTTTATTGTTATGAGTTATGTAGGCAATGCTGTGTTCAAAAGAAAAACAACGGCTGTTCAAAATGAACTCAGTTTTCCCAAAAAACTATCTATGTATAGAGAATCTAAACTAATACAAGCGTTTACTTTGGAGGTATCTGCACTGCTTGCAATGGTTTTCTTGATGATAAACACTCATATCTTTTTTCCTGTTGTAGCAGTTTTAAGTCTTATTCAAATGATAAGAGTATTCCCTAAAAAACAGGAAATGATTGACTCATTAAATCTTTCTTATGCTGAACAACAGAAGCTGAATAATCCAGAATTCAAATTGTCTTAGTTGAGTTTAATTTTATAGAGCTCTCCATTTTCTTCAGCTATTAGAACGGTGGTAGAATCTAAGAACGTTACACTTTCCACCTGTTCAGCATCGAATGTATAACGAGTGATATCTCCATCAAACATGTCTTCCGTTTCATCATCCTTAAATATCCATAACGATTTATATGTTAACACTGCTAGTTTACCGAAAGCATAATCAGCAGCTGTTACCTCATCATCAAAGTCGTTGGTTTGTACAAGTTTGAACTCATTATTTTTATTCTTGTCAAGGCTTTCCAGTTTAAAAAGCTTTGTACTATTTCCATTAAATCGTTTTGTTATCGCATATACCGTGCCTTCCTTTAAAAACAAAGCTTCAACATCCATGGAATAATTCAGAAACCTGTATAGGAATCCGTCCGGTTTTTCATACGATATTTTATACACCGTATAATCTTCAGAATGCTGAGTAACGGCTAAAGGATTGTTTAAAAAGATGATTGATTGATCTGTTCTGCAACTGCAATTATTTCCAACATCGGCTATATATAGATTCCCGTTTTCATCAATACTTATGTCTTCCCAGTCTCTGTTTTTAATTCCATCTAATTCTAAACCTTTTGAATCTTTGTTGGGCAACAACTCTCCTTCAAAATTAATAGGATACACTTTGTTCTTGGTACCGGAATCTCCATGTACCCATAAAACCCCATCGAATCTAGTATCCTTGATTATACCTGAGACTTCTTCTCTTGCAGGTTTATCGATACGTTTAAATTTTTTCAGCTCAACTTTCTTAGTTGATTGAGATTGAGTGTTCCCACTTATCAAAAAGCAAAACGTAACACTTAGTAATAGGATAATTCTGATATTCATTTAGTAGATTCTATAATTATTTAAATTTGAATTGGTATGAATGATGATGAAAATACAACACGAAGAAACTGAAACAAAAGGCGCTTTTTATATTCTTAAAGATGATCAAAGAATTGCTGAGCTAACCTATTCTAAAGCAGGAACCGAACGCATTATTCTTGATCATACCGATGTATCTGATAAACATCGTGGTGAAAGCTTAGGTAAAAAACTTGTTTTGCATGCTGTTGATTTTGCTCGTGAGCATAATTTGAAAATACTACCGCTTTGTCCATTTGCCCGTTCTGTATTTTCTAAAAACAAAGATATCAGAGACGTAACATAAAAAAGGAGCTGTCATTGCTGACAACTCCTTTCCTGGCTAGTGTTTTCCATAAAGAAAATAGAGCAATAATTTAGTTATCAGCTTTGCGTATAATTCTGTATAAGTTATTGGTTATTCTGCCGCAGGCACGCCTTTGGCGGTTAATCGGTAAGATGAGTTAAATTCAGCATCTTTTGGTATGAATAACGGCTAAACCAATTAACCATTAACGACACTAGTAATTTCTTCGGTTTCGATTGCGATATTCTTTAAAAGAGAAGTTGATATCAGCTTTTAACGTTGCTTCAAAATCCTGTATTAGAATTTCGTGCTGACGAGCCTGGTAGAAAAACTCTCTCCCTCCACCTAGATTCATGCGTTCCAACCTATGAAGGATTTTTTTTTGACTTGCAAATTGTTTTTCTAAATACCTCAAGTATCTTAATTCCTCATTACTTCTATTACCACTTCTTTTACTATATGCATTCAATCTTCTTCCCTTCTTATTCAATTCATCTCTGAAAGGATAATCCAATTCTCTTTCTACATACCTTATTTTTTGTTGTGTGTCTTTAATTTCATTTCTCATTCTTTTGAGAAGTTCTTTTTTGATTCTTCTGGCTTTTCTGACTTTATCACGATTCACTGCTTTAGAAAAATCAATTACATCTCTTTGAAAAGCATGGTATTCACGAATGTCTTTGTTTGCATAGCTTCTTGGGCTGTAATCAGAATTATAACTTACCTGAAACGTAATGCCCTTTTGTGCTGTCACAGTTCCAATTCCGGTTACTAAACTAAAAAGAGTGATTAATAACATTTGCTTTTTCATGATTCCTCTTTTTTAAGGGATAGCATAATTGCTAGGCTCAAGAAACACTAAAAAAGTGGTATCGGTAACCGCATCTTCGTGTTAGCATATACATGCGACTAACATAGCTATGGCAAGTTCTCGATGACTATTTCGTCTAATAACCTGAGTTCCCGCAAAGTGATGCCCTCGGTAGCTTCTAACATAGAACAAAAAGAGTGTTGAAAAGTCATTCCTGCCCGACCGGCGTACATGTACTTTGGAAGGCGGGCAGCCGTGGAATACCCCTACATAGGGAGCTCTTGCTCCCTATGTTATCCCGGTCAAAACGGATGGAGAAATAGAATTTTATCCCGAATTATTCCGAGCAGGAGCTCCTGACTATCATTCCGCAGCGGAGCTACCGAACGAGGGTAAAACGCTTGCACTCGGCTCTGGACTACCGAAGCCCGATGCAGGTCGAGCAAACCTTAACACACAACCAAGCCGCATGAGTGTCTTAACTCACCGTCTACTTTTTTGTTGCAATTCCAAAGCCTATTGGAGAGATAGAAGAATATTGAATCACGAATATGGCAGGTAGTTTAAAAATCACAACCTATAAGATCAGGACTAAAGTCCTTACTAGCTTATATTCTTAATCAAAACTCGTGCATAAGCTAGCATGGGATTTATCCCTGCGTTTGTGTAGGATAAAATTATTAAACTACTTATCCATCTGACGAATTTGTCGTCTGATGGAATTGGGTTGGGATTGACGAGAGAACTGACCTCCCCGG
>CAXBHO010000124.1:0-9610 GCA_963975485.1 uncultured Balneola sp. | reverse complement strand
TCCAAGTCAGAGTTGTACGATATCTTTCTCTTCAAAATAACCTAGCTGGATTGTTTGTTCTGCGTCCGCAATGACAATGGGTACACTCCATCGCCCACTTTCAGCAAAATGATGGAATTAGCTAAAACTTTACAAACGGCTCATCCATCTATCAGATGAAATACGGCTGATGGAATGAAGTTGGAGAAACAAATCCCGCTAATCTCAATTCTCAAAGTTCGGTCAGATGGGTAATCCGACAGACTGGGAATGGAAACATTTAAACCATGAACCCACTGAATTAAATTTACAATTCATCCAATGACATTCTTAAAATTAATAATTGAAACTCATCCCTCTATTTCCTTGTTACACATACTAGAACAAGAAAATTTATCATTTAATATTTACACATGAGTTTAAAAGAGAAAACAATTCAGGAAGTAGAAAATAGAATCGAAAAAATTGAACGTACAATAGCAAAAAATGGCG
The DNA here is from genome assembly GCA_963975485.1 of uncultured Balneola sp. Classification (GTDB taxonomy): domain Bacteria; phylum Bacteroidota; class Rhodothermia; order Balneolales; family Balneolaceae; genus Balneola. The sequence goes on along the minus strand of CAXBHO010000124.1, from coordinate 9,139 downwards.
TTGGTTCTGATTACTTATCAAAAGCCGAACGCATCCAACGAGATTTAAATATTGGTTTGGTTTTAGGTGGAGTTGCAGTAATTGCAGGCGCTACCGCATGGGCTTTGCTTTCAAGCAAGGATGATTGAAAAAAGAGCAACATTTTTATAAAGAGGCATCAACGAATTGATGCCTCTTTATTTACAATAACATATAGTTGATAGATTTAACCATCTTTTTTGCCATCGCCTCTTCCTCTGTGTACGATAAATTCTCCTTCACTTTATAAATCTCAAGATCTAAAGGTTGCGCTTTTGGATTCATATATTGAAGTCTTAAATAGCTGACTTTCCAAAATTCCGAGCTTTTATCGTCAACATCGGGCTGATATAACCTACATTTTGAAAATTCGGTTAAATCATAGAGGTCTTCAACAAACTCATTTCCATCATTTTTTAAGTAGATCAACTTTTTTAATTTGGTATCCAAACCAAGTGCATAGGTCTGTTGAAAAACATCTGACTTGTCAATATTGAGCTTCTGGTTTGTTGCGTATGCTTTCAACTTTTTTAAGGTTTTAGCAGTCTTTCTTTTATTTCTTTGGTCAATGCTTACAGGTATAATAAATGCTAATAGTGCAATTACAGTGATTACTAGCGAGCTTAAATCGAATTTCATTTTGGTATAATTATAGATAAATAGTGACATACCGTTCAAAGATCCTTGGATTAAAAGCGGTATTATTTTAAAATATTGGGTTTATTCTGATGTTCAGAATGTCAATAATATCTAGAGAAATGAATGGAAGGGGAAAATCAGTTTCTTTACTGATAGACTTCGAACAATGTGTTTTGAAGTGAATAAGAGAGATTTACTATTATCTTGCGTCCAAGTTTTATGAACGTCTTTTCCGGATAACACATCCGTGAGTTTTTCATGTACAACCGGCTCAGGAACAATATTTGTAAGCGATAAGCTTATTTCACCTGAAAAAGGAACAATCGGATCGTAAATACGATCATTTGGAAAAGTAGATTTCGAACCTTTTTGAGCTATTTGAACCGATTCAACTGTATCAGAAGTATGAATCTGATACCCAGTCTGTATTGCTGATGAAAGCGTAAACAGAAAGGTTAGAAAAAATATGTGGATTGCTTTTTTCACATCACAAATATACGAATATCAAAAGAAGGAAATGAAATTTATGATTAGTTATCATTAGTCTTTTGGAACTAATTTATACCTGACAATATACTGCTCCCCCTTCTCACCGGTTTGCAAAGTCCATACCTTATCACCTTTAGCTTCCATGAACTTTGTGTTCCAGGGAAATTCAACAATTCCATAGAATTCTCCGTTTTCCAAGAATACATCGAAAGTCGGTTGCTCCCACCAGCCATTTTCAACAGCTATATTTGCACTGACTTTATCTGTTTCCCAAGCTTCCGTATATCGCCAAACCCATATTCTGCTGTCGGCGTCAGTAAAAATCTCTTTGTAAACAGGTTTCTCATCGGGAATTGTAACTGTTGATATTGGAAATCTTTGCTTAAACTTTCTCCACTGAGATCTTTCTTCTGAAGGAATAGAAACGGTCTCATTAGCTCTAGTTATATTTTCTTTGGGAGTATCGCTATACAGAAATTTCAGATTATAGTCAGAATTTAATCCCGTTATCAGGTATCCTTCAACACTTAAAGCAGTTATTTGTTCTTCTATAAATGGAAAAGTATTTCCGATGGAAGTAAAAATCACAAAAGAAAGCTCGTTCGTATTCATTGGTTTAGGAAAGGCCAGAGTATCCATTACTTCGCCTTCTTCACTTACTTTTAACCAATATTTTCTTCGTTGTTTACTTCTTTCTGTATTTCCAAACCATCCCAGAAAGTAAAAATTACCTTCATTACCAACTTTAAACACTTCATCTGTAAATATGCCTCCACCGAATAATGTACTTTTTAAAAACTCTCCAGTTTTATTATAAATATTCACCCTCCGATTTCTTTGATCCCACACCGCTAATCGACCATCGGGAAACATCCCCATTCCTCCGAAATATAAATATTCACCAGGACCTCGTCCTTCCCTTCCGCTGTTCTTAATAAAAACCCCGTATTTATCATACATTCGGAGAACAGGCGCTTGATTATCGGAAACAAACATCACATCATCTTTACCAATTTCTATATCGCGGATGTTTCCTAGTAAATACTCTAATTCACCATCCGCTTTACCGGTTCTCATTTCTTCGTCCAAATAGAACAGTCTCTCTGTGGCATCATTTTTAGAATTATCTGATGAGCAGTTTGTAATTGTAGATAAAAATATAAAACCAAATAAAACTGCCAGAGTTAGATTTTGCATACGAATCAATTTATGAAATGAGTCTACAAATCTATAAATAAGAAAATTAATACGAAAAAGTAACTATTATGAACAAGTTAAAAGCACCTCAAAATTCATTATTAATTATTCAATAATCGCTGTTCGCAGTTCGATATTCAACATTCAATATTGTGCCGAAGGCATGCCTATGGCAGATATTAAGTATTCTATATTCAATTACTTTGCCCTACTCCCTAGATTAATCACTTCCACGTTTTCGATTTTTCCTGAATTAATAGAAAAGCGCATAATAGTTCGTTCTGTTTGGAATCCGTATCGCCCCGCTGCCCCCGGATTCATATATAACATCTTATCCTTTTTTTGATCGCGAGCTACTTTCAGGATATGTGAATGCCCACAGATAAAAAGTTCAGGCGTGTTGTTTTCCATTTCTTGGCAGATTGGAAGGCAATAACGACCCGGAATTCCACCAATGTGCGTCATCCAAACATCAACTCCTTCACACATAAAGCGTTGGTGCAACGGATATTTACTTCTGATATCCTTTCCATCAATATTGCCATACACGCCAACAAGCGGCGCCACTTCTTCTAATTGATTGGCAATGGTAATATTTCCAAAATCTCCTGCATGCCAGATCTCATCGCAATCAGCAAAATAGTCTACTATTTGTGGATCCAGATAATTATGGGTATCCGAAATAAGTCCGATTTTCATCATACTTTTTTGGTATCATCAAAGTGAAATTTCAATGGCATCAAAGAAACAACTTTTTCTTTAACTTTGCTCTTAAAATTGTCTAACAAAAATAATAAATACATCATTCTTTGAAGGGATTTAGTGTCATCATAGTAACATGGAACGGATTGGAACATCTGAAAACTTTCCTCCCTTCTGTTTGTGCTACTGAATATCAGGATTTTGAGATCATTCTCGCCGACAATGCTTCTACCGATGGCACCGTTGAGTGGGTTTCTCAGGAGTTTCCAGAAGTGATCATCTCTACTTTTGATGATAACTATGGATACTGCGGAGGAAATAACCGAGCAGTTAAAATGGCTTCTAAAGAGATTTTTTTATTTCTGAATAACGATGTTAAAGTAGAATCTAACTGGTTGCATGGCATTAATAAATGTTTTGAGTCAGATGAAAATACTGGAGCTGTACAGCCTAAATTGCGATCATTTAAAGAACCTGAGTTGTTCGAGTATGCAGGAGCTACAGGTGGATTCATCGATAACTACGGATACCCTTTTTGTCGGGGGCGTATTTTTGAAACGGTAGAACAAGATGAAGGTCAATATGACCAAGTTTCTGAGGTTTTTTGGGCAAGTGGAGCCGCTTTAGCCATTAAAAAAGACATCTTTGTAGAACTAGACGGCTTCGATGAAGATTTTGAATTCCATATGGAGGAGATCGATTTGTGTTGGCGAACTAAAAGGCTGGGTTACAAGATTATATACACACCATATAGTATTGTGTACCATTTAGGCGGCGGTTCATTAGCAATGGGATCTCCTAGAAAAGTATATTATAACTTCAGGAACAACTTATTTATGCTTTGGAAGAATTACTCTACTTCTGAATTACTTTTCCGATTTCCTATACGGCTAATTTTAGATATAATTGCTGCGTATAAGTCTCTTTTTTCGGGAAAGCCAGCTGAATTCGGTGCTATTGCTAAAGCGCACCTTCACTTCTTTTTTGGATGGATTAAAGTACATCAAAAAAGAAGAAGTATTGTCTCTCCTGCTTCAAAAAAGCTTTCCGGCAAGCTGCATCTTTCTATTATTTGGCAGTACTTTGTTCAGGGAAAGAACAAATTCAGTGACCTGATGTAATATGGCTGCTGATTCACTAAAAGAGAACGCTCTTCCCTTTTTAAAGCGTTATTGATTTTCGATTATTCTTGTGTTCTGTAGTTGGTATATCATTAAACAACACTATATGACCATAGAATACAATATTTTTCTGGCTGTAGATTATAAACATGTCGTCTGGTTTTCATTTATCTACTTTTGTTGGATATTCTAATGTTAATTTGCCTACACGCTATCTTCCATTATCAAAGACATGGAAAATATTTCTATCAGATATTGCATTTAAATATTTAGTGTCGTAAAATGACACTATGAAACTGAGTTCAAAACACCGAAAAACCTTACAGGCGGTCTTTGAAAATCCGGTAAGATCAAATGTGGAGTGGAAAAAAGTCGAATCTTTGTTTTCTGCCTTAGGTAGTGATCTCAGTGAAGGACGAGGGTCAAGGATTCGAGTTGCATTGAACGATGTACGAGCGGTTTTTCATCGTCCACACCCTCAGAAAGAAACAGATAAGGGAGCATTGAAGTCTGTTCGACGATTTTTAAAGCAAGCAGGAATAACACCATCGAAAATGTAGCAGATATGTTAAAGTATAAAGGATATCACGGAAAAGTTGAGTTTGATGAAGAAGCCGGTCTTTTTCATGGAGAAGTTGTGGATTTACGAGATGTGATTACATTTCAGGGGAAAAGCGTAGAGGAATTGGAACAAGCTTTTTGCGATTCTATTGATGATTATCTGGATTTTTGCCGGCAACGCGGCGAGAAACCGGACAAACCCTTTTCCGGTCGCCTGATGCTTCGTCTTCCTTCTGATGTTCATCGTAAGGTATATGTTAGCGCAAAAAAGGAAGGAAAAAGCCTGAATGAATACATAACCGAAAAACTATCCCCTGTAAACTAACAAGCGGGATTGTGCGTATGCCGGATTGTCATTGGAATTAACCTCGCTCCGCCGCGCAACCGCAGGATCGTTAATCGTATATGAAGCCGGATATACTATTTTTGGAATTTTTGGATGGAGATTTTTAAGCGTCTTGTGAGGATCTTTGCTACAAGTACTTTTACCTTTTTCTATTTTTATTTTCTGCTGGAGAGCCAGAAATTGTACGCTTCCCAAGCGGCGTTATACTATACTGGTTAGGTTTTGGTTGGTTAACCGCTTCAGGCTATGCCGCTGATGCGTATGAACAAAAGCTGCCACTGATTGGAAATCTTCCGAGGTCTGCTCATGACTATCTTAACTTGTTTTCTGACTTAAACATTTTAACCCATATAAGGCAGTAGCTTGGGGAATATTCATTATCACGTCCGGCTATTTAGGGGGGCTGTCCATAGATGTCATAACTCCATTCTTGTTATGCTAAAGTTCTTGTCGTCATAGATAAAAATATATTTATTGTTAGTTGCTATTTTACCTATGCTTTCAATACCAGTTTCTAAAATTCCTACGTATTCTCTTTTAACGTAATCGTATTGATAGAGAATGCCCTGTTATTTTCAGGGTATTTTTCGGTATAGCCTTCTCTGGCTAAATAGATTATGTTTGAATTGGTTTTTAAAGTAGCATCATTTAGTTTCATGTTGACCCTTGAAAGCGGATTAGTTGCCCTACCAAAATCATTAAATACATATTCTGCTTCAATTTTGGTTTCATCATATTCGAAATCATTAAGTTCGCCTTCTAAATCAAAGACAAACATTGATGGTTCATAAGTTCTAACAGAAATCAAGTCTTCTGAGTTTGCAAGAAATGGTCTCTCAAAACGGAATGGATTTTTTGGCAAGTCTATTATTTGTTGCTGACTTAAAGAATTTTCTAAAAAAGCTATTTTATCATTATCAAAATCAATCTTGAAATAAATACCATCTCTATTGGCTCCTTTTCCATAAAGTAGTTTATTTAATCTTGTGATTTCCCCACCACTAAGATTTTGAAAATATATTTGTTTCGTATAACCTTCAAACCGTGCTAAAAAATCGTTAGAAGCTGTTAAATAATAATAAGCCAGATCCTTTTCTAATTTAATAGTTTCGTTGTCAAAGCTAAGCACCAAATCATTGTACTCTTCAACTTGTGAAAAAAGAGTACTACTGCATACAACCATTACTATTATTGTTAATAGTAATTTCATGCAAAATAAATTTATGTATGGTTACATATTTAAATACACTTACATATATATGTAATAAATCATTAATCTCAAATTAAAATTCTACCTCAAATACTTCTCGATACTTACCCTAATCATTTCATATATTTGGCACTTGTTTAACCTGAACTATTCACACACCAAAATTAATTAGTGATTTTGTGTTTTTGTGGCAAAAGAGTTAAGTAGAAGAAGTGACAGAGTAAGATCGTTACAAAGTACTCTGTAACTTTGTAACTCAAGAGCTATGTCACTCATTTAAAAAAAGAGAAATTTCTTAATTAGTTGCTAAAATGAGCGAAACAACGAGTCTGAAAAACATTCCCGCACAGTACGATCAAACTAGATTGAACAATCGGCTTTTTAGAGAATATTTCACTGATTAAATGTATCTAAAAAAGTAAAAAGTGCTTGAGTTTTTGCTTTTTTTTGAGGGAACTGTGGATGATACTCATATACATAATGAGTCTTATACCGATCTATTGCTACTAGCGTTACATGTTCAAATTGAACATGATTATTGGTCATAACTTCTTCTAGGTTGCTATCACTTAGTTCTATAAAATCAATGTCTTTAAATTTTTTGAGGGTGTCCATTAACTCAGCTTTAAAACTCTCCTTGCATTCATAACATCCTCTTTCTGGAATTATGGCTAGTAATTTCTTGCTATTTAGTTCGCCTTTTCGCTGAAAATTCTCTTTAAAACATTGTGTATGTAAACATTCATGTATGTTTCGGACTTTTTTGCTTTCTAAAATATAATTTTCAAAGCTTGTATTCGCTGAATTAAGTTTATAAAAAAGTAATGCCGTTGACAAGACTAGAGCGGCCACAACCAAGTACATTGTTTTACTCATAGCACATCCGTTATTTAGCGCTCATCTTATACTTTACCAGTTTGTCTAGATCTTCGTAGTGCACATACACGAAGTTCCCCGACATTTCAAATACTTTAGCTTCGGCTTCCAGTTTTATTTCTGATACAAATTGCTCTTTCTTGGTGTCAAAAACGTACAGCTTGTTCAGGTCAAATTCGTTAGTTCTGGATTTTATCAACACGATGATGAATTGATCACCCTCTGTCTTTGTATATAAACCTATCCCCTCGATATTATTCTCTGAATTGGGAGGAATGAACCCTGGCATTCCGTTCATTTGAGCAGATCGCTCTCGGGTTTCGTTATTTTTAAACAGCTGGTACTTTTCTATTTGCTTCTGCTTTTTTAAATCCCAAATACTTACATACCCTTCATGGAAACTACCAAATAATAATAAATTATCCAGTAATTCGACTTGACCATCCCTTAAAAAACTATTTTCAAAGGGTTCTTTCGTAAGAAATGGTTTAAAAAACTTTTGTGTATAAAAGTTGTATAGATTGCCCAAACTATTAAGTGTTCTATTTCTTATAAAAATAAGGCTGTCATAATCAGAAGAACTCAAAAAAGTTAAGCCTCTATCAACTTTGATATTTCTCACAAAAAACGACTCTTTGACTTTATCGTAGACAAACAACCGTTGCAAATCAGGATCTGAAAAGACGATATAATCTTTCAAGATTCCAATCCCAAAAGGACCTCTACCTAACTCACCAGGTCCTCTCCCATATTTGTATTGTACTTCTTTAAAATCTTCTCCATCCATAGAATGGTAAAATGCCGAAGCTTGTGGGCAAGTAACTACTATCTCTTCCTGAACGACTTCCAGCAAATTACAATCGTATCCATCAGGAAGGTTGAACTCTTTAACTTTTTCAAGGGTAATTTTTTGCGCTTTGAGGTTAGATGCACAGCTAACCAAGCTTATAATAATTAGTGTAAGTATTGTTTTCATAGATATAATAAGGAAGGGATAAATCCCTTCATTGAATTTAAGTTAATATTAGCTTTGGGTTATTCAAATATAATGTCGTCAATCCCACCCATTATTTCTATATCAATAAAATCGTCTGCATATCTGAAACATGTAGTTTCATCAGAACCACAAGTAATTATAATATCACCCGGATCAAAAGCTTCTACTTTTGGTGTTATGATTAAGCTCAGGAGCAAAATCATCAAACTAAATACACCTATTATTTTATTCTTCATAGTTTTATCTTTTTATTATAGTATTTATAACACTTAACTTTAAGCGTATATAGGATAATAATAAAAAAAAAGAGAACCCGCAAATACTTTTACTATCCTTTTTTCGCACACCATTTTAACCTTAGCATTTCATATATTTGGCACTTGTTTAACCTGAACTATTCACACACCAAAATTAATTAGTGATTTTGTGTTTTTGTGGCAAAAGAGTTAAGTAGAAGAAGTGACAGAGTAAGATCGTTACAAAGTACTCTGTAACTTTGTAACTCAAGAGCTATGTCACTCATTTAAAAAAAGAGAAATTTCTTAATTAGTTGCTAAAATGAGCGAAACAACGAGTCTGAAAAACATTCCCGCACAGTACGATCCTTCAAAAAATGATGAAAGAACCAACTTATTCTTTTTTGAAATAGGCTTTTAAGAATTCATAGTACGCTCTTCTCATTTCTTTACTATGTGGTTTGCTTGTATTGGTAAGATTGAAGTCATAAACAAAATTTTTGTCCAAAACTAAACTAAAAGGATTGCCTATTGGAATTCTATCTTTATAGACATCATCTAGATGAGTAAAATGTAGATATTCATAATTCAAGCCTAAATTTCGAAAATAATTTTCCTTATTACTGATACCAATTACCAATACCTTTTCCTGTAAGTTTAAATTATTGTTTAAAGATTCTATCTCATTTTGAATACTGTAGTGGTCTAGGAAAATAGGACAGCAAAACAATAAAATGTTAATTTGCT
>CAXBHO010000123.1:0-9971 GCA_963975485.1 uncultured Balneola sp. | reverse complement strand
CAGCAAATTAACATTTTATTGTTTTGCTGTCCTATTTTCCTAGACCACTACATATACTTCAACTTCTCCAGTATTTATGTTTGAATATGTAGGTACTAGTAATAAGTCCTGATCACCTGACTCCCAAAATTCATTCATATCTTCATCTACATTTATAAACCCCGTATTATCACTCTTGAACTCGAACTTTACTCTACCTGATGAACTTATACCTGTTAATTCAAGTATGCCTGAACTTGTATTTATTATACTTCCTACAGTATCAAACTCAAAGTGTTCTAATTTATAGGTGGGTGAAGAAAATAGGTTATCATAGATATAAATATCTTCGTACTTAATATTTTCTATAGAATTTTCGTCTAATCCTTCTGAATTAGTAACCTCTATCATTAACTGATACTCACCAATTGTGGTTTGTTCAGAAATTGGAATATTGAAGCTCTGATTTCTTGTTGATCCAGAACTAAGAGAGAAATTAATTGTCGAGGATTCTTTTACAATTCCATTTTGTGAACGCAACTCAATAGCTAGCCGACCATTACTCTCGGCAACCTCCCCATCATTTCTAAGTCCAATGGTTCCAGAAATTGATCCTGATTGATTAATCACATTAGTGTTAATACTAACGGTTGAAATACTCAAATTTCTTCCATCATCATCTGCTTTAACTACTTCCTGCTCAAGTTCTCTGAATATTGAATTTTCTCCTATTCTTGCTTCAACTCTAATTTTATGAACCCCTATTTGAGTTGAAGCTAAATATGGAACCTCAAATTCACCATTACTATCAATCGTTACGGAAGGGTAAACAATGCCTAGATCAGGTATTGAGAGTGTAACTTCAACGTCTGATAAATCAACTGGTAAATCAGTGAAGACATTTAGAACTCGACCTGTTACACTTCTTTGGGAGTAGGCAGATACAGCTGGATCGTAGTTGATGTAGTCAAATTTATACTCTGTAGTTGGCATACCATTAGCCACATTTGATTCTAAACTTACATTTGAACCACTTTGTGAAATTGCATAGTAACTATATAAAACTCCCCCATTAATATTTATATCGGTACATATATTGTTATCACAATCTAATTCCACCAATTTAGGATCTTGATTTAGACTTGAAAATCTATAAATATCGCTTTTATCAGCTCTTGGATCTTCCTGTAATTTGATTTCTATACTATTTTCGAAAGATTTTGAAGAAATCAGTGGTGGGTCGACATAAACGGGTTCATCAAATTGATAAATCAGACTTGCAACAGGGTTATCATTAAAAGTGTAGCTTTCTCTCATCTCAGCTACAACTGAAATTTCACTTTGCATCATATCATCGAAATAAGATCGATATTCAAGCAAGTTTAATAAAATTTCAAAGTCACCAGATATGAACTCTGACCAATAAACTTTCTGTGCTGGAATAGTTAGATTACCTATTTTAATGTATATCAAAAAGTAATATTGATGACCGATAAATAACTCTCCTAACGACGTGCTGTACAAACGATTAACAGAAATGTTATTAAATTGAGGATAATTAACATTAAAGTTATTGACTTGTAAGAATAAATGATCTCCTAGTATTGTATTTTGATTAATCCTTCTCAAGTTTACATCAAAACTTGTAACTAAATCGAAATATCTAATAGTATTTTTAGAATAAAATCTTTTTGGTGAACCTTGCTGTAATTGATTTATTAAAGGACTATTAATAGCATCCCTCAGAAGTTTTCGACTAATCTTTCCAAGTAAGAATACTTTTTTTGCTCCATCAACTGGATTCAAATCAAAAATTATATCCCTTCCCTCCAATTGCAAAGAATATATTCCATCTATTCTTGTATCTTGAAAAGGTACACCCGATTCTTCAATTGCTTTTGAAGTCAATTCAGCTACTTCTAGTAATTCCCACGCGTCTTTCACTGGCTTCGCAACTACAAATACTGACCTTAATGCATTATTTTCGATAAAAAGAGCGGTTCCAGAACAACTAACAACTGTGCATGGCTTTTTTTTGGGTTGAGCATGCAACAAGACACTTGGTAAAACCAATAGCAGAAATAATATACTAGATACTTTTATATTTGGTTTATGACACATGAATTACTTAAGCAAAATCATTTTCTTTGTAACAAAAATTTTACCCGCTTGAATTTGATATAAGTAAACCCCACTTGATAAACTTGAAGCATCAAAAGTAATACTATGAATACCAGCGTTCATTTTGCCATTAACCAATGTCGAGATTTCTCGACCTAATATATCATAAACCCTCAATATGACATTTGAAGCCTCCGGTATTTCGAACTGAATATTAGTACTAGGATTAAACGGGTTCGGATAGTTTTGATGAAGTGTAAAGTCTTCTGGTATTTCTGAAGTCTGTTCTATACTCGTAGCTACTCCATTATTAGCTATACTATATTGCAATCCTGTTGGGGAAAATAAACCGATACTTTCAATTTCCAGTTCGAAATCACCTGAAATGTCCGCTTCAGCTACAAAGCTTATGGATAGAATTTTTCCATCTCCGGTCGCAAATTTATTCTCTTCTCCGTTTAGACGTGTCAAACCGATTGTTAATTGTTTCTTATCGGTGTTATTTATGTTAAGAAAGGATGTTTGATAATCCTTCTCCGTAGCAAGAAAACCGGAATCAAGAACATCAATAACTTTCAGTCTCGAATCGTAGTTTAAAGTGGTTGCTATAGCATATAAAGCAGGTGCATCTTTGGCTTCAAAACTATATGTAACCGTATCGCCTTTAGTGATAAAACTCTTATCTGGAGTAAGTGACACAAAAACAGAATCATTTTTGGTATTCATCTTACCCATAATTCCTCCACTTCCATATTCTCCAAAGTGTATTCCAAGAATTGCCAAATCAAATCCATCGATGCGAGAATCTGAATAGATGTCTGCTGCTGTTTTGTAACCAGTATTACCTTCACTTAAGCCAAAAGAGGATGCAAGAATGGATAAATCAAACCCATCTGCTCTTCCATCTTTATTTATATCTGCAACGCCTCTTACATCTGAAGTTTCAGTTAAAAAAGGTCGGTAGGAAACTGTTGCTCTATTTGTTGCATCGTTGAAATCATATATCAAAGCATCAATTTCTTCTCTTTCTACTGTTCCCCACCAGTTGTTGGTAAAGTTCAATAACGTACTTGAGGGATTAGTTCCCGTTTCTAAGTTCACATTCCAATCTACATTCCCGTATATATCATTGCCCGTAAAATCTACCAACGGATAATCTACAGGCGATGAAGGTGAATATGACACCCGGCGGCCTGTTACGCGTACTCCATCACTATTCTGTATTATTTCATTACCTGCTGCCACTACTATAGGTGGATAATTACCAGAGTTATTACTTATATAGTTATTAAACACATATACCCCTACACTACATCTTGTAATTCTATTCCCCGTCAGCTCCAAATCAGCTCGGTTATGTACAAACACCCCATTCCCCGTTCGTACCAACGACGACGACTGCTGGTCAATCTCGCTATCGGTAACCGTGACTTCTGAGTTTGAACCCTCCACAAAGATCCCATCACTTCCATAATTGAGAATGTTCACACCACTGGCAGTAACCTCTGAGTTGGTAATCACAACGCCATCTTCACCAATATCTTCCAAATCTGCCCCGGTTAGCTCCACCCGGCTGTTGCTCATCGTTATACCATGTGAACTGGTGTTTGTTACTTCCAACCCAACTAAATTGATTGGCTCCAACGCATTCAGCCCCGTTCCCGATACGCGCAGCCCTGTGGTCGCATCGCTTAATTTTAGATATCTAATTGATGAAGCTTCTGAACCCGCTCCGTTTAAGTTAACCCCAGACCAACTTCCCACCGCCGGATTGCTCCCATATCCTCTCATCATCACCGGGCTTCCTTCTTCTCCCGATACCGTGAGCTTACTGAGCGCATCCAAATATCCCCGAGGGCCAAATTCAATCTCTGTTCCTGCCACTATATTCAGGCTTCCTCCATCTCGAATTACCACTCTTCCACTTACTATTATATCATCCCCTGTCCACGTCCCCTCTTCGGTAACCCAGCCCGCTTTATAATTTAAACTTGTGGAAACTCCATTCGAATCTGCTTTACTCACATTACGCATCGGCAGGTAATCTACATATGCTCGAGAAGTTGTAAAACTCGCATCATAAATCGTGGCTGCTATCTCCACCGCATCGGTCGTTCCCCACCAGTTGTTGGTGAAGTTCAACAGGGTATTAGCCGGATCCCTTCCCGATGTTAAATTGATGTTCCAATTTATATTACCATGGATATCGTTACCTGTGAATTCGACACTTGGATAGTCCTGCCCACTACTACCGCCGTATACATAAACTCCTATATTGTTAGAAAGAATCTGATTGTCAGATGCCGATATGGTCGGTGGTACGTTTGAACTGCTGGTGTAATTTCTAACATACACCCCATTATTTGCTCGTGTTATCGTATTGCCAGTCAGCTCCAAATCAGCTCGGTTATGTACAAACACCCCATTCCCCGTTCGTACCAACGACGACGACTGCTGGTCAATCTCGCTATCGGTAACCGTGACTTCTGAGTTTGAACCCTCCACAAAGATCCCATCACTTCCATAATTGAGAATAGAAATATTATTTATGGTTGTATGGCTATTGTTTATCCTTATCCCGTCATTAGAAACATCCTTTATTTTAACAGCATCAAAGTTTAAGCTATATGCAGATGGAATAGAATTAAGTGTAATACCAGTTACCGCATGGTGTATTTCAACATTCTTAATAGACGTGACAGGAAATCCACTCTGGCTTGTAAAACTTATTCCTTTCCAATCCCCTGAGGTCGGATTACCATCTGAGGATTTGATTGTAATTTTAGAAGTATCTTCTCCAACAGCATGTATAGCGCCATTTACAGTTATACCAAAATTACCCATTACATTTAGTATAGTACCTGGCTGTATAGTAAGTGTCACACCAGAATTTATTGTGATATCACTGTTTATATCTAATTCCCCGGTTATAGTAGTATCAACTGAAATGATCCCGGAAAAGGTTGAATCAGCCTGTGAGAAAGCTTCGAAACTATACAACAGAATACATATGCATATTAAAATAGTGCGCATTTTAATCAAACTTTAAAACCCCACTCCCCATCAAAGAAGTGAGGATTGGACATTATTGGTTAGTTAATTAGAACCTTGAAAAACTGGTTCTTTGTAATATGTCCTCGCAAGCAAAGCTACTTGCAGAAAATGAATGAGAATTATTTTCATTTTTTTTTGAAAAAGGCTATGCACGGCTGTTGGAGTTGAGATAAAGACTTGAATCTCTTTTCATAAATCAATCCATCACCCCCGCCTTCGTCGAAATGATGGAATGAGTCATGATTTAAGAATCTGCCAAAGGCATCACTTTGTGAGAACTCAGGACCGATGCAATCTTAAATTTAGAAGCTATTTCATGAAGATTGCTTCGCTTAGTGTTGTTCAATACATACATTAATTGCCAAATTCCGCTCGCAAATGATTTAAAATTCCCCTCTCCCAGAGGGGACAGACTATGAAGCGTTCAGCGGAATAGTCAGGGGTGTCCGTTTGGGAGCACGGAACCAATGAACAATAGAAATTTGAATATTGTTATTTGTTTCAGCTTTCGAAGTGAAAAAATACAATCAAGTCTTACTGAAAATGGGATATTTAGTTAGCTGTGCAGATTCCTCGGTTCCTCGGAATGACTCCTAGTGTAAGTTGGTTTAAAGCTTATTGAACTAGTTTTAGAATCTGCCAAAGGCATCACTTTGTGGGAACTCAGGTCCGAAGAAATCTTAAAGTTAGAAGCTATTTCATAAAGATTGCTTCGTTTAGTATTGTTCAATACATATATTAATACCTGAGTTCCGCTCGCAAGTAGTACAGCCTAAAGTTCCCATCTTCCAGAGGGGACAGACTATGAAGCGTTCAGCGGAATAGTCAGGGGTGTCCGAACAGGCCGGTTATACCGGAAACACAACTTCGACTACCCCGCCCGCCGTTGGCGGACACCCCTTCAAGCTGAAGGGGAATTTTAACTTATGAGTCTTTATAACTGTTTATTATAATTCGAAAATACTGTGCTTTATACATATCCAGATTCTTCCAAAAGAATAACTTCGGCACGGCTTTCGCTGCGGAATTGTAGATGTTATGTAATTCGTTGACGAAAATTCATTAAACCATCTCAAAAATCCCGATAGGGTCGTCCCGAACTTGTTTCTCCGAAGGAGTCCTTTGGACGGGATCTTTGGGAGGAATCGCAGTTTGATGCTAGCCCCTTATAATCAACAAAGACTATGATAGCTTTCTGTTAATAATCAACTCCATATCAAATCGAATTTCTACATTAATTTCAGATAGATAGCTACTAGAAATTAACTTCAAGAAATATGAACCTAAATTGAAATCGAAGATCGCTGTCTAAACTGGATTTAGCTTAATGACCGAGCTAATAGCCATTTCGTAAGATCCTGTCCACAGGACTCCTTCGGAGAAACAAGTTCAGGATGACACCAATATTTTAATCGGATCAAAACTGTCAACGAATTATCTAACACTTACAGGAATGACAAGAGATAAATATCGGGATTCACTCCACCGTCTTAAAGAAAAAATCTTTATAAAAAGTAGAATCATCCCCGACGGCTTCGAGGTATTTTTTGTTTAGGGTGGGCGTACTTTGGAATTCGGTTCCGTTCCAGTAAAGAAGAGAGTCGCGATATGTATCTAGGTAAAGACCATCTGCCTCAAATGGAATTCTTCCAGTATCAAAAAGCTCTTTTGCCTTGATATCATAACTATCCTGCGAAACAACAGAACGGACACTCAAATCACTGTAAAATTCAAACATAATTCCTGCACCATCTCCTCTGCTTTCATGCCAATCCTTGACAAAGAAAGTAAAAATTGTTTCGTCTATATTACTAAAATAATCAGGAAATCCTTTTTCAAAACCATTTCTATAATCATCTTTTGATAATACTTTTCCTACTAATGTTTGAGGAATAAAAATTGCTGCTTTTTCTATTGCTTTCTCAATATCTGATTTTTTATATCGCTCTCCAAGTATCCCTTTCCCGGAAATAAATCTCGAATCCAAAACAATAAATCCTTTCTCTCTATATGCTTTAAATTCTGTTGCTAACAAAATATCATCAAAACCATCATTCTCAAGATCGGTTATATATATATCACGTAAATAACCAGCATTTACGTACATTTCATTAATATTCCCAGTTTCAATATCAACAACTACTAATAGATTTGAAAAGTAAGCTGAGTATGATAAAATCATGAGTAGCTCATTAGTCCCATCTTTATCGAAATCTGTAACTAAAAACCTTCGAATTCCAAAAAGACCTTCTTTTACATAGGGGTGTTTATCAAATGGAATATCCAGTTTAAACTCACGATTGAATAAAGTATCTCCGTTGTTTGACCTGATTATGAAGTTCTCCTTTTTATCAGGATGCTCAATTGTAGTATTGTTTTCCAGAATTTCGTTTAGTCCATCATTATTGACATCAATGAATTTTAAATGATCAGCTATCTCAGACTTCGAATTATTATTGTAGTATTTAACATAGTTTTCCCCAACGTTAATTGATTCCAAAACTGCACCCTTTTCATTTCTTATGTAAGCAAATTCCCCTTCATAAGTCACATAGGTCGGATTCCTATCCACCGGTCCATATACCAAGCGAGCTATTACTCCTAACAACACCAACACCGTAATTACGGAAGCCACACTGAATTTTCGTTTCCAGACTTTCCTGAAGTTGTGAACAATGGTATCTGTCTTTTCGTGAATGGTGAGTCGGCGATCATAAAACAACTCTTCTATTTTTGAAACTCCGAATAGTGGCAATTCCCGATTAGGGAATTTCTCTCTCAAAGTATCCACTACTTGTTGAACTTCCTGTAACTGCGCTGCCGGAACTACCAGCACCTGCACCCAGAAAAAGAAGGCTGCTTCCGTTTTTAATTCCAGGCTTTCACCTTCTACCGGAAGCACGTTTCCAAATTCATCTACATCTCCGCTTATACAAACGGCAGGGTTCATCCGAAAAAATTCCGCCGTTTCTTCGGCTTTCAACATTTCACAAAAAAAAGCAGCCGCCAGCGCCAAATTTGCCGATCGGCCTGCGTGCCAGGCATGACTCATACTTAAATGAGCGGTAGCTTTCCAGTTTCTGTATTTTCCCTTTTTACTGGCTGCAAGTAATTTTTCGGCAGAGGAAACAACACCTTGTAAAAATGAACCGGAGTCTTTTCCGATCACACCAAATGCCGGAGTTAATTCAGAACCTCCTTTTTTATTTTCCCCAATGATATCCACCCGAAGCTTTCTGAGCCTTCCGATCCCGGAATGTTTTTCGGTGCCTTTAAATTCCTCTACCACTGGAATTAAAACTTCTCCGGGTTTGTATTCCGGTTTAAGTGTTCCATAATAACCGGTTAACTTTTCTAAATTATCGGATTCCTTTTCTCCAATCCAGGATTTCAGTAACAATAAGCTCTGTTTGTATTCTCTGAGTCTTTGTTCTGTATCATAATCGTTTAATTCCTCAACAATAGTTTCTATATGGTGAATAAATTTGGAGAATCTGTGAGGATGAATTCCGGCAAGTAACAAAGGATTACTTAAATCAGGTAAATATTGAAGCAATTGCTCCAGATAGGAGCTCACTTGCATGCGATATTCCCATACTTCGTCTATAAAATGTTCAATACCTGAAATTTGAATTCGCTCGGAGGGCGAACTCTGAATCATACGAACCGTTTCATTGAATTTTTGCTCTACAAGAAATGGATCGAATCCTGTCATCGCTCAAGAGTATAAATGAACACTGAAACTCAATGCAGGATCTATCTTTATTTCAAGGGTTTCAGATTCTGCATAGCAGAGGGTGACTTCATTTTTTTGTTCAACCAAAACTCGTGAAACCGCTACATTTACTATCTGAATGAAGCAAGTGTTTCCCTTAACAGAAACCGTACATTCATCACAAACCTTTAGCTGTTTATCTTTGGGAGTAAATGTGCAACTATTGAATGGAACTCTGACCAAAGCAAGAGCTTCATCCCAGTTTATATCAGATAATTCCGGGTTTTGGATATTCTTAAGTAGTCCTCCTTTTTCAGTAATAAGTTCTACCCCTGAATGCTCGATTTCGATGAGCACCCTGTCTTCACTTCCAACATATTTAGAAAGTACATGAAATTGAAAATCATGTTGTTGTGTATTCTCTAACACTCTCAACAACGTCTTGTGTTCTCCAGATGCAAAAGTAGCTTTTGTGCTTAACCCTTTCGGAATGGCTTCCGGCGACATTGCCGCGAGTATCATGGGACCGGATATTTTTGGATTATATTTCTGAGGAGCAAGCTTTATCAACGCAGGTTTGTTCAGCTGATCGTACTCATCGTAAATCGCTGTTAACCACTCTGCAATATGTTGGGCTTCCACATTTGTTTCGAGCAATAGTTCGATCTCAGAACGTTCTGTCACCGACAGTTCTTCCGGGAATCTTAAATATTGCTCTATGCTATGTTCCAGATCTATATTCAACCTTTTTACCTATAGTTCCTTTCAATTGTTAAGTGTTGCAGATTATTCTTCGTTTTTTAAACTCTGAATAAAGTTATATCGGGATATTTTCACAAAATATTCAACGAATTGCCTGTGATTATTTCTGTATTCTTCTTTGGATGCGTCTGTTACAATATCTGAAAAGTGCTCAAAATAACTTTTACCGTTCTCGATTCCTTTTATATAATCTCCGTTTAATACTTTTTCAGCTACCAAGAAATACTTCGAGAAATTTTCGCCCGACATTTTTTCTTTCGCCACATAAGAAGCATGCAAATCGAGTTGTGGTGGTCTAGGTTCATAGGACAGCGTTTTTGTTTTTCTTAGTTTGATTCAT